>CATONV010000025.1 GCA_951801655.1 uncultured Oscillospiraceae bacterium | reverse complement strand
TAAAGCTGTCCTTCCGGCCCCCCAGGGCCACGCCCAGCCGGGCCATCTCGGCCAGGCCCCGGGTCATGAGAAGGGCCTTGGTGTTGTCCCCGCAGCCCATGCCGTCGCAGCAGCCGGCGCACAGGGCGATGATGTTTTTCAGGGCGGCGCAGATCTCGGTGCCGATTTTGTCGTCGCTGGTGTACACCCGGAACCGCTGATTCATGAACAAGTCCTGGACCTTCTCGGCGATGGACAGGTCCTCAGAGGCCACCACCACCCCGGTGGGAATCTTCCGGCCCACCTCCTCGGCGTGGGAGGGCCCGGAGAGAACCACCACCGGACATTTTCCCTGGACCTCCTCCTCGATGACCTGACTCAGGCGCAGGGAGGAGTCCTTCTCGATTCCCTTGGACACGGACACCAGGATGGTCCCAGGGTCGGCCAGCTCCTTCAGTTGCTTGGCGGTGGACCGCACGGCGAAGGAGGGGGTGGCCACCACCACCAGCCCGCAGCCGCGTACCGCCGCCATGTCGGTGGTGAGCTTCAGCTCCTCGGGCAGGGGGACACCCTTGAGCATGGGGTTCTCCCGGGTCTCCCGAAGGACGGCGGATTCCTCCTCCGTGTAGGACCACAGGATCACGTCGTTGCCGTTTTCCAGCAGTAAGAGAGCCAGGGCCGTCCCCCAGGCGCCGCTGCCAAGAACTGTGATTTTCATAGCGATTACCTCCCAGTTTTCATAAGGCCCCTTTTGAAAGGGGCTCCGCCCGAAGGGCGGTGGGGATTGTATTTCGCGAAGCGAAATGTATGAAATAATCCAAATCTCGTTTACTTCGTATGTTTTGCTTCGCAAAACGCAATCCTCCGCCCCCTTCGGGGGCACCTCCTTTCAAAAGGAGGCTTTTTTACCCTTTCTTGTGGTGCAGGCTGAACTTGTTCTCCGTTCCGGTGAGCAGTCGGTGGATGTTGGCCCGGTGCATGTACAGGATAAGCCCGCCGATGATAACGGCCAAAACGGTAAGCGTTACGTTACGATAGACGAACCAGGTAGCGAAGGGGAAGGAGGCCCCCGCCCAGCAGGAGCCCAGGGAGACGTATTTCGTCAGTACTGCCAGCACCAGAAAGCCCCCCCACACCACCAGGGCGATGCGCCAGTCCAGCATAATGGCGATGGTTCCCCCGGAGAGGATGCCCTTGCCCCCCTTGAAGTGGAACATGCAGGGGAACATGTGCCCCAGCAGGCAGAACAATGCCGCCCAGTATTTCGCCAGGATGCGGACCGCCAGATCCATCTCTCCGCTGCTTATGCGCATAAGCTGTCCTGTCAGCCAAACGCCGGCAATAATGGCCACAACGGCCTTCAGAACGTCTGTAAGAATCACCACAAGAGTCAGCGGTCCGCCAAAAGTCCGGAAAAAGTTTGTTAATCCTGCATTTCCGCTTCCGTGATTGCGGATGTCATCCCGAAGGATATATTTGGAGACAATGACCGCCCCGTTAAAGCAGCCGCAGAAGTAAGCGATTACGGCAAGGATGACAGAACTGAAAATCAGGTCCATTGTGACATCGTATAAAATATCGGTCAGCATCCCTTACCCCTCCTTCTCGCCCCGCTCCCGGACGGTGAGGCGCACCGGGGTGCCCTCCAGGCCGAAGGTGGAGCGGATCTGATTTTCCAGATACCGCTGGTAGGAGAAGTGGAACAGCCGCGCGTCGTTGCAGAAGCAGACGAAGTGGGGGGGCTTGACGCCCACCTGGGTCATATAGTAGACCTTCAGCCGTCGCCCCTTGTCGGTGGGGGGCTGGACCCGGGCGGTGGCGTCGGCCAGAAGGGAATTGAGCATGCCGGTGGTGATCCGCATGGCGGCCTGGTTGTTCACGTAGTTGATGAGCTCAAAGAGCCGGTCCACCCGCTGGCCCGTCAGGGCGGAGATGAACACGACGGGGGCGTAGGTCATATAGCTAAGGTCTCGCATCACGTCCTGACGCATCTTGTCCATGGTTTTGCCGTCCTTCTCGATGGCGTCCCACTTGTTGACCACAATGATGCAGGCCTTTCCCGCCTCGTGGGCCAGCCCGGCGACTTTTGTGTCCTGCTCTGTGACCCCCTCCTGGGCATCGATCATGATGAGGCACACGTCGCTGCGTTCAATGGCCATCGTCGCCCGGAGGACGGAGAATTTTTCAATCCGGTCGTCCACCCTGGACTTCTTCCGCATTCCGGCGGTGTCGATGAACAGGTATTTGCCCTTCTCGTTCTCAAAGAAGCTGTCCACTGCGTCCCGGGTGGTGCCCGCCACGTTGGAGACAATCACTCTCTCCTCCCCCAGGATTTTGTTCACCAGGGAGGATTTTCCCACGTTGGGCTTGCCGATGACCGCCACTTTGATGACGTCGTCATCCTCTTCCTCCTCCTCTTCGGGGGGGAAGTGCTCGAAGCAGGCATCCAGGAGGTCGCCGGTGCCGTGGCCGTGGACGGCGGAGACGGCGATGGGGTCGCCCAGCCCCAGGTTGTAGAACTCATAAATGTCCGGGTTCTCCCGGCCGGTCTGGTCGGACTTGTTCACCGCCAGCACCACCGGCTTGCCCGAGCGCAGCAGCATGTTGGCCACCTCCTGGTCGGAGGCGGTCATGCCCGTTTTGATGTCACACACAAAGACGATTACCGTGGCGGTGCCGATAGCGATCTCCGCCTGCTCCCGCATGAAGGAGAGAATCTGGTCGTCGGTGCCCGGCTCAATGCCGCCGGTGTCCACAATGTCGAACACGCGGTTGCGCCACTCACACTGGGCGTACAGCCGGTCCCGGGTCACCCCGGGGGTGTCCTCCACAATGGACAGCCGCTGCCCGCACAGCTTGTTAAACAGCATGGACTTGCCCACATTGGGCCGTCCTACAATGGCAACTAAGGGTTTCATATGGTCACTTCCTTTTAAACTCTCTCGTCCCCCGCAGGGCCAGCCTCCTTTAGAAAGGAGGTGCCCCAGTTCGCAAACTGGGGCGGAGGATTGATTTCGCCGCAGGCGAAATGTGCGAAGCAAACGCAAGGTTGCAAAACTTTGTTTACTTCGTATGTTTTGCTTCGCAAAACGCAATCCTCAGTCACGGCTTCTCCGTGACAGCCCCTTTCAAAAGGGGCTCTTTTCGCTCCCCTACGGATTATACCGGTAAAATTCCTCATTTTCCCAGGCGGCTTTCTGGGTCTCGGGGGTAAGCCGGACGCCGCAGATGGCGTCCAGCAGCTCGTAGCCGTCCTGGGGGACGGGGATGACGGGCACCCCCAGTTCCCTCTCCACGTCGGCAGTGGTCACGTCGTCCAGAAAGATGTTCTCCCCGGAGCGGAGCATGCTGGCAGGGATGAGCAGACGCTGCCCCAGCTCCTTCCCCCGGAGCTGGTCAATGAGATCGCCCCCGGTAACCAGTCCGGCCACGGTGATGGTCTCCCCAAAAAAGCGGTTGACAATAGGGTAGACCCGCCCCTCTATTGTACCACATTTTTCCCGGGCTTGTCCCACTAATTTTGCCAAAAATGGGGCGGCGGATACCCCGGTGGCGATGGAGAAGGGGACGGTCCCCTCCATCTCGTCCGGCTCCATCAGGTTCAGGGCCCGGGAAAACTCCTGGGAGAGGAGAGTGAGCATGCCCACCCCGTTGTCCAGCTGGGTGAAGTCCTCAAAGTAGTCCTCAACCGGCGGCTCCCGCCCGGCCAGCAGGTAAAATTCGTCGGAGGACCACACCAGCCGGGTCCCATTCTCCTCCAGGTGACGGGCGGCGAAGGCCTCTACCTGGTCGATGAGGGCGGCGGCAGTCTCTTTGGTGTAGGTTTGCAGAGGGAAGAGCCCCTCCCGGTATTTGGTCACGCCCACAGGCACCACCGATACGCTGTTCACCGCCGGGAACATGGCCGCCAGATCGGACAAGGTGCTGTCCAGGGCGGGGCCGTCGTTGATGCCGGGGCAGGAGACGATCTGGCAGTTCATGGTAATGTGGTTGGCGGCCAGTCTCTCCATGATATCGATGCCCGCCCCCGCCCGGGGATTTTTCAGCATCTTCGAGCGCAGTTCCCGGTCGGTGGTGTGGACGGACACGTTGATGGGGGAGATGCGCAGGTCGATGATTCGCTGCACCTCCCGGGGGGAGAGGTTGGTCAGCGTGAGGTAGTTGCCCAGCAGGAAGCTGAGCCGGGCGTCGTCGTCCTTAAAGTAGAGGGAGGGGCGCATGCCCGGGGGCATCTGGTCCACAAAGCAGAAGATGCAGTGGTTGGCGCAGGACCGGGCCCGGTCCATGAGATAGGTCTCAAACTCCAGTCCCAGGTCCTCCCCCTCGGATTTTTTCACCCGCAGGGTGCGGACCGTCCCGTCCGGAGACTGCAAGGTCAGCTCCAGCCGGGGGTCGTAGCTGTAGAATTTGTAGTCCAGTACGTCCACAACAGGATGGCCGTTGATGTGGGTGAGGGTTTCTCCCGCGCGGACCCCGGCCCGGCGGGCGGGACTGCGGGGGTCCACTGATTTTACGGCCGTCATGCTCATGGATGGGCCTCCTTCTTTCCAATATCGCTCCATTGTACTATAAATATGTGCGCAATGCAAGAGAGGAAAAGCGGGAGCAGCGTAATCCCGTCTGCCGCTTCAGCGGGAGACGCATGGGGCGCGGAGGGTGTTTCCCGCATAGGATGGGATAAACGGCGCAGCTGTGCCGTTTCAGGAGGTATCACAATGCAAGCAACAGGAACATTAAGCGTCCGGGTGTACACCTCCCAGGCGCAGATTCCCCTGGAGGGGGCCACCGTGGTGGTGGCCGCGCCGGGGAAAGAGGGCAAGTGGAAACTGCTCTCCATACAAAATACCGACAGCAGCGGAAAAATCAAAACAATCACACTTGACACCCCCGCCCTGGGCGAGAGCACCTCACCCGGCGGACTGCCTGGAGACGGGGCCCCTTTTGCTCTGTGCAGCCTGTGGGCGGAACAGCCAGGGTATGCCATGCTCCAGGTGGAGAATGTACAGGTGTTTCCGGGGGTGGAGACGGTGCAGGATATGGAGCTGATCCCCCTGCCCCAGGGGATGTGCAGCCTTCAGCAGCGGGATGAGAGGGATATCTCCGCTCAGAGTCTGTGAGGGGGAGCCGCCATGCCCGTGATTATTCCATATGTGCCCCGCACCATCACAGTACACCTGGGACTTCCCGACCAGTGGGCGGAGAATGTTACGGTCTCCTTTCCCGACTATGTGAAGAATGTGGCCTCCAGCGAGATTTATCCTACCTGGGAACCGGCCGCCATCCGGGCCAACATACTGGCCATCATTTCCTTCGCCCTGAACCGGGTGTACACGGAATTTTATCCCAGCCGGGGCTATGACTTTCAGATTACCTCCACCACCCAGTACGACCAGAAATTTATCCGGGGACGAAATATTTTTGAAAATATCAGTCAGGTGGTGGACGAAATTTTCAACGACTATATCCGGCGGCAGGGGTATGTGGAACCGCTGGCAGCCAAGTTCTGCAACGGCACTACCTCCACCTGCGACGGCCTGTCTCAGTGGGGCAGTCAGGAGCTGGCCCAGGACGGCCTGAACTCCATGGAGATTCTGCGCCATTACTATGGCAGCGACATCGAGCTGGTGGTGGACGCCCCCATCCAGGATATCTCCGCCACATATCCCCAAACGCCCCTGCGTCTGGGCTCCGTGGGGGTGAGCGTAACGGCGGTCCAAACCATGCTCAACCGCATCTCCCAAAACTACCCCGCCATTCCCAAAATTTCCCCCGTCACCGGCGTCTATGAGGAGGACACCCGGGATGCGGTGACCACCTTCCAGCGGATTTTCAACCTGACGCCCGACGGGGTGGTGGGCAAAGCCACCTGGTACAAGATGGTCTATCTCTATACGGGTATCCTCCAGTTGGCCGAGCTGGTGAGCCAGGGGCAGACCATCGTGACCGTCCTGTTCCAGTTTGCCGGTCCCCTGGAGGAGGGAGACAGCGGCCCGGAGGTGGGCATCCTCCAATATATGCTGGCCCTGCTGGCCCAGTTTGACAGTTCTCTGTCTCCCATGACGGTGGACGGCGAGTTTGGCCCGGCCACCACCCGGGCGGTGCGCACCTACCAGCAGCTGGTGGGGCTGACGCCTGACGGCTATGTGGATGAGACCACCTGGAACTCCATCTATGGAAATTTTGCCCTGGCGGACTACTTTCTCCGCCGGGACACGGTGCGGGCACAGTCCCTGCGGGAGGCCGCCGTCCCGGTCATGGCCGGCGGCCTGCCTGGGGAGGGTCCGGGCCGGTGGGACAATACCCCTCGGATGGGCCAGTATCAGGGCCGCCCGCTGGAGAAGGGACAGAGGGACGGGCAGAACGGACAGAGAGGAGTGAAGGTATGAGAGACACTGCGGCGGGGCGGGAGCTGCTGGAGAGGGAGATGCTTTCCAAGCCGGTGAGCAGTCTGCAATATATGCTGCGGCAGCTGTCGTCCACGTATCAATTCCTGCCGGAGCTAGCGGTGGACGGAGACTTTGGCGAGAGGACACTGGAGGCGGTTATGCGCTTTCAGAAGGAGGCGGGCCTGCCTGTCACCGGGACGGTGGACCAGGCTACATGGAACGCCATTCGAAACGCCTGGCTGGCCCAGCAGTCCAAAACCGGCTACTCCCGGGCTACCCGGATCTTCCCCTCCGAGGGTATTACAGTCCATGAGGGGGAGACGAAAGAGTACCTGATCGTGCCCCAGACCATGTTTAACATCCTGGCCGGGCACTTTGAGGGCATCATCACCTGTGACGCGGACGGCTGCAACGGTCCCGCCACAGCGGACAACATCCGTTGGCTGCAACGGGCGGCCGGCCTGCCCGCAACGGGTTGCCTGGACACTGCCACCTGGGACGCCCTGTCCCACCTCTACGAGATTTTTGTCGTTCAGGATACCGACTGTCAACCGGAGTTTATCGGTGGCTGGGGGTAGAAAACAGCGCCGCCCGTCCCACAGGGGGCGGGCGGTCCGGGTTTACAGGGATGCGCTGGGCAGGTTGTCCACAAAGGCCCGCAGCTGGGACTGACTGGTCATCTGTCCCAGCTGGAGCAGGATGGCGTTGCGCTGTTCCGGAGTGCAGCGGTCGTAGAAGGCGGAGGCCTGGGGGTTCTTTTGCAGCAGCTCCCCGAAGGTCACCGCCGCGTTCATGTTCAATTCCATACAATCACCTCAGGGATAGCATGTCCCAAAGGCGGATGAAAGATACATAGCGCCTTAGCACGCTTGCTTCGTCCGGAAAAAGGGGTTACTCAAGAGGCTGCGCCCCAAAGCGGCGGATGAGGTCTCAATAGGTGTGGTCGCAGATCTCCAGAATCTTGGCCTGGATGATCTTCAGGTCCTCAAAGGTCTCCGGGCGGCGGCGGGGATCCCGGAGAATGGCGGCGGGGTGGAACAGGGCGGTCATCCATACGCCGTTTTTCTCAAACCACTGGCCGTGTTCCTTGGTAATCTTGAAGTCGGGTTTAATGATGCGGCAAGCGGAGATACGGCCCAGGCAGATGATGATTTTTGGACGAATGAGTGCCACCTGACTGCGGAGATAGTCAATACAGGCGTCCTGCTCGGTGTTCAAAGGGTCCCGGTTCTGGGGCGGGCGGCATTTGACCATGTTGGCAATGTAGACATTCTTCTCCCGACTCAGGTCTACCATCTCCAGCATGTCATCCAGCAGCTTGCCGCCCCGGCCCACAAAGGGCTTGCCCTGGAGGTCCTCATTCTCCCCCGGGCCTTCCCCGATACACATGACCTCGGCGTCCCGGGGCCCCATCCCGAAGACTACATTGTGGCGGGTGTCCGCCAGGGCACATTTCCGGCAGGAGAGACAGGCCTCCTCAAGGGCTTCCCAGTTGTTAAAGAGCATAGTGCTTCCTCCTTCATGTCGAATTCGACAGCGTTATACTCAGTATAGCATAGGATTCGCCGTCCGAAAAGGACTTTTTGACGGGAGGGCAGAGAGAAAAAAATTTATTTTCAACTTTTTCCCCGGTTTCCAGGAGGGGGATAGATTGGTAACTGTTCCAGAGGGCCACAAGATATGGAAGGATATGCAGACTGCATGTTGCATATCTTGTACGCGGCGATGGAAAAATTGCTTTCCAACCTAAAATGGAACGTATGTTTTTGGGCGGAAAATGCAAGTTTTTTGAGGAAAATGCTGCGTTTAGAACAAAAACGACAGAAAAAAACTCTTGATTTTTATGTCAACAGGATTTATACTGAAAAAGCTGAGTGGAGCAAAGTGGGGAGAAATCCCTTAATATAGCGGCAAGGTGGGGGAAGGTGAGAGAATGACCGGCACATATGAGCACAGCATCGACGCCAAGGGCCGGCTGTTCATCCCCGCCAAACTCCGGGAGGAGCTGGGCGTTACCTTCTACCTGGCCATGGGGGTGGACGCCTGCCTGGCCATTTACCCTCAGTCCACCTGGGACCGCTTTACCGAAAAATTTGCCTCCCTGCCCATGAGCCAGTCCAAGGCTATGCGCCCCCTGTTCGCTAACGCAGCCAAGTGCGAGCCGGACAGCCAGGGCCGTATTGTCATCCCCCAGAAGCTGCGCAAATACGCCGGCCTGGAGAAGGAGACCGTGATTATTGGGGTACACGACCGGGCGGAGATCTGGTCGACCGCCGCCTGGAACGCTCAGGAGGAGGAAGAGATGACCCCGGAGAAGATGGCGGCCTGCATGGCCGAACTGGGGTTCTGATATGAGTGAGTTTACCCACCGCCCCGTCCTGCTGGACGAGTGCATCGAGCTTTTGAACATCCGCCCGGACGGAATTTATCTGGACGGCACCCTGGGCCGGGCGGGCCACAGCCGGGAGATTGCCGGACGGCTGAGCGCCGGCCGCCTCATCTGCGTAGACCGGGACCAGGCGGCCCTGGATGCCGCCCGGGAGAGGCTGGCCCCCTGGATGGACAAAGTTGAGCTGGTTCACAGCAACTTTGATCAGGTGGACCGGATTTTGGACAGTCTGTCTCTGCCCGGGGCGGACGGTATGCTCTTTGATCTGGGGGTGTCCTCCCCGCAGCTGGACGACGGAACCCGGGGTTTCTCCTATATGTCCGACGCGCCGCTGGACATGCGGATGGATCGGGGAGAGGGGCTGACCGCCGCCGACGTGGTCAACACCTGGCCACGGGAGGAGCTGCAAAGAATCATATCACAGTACGGCGAGGAACGATACTCCCTTCAGATTGCCGGGGCGATTGTCCGCCGCAGAGAGGACAAGCCCATAGAGACCACCCTGGAGCTGGTGGAGGTGATCAAAAGCGCCATGCCCGGGAAAGCCTTGCGGGAGAAGCAGCACCCGGCCAAGCGCACCTTCCAGGCCATCCGCATTGCCGTCAACGACGAGCTCTCCTCGGTGGAGAGGATGCTCCGGCGGGCGGTTCCCAGGCTGAACAGAGGGGGGCGGCTGGCCGTGATCACCTTCCACTCGCTGGAGGACCGCATCGTCAAAACCGGCCTGGCCGGCTTTGCCAGAGGATGCACCTGCCCGCCTGATTTCCCGGTGTGCGTCTGCGGAAAGACGCCGGACATTAAATTAGTTCACAAAAAACCCGTCCTGCCCAGCCAGAGAGAGCTTGAGGAAAATCCCCGGGCCCGCAGCGCCAAGCTGAGGGTGGCGGAGAAACTGTGAAATACCAACGATAAGGAGAACCGACATGGCCAAGTATCGCCGCCGTAATACAACTGCATACAGCACCTACGGCAGCGTGGCCTATGCCCCGGCCTATGACGGCTCCGCCGTCCGGGCGCCCCGGCGCGGGGAGGAGCTCCGGCGGGCCCCGGCCCCCCTTCCCAAGCGGCGAATACAGGTCCGCAAGCGGGAGCGTGCCCGTGCGGAGGTTCGGCCGGCGGGAGCGGTAGCCCCCTTTGCGGTGGTGGGCTTTCTGGCGGTGGCGGTGTTTGCTATTATGATGATTACCAGCTACGCCCAGCTGACGGTGGCAAACGACGAGATGGTCTCTTTGCGGCAGGAGCTGTCCAGCCTGAAGAGAGACAACGCCACCCTCACCGCCCAGTATGAGAAGGTGTTCGATCTGGCCTCTATTCAGGAGGCGGTAGGGGACACCATGGTTCGGCCCACCAACAGTCAGGTGGTGTATATCGACCTGTCCGAACCGGATACCGTCACCGTCTATCAGGAGACGGGTCCCTCCCCGCTGCGCAGTCTGATCCAAGGGGTGGGGGATATCTTCGGAAGCATTTTGGAATATTTCCGCTGACGTGCGCATAATGTAGCAACGGTCCGGCAGGGGCAAAGCGCACGGGCCCGCCGGTAAATAGAGACATTTGGGCGCAAGAAAGAGGCTTTCTTGCGCCTTTTTCCGACAAAGGGGGATCACGTGTCCATGAGAAGACCCACAAACAGGAACAGAGCCGCCAACCGAAGCAGGTACGAGAGGGGCATCAGCTGGACCGGCGCCCCCATGAACGCCACCCGGGGCAGCCACTCCAAGCGGTCTATCCTGAGAAGAACTCTGGGACTGATGGCGGTGTGCGGGGTTTTGATGTTTATTCCCCTGGGGTGGAAGCTGTATGATATCTCCATCCTTCACCACGACGAGTATCAGAAGCGGGCCGCCAAGCAGCAGACCCTGGACTACGCCGTCTCCGCCCAGCGGGGAAACATCTATGACCGCAACGGCAACGTGATGGCCATGTCCGCCACGGTGTATAAGCTGATTCTCTCCCCCCGGGATCTGGTGAACAGCGTGGACAAAAAGGACGCCGAGGGCAAGGATCTGTCCGAAGAGGTCCGCCAGGCCAACATGGCCCTGCGCCAGGACCAGATGGTGGCCGAGCTGACAGCCTTGTTCCCTGAGCTGGACCGGGAGAAGGTGGAGAAGCAGGTCCACAACACAAAAAACGCATATTGGGAGGTAAAGACCAACATCGAGGAGGAGGACGCCGAGGCCCTGCGGACCTACATTGCGGACAACAAGACCTCATCCTACCTCTACCTGATTCCAGATACCAGACGGTACTATCCCTACTCTGGCCTGGCTGCCCAGGCCCTGGGCTTTGTCAACGCCAATGGCGGGGCCTACGGTATTGAAGCGGTGTATAACGATGTGCTGGAGGGGACCCCGGGCCGGGTGGTCACCACCCGAACTGCCGGCGGAACCGAGACCTACAACACCTACGCCGAGTACATTGACGCCGTGGACGGCTACGATCTGACCCTTACCATCGACGCCACCATTCAGTCCTACCTGGAAAAAACCCTGGATGAGGGCATTCGGGAGTTCGACGTGCAGGACGGAGCCTTCGGCATTGCCATGGATCCTAAAACCGGAGCTATCCTGGGCATTGCCAGCTCACCGGACTTCGACCCCAACAGCTACTCCCAGATTACCAACGAGCTTCTCCTGACTCAGATGGAGAAGGACAAGGAGGAGATGTTCCAGCGGCTGAAGGAGAACAACACAGAAAACCTCACCGACAGCGAGCTGATGGCCAAGGCGGAGGCCCAGGCGTATTCCGACGCAGTGAACGCCCAGTGGCGCAGCAAGGCCGTCGACTCCCGCTATGAACCGGGTTCCACCTTCAAGGCCCTGGTGCTGGCCGCCGCCCTGGAGGAGGGGGTGGTGAGCGAGAGCGACACCTTCAACTGCTCCGGCAAGGTCATTATAGCCGACTGGGAGATCAAGTGCTCCAGACGGCAGGGTCACGGCCACCAAACCCTGGCCAAAGCGGTGGGCAACTCCTGCAACCCGGCCTTTATTGAGATCGGCAGGCGGCTGGGGAAGGATAAATTTTACGAGTATTTTGAGGCCTTCGGTCTGATGGAGAACACCGGCATCGACCTGCCCGGCGAGGCCAGTCTGGTCGACGCTATCTGGAACAAAGATAAAATGGGCGAGGTGGAACTGGCCACCGCCTCCTTCGGCCAGCGATTTGAGGTTACCCCTCTCCAGATGATCTGCGGCTTCTCCGCCGTGATCAACGGAGGCTACCTGGTAAAGCCCTACGTGGTCCAGTCGGTGAGTACCCAGGACGGCACCGTCGTCCAGAATACCGAGCCGGAGATAATCCGCCAGGTGGTAAGCCAGCAGACCAGCCAGCGGGCCGCGGACATTTTGGAGCAGGTGGTGTCCAACGGCACCGGCGGCAACGCCTATGTGGCGGGCTACCGCATCGGCGGTAAGACGGGCTCCTCTGAGGTCAAGCGGGAGGAGGACCACACCATCGTCTCCTTCATGGGCTACGCCCCCGCCGACGACCCGCAGGTGATTGTTCTGATCGCCTACGACCGCCCTCTGCCCAAGGCGCCCGGGGCCAACGAAACCGCCCACGGCGTCTACATCAGCGGCGGCAACATGGCCGCAAAGAAGGCCGGGCCCCTCATAGGGGAGATTCTGGACTACATGGGCATCGAGAAGGTGTACAGCGCCGAGGAGTCCGCCGCCGTGGACGTGTCTATGCCCAAAGTGACCGGAAAGTCCCCGGACGACGCCAAGAAAGACCTGGAGAAGAAAAATCTGAAATTCCGTACCATCGGTGAGGGAGACACCGTCTCCCGCCAGGTCCCCGCGGCGGGGACCAGCATCCCCGGCGGCTCTACTGTGATCCTGTACCTGGGCGACGCCGCCCCGGAATCCGGCGCAGAAGTCCCCGACGTTACCGGAATGACCTATGATAAGGCCAAAAATGCCTTGGAGAAGGCGGGGTTCTTCATGCGGGCCTCCGGTGTGTCCACCTACTACAGCAACTCCACCACTGCCGAGCGCCAGAGTGTGGCAGGCGGCGATGTGGCCGCTATTGGCACTGTGGTGGATGTCCGGTTCTTCAACGTGGTGGAGGACGGTCGGGCGGGGTAATCACAAGGCTTCTTCTGGGATAGGAAAGAGTCGACGCTTATAGAGAATAAAACTCCACCCGTGAGGGGTGACACCATGAAATTACGCGACCTTTTGGCCGGCGTCCCCCTCACGGGGGAAAATCCCAGCCCGAATATGGAAATTTATTCCATATCCTACGACACCCGGACCCTCCGGCCCGGCGCCCTCTTCGTGGCCCTGCCTGGAGACAAGACGGACGGCCATCTCTACCTCCAGGCTGCCCTGGACAAGGGGGCTGCCGCCGTTTTGTGCCAGCGGGTCCCAGATTTTTCGGGGCCTTGGCTGACCACACAGGACAGCCGTCTGGCCCTGGCCCTGGTGTCGGCGAACTGGTTTTGCCGTCCGGGAGATGGAATGGCGCTGGCGGCGGTTACCGGCACTAACGGAAAGACCACCACTACCAGCCTGCTCAAGGAGCTGCTGGAACGGGTGGGCGGGGCCAGAGTGGGCCTGATCGGCACCAATCGGAACATGATCGGAGACCGGGAGCTGCCCGCCCACCGCACCACCCCGGAGAGTTATGAGCTGCAGTCCCTTCTGCGGCAAATGGCAGACGAGGGCTGTACCCATGTGGTACTGGAGGTCTCCTCCCACGCCCTGGTTCAGCACCGCACCGCGGGCCTTGTCTTTGATGTGGGGGTTTTTACCAATCTGACCCAGGACCACCTGGACTACCACCACACCATGGAGGAGTACCGGGACGCCAAGGGGCTTCTTTTTGAGCAGTGCAAACGGGCGGTCCTCAACCTGGACGACGGGGCGGGGCGATGGTATGAGGAGAGGGTGAGCTGTCCGGTCTTCACCTACTCAGAGAACAACGCCAGGGCCGATCTGTCCGCCAAAAATATCCGTCTGTTCCCCGGGCATGTGGAGTTTGAGGCCCTCACGCTGGGAAATCTGGCCCATATCCACCTGCCCATCCCCGGGGGCTTCTCCATCTACAACGCCTTGGCCGCCCTGTCGGCCGGGCTGTGTCTGGGGATGGGCCTGGAGTCTATGGCTTGGGTTATGCCCAACCTGCACGGGGTGAAGGGCAGGGTGGAGGTGGTGCCCGTCCCGAGGGCCTACACCGTTATCATTGATTATGCCCACACCCCAAACGCTCTGGAGAACATCCTCACCACGGCCCGGGACTTTACCGCCGGGCGGCTGATCTGTGTCTTTGGCTGCGGCGGAGACCGAGACAGAACCAAGCGGCCCATTATGGGAGCCATTGCGGAGGAACTGGCCGATCTGGCGGTAGTCACCTCTGACAACCCCCGCACCGAGGATCCCCGGGCCATTATCGATGATATTCTGGCCGGCATGGAGGGGGCTGACCTCCACGTGGAAAGCGACCGCCGGGCGGCCATTGCCTGGACTTTGGACCAGGGGAGGCCGGGAGATGTGATCGTTCTGGCGGGCAAAGGCCATGAGACCTACCAGGAGATTGGCGGCGTTCGGCACCATCTGGACGAGAGGGAGGTGGTGGCGGAATATTTCCGTACTGCCGATGCCTCCCGACAAAAAATGGGTGGAAAAGTTTCTGCGGATGTGGTATGATACTTTGTCCCGCGCTTCAAAAGAGAAAAAACCGGGAGGTTTTCAACATGATTTTCATTCTCAGCTTTATTGTGGCTTTTGGCGTGGCCGCCATTGTGGGCCAGCTTCTGATTCCGCTGCTTCGCCGGCTGAAGGCGGGGCAGTCCATCCGGTCGGACGGCCCCACCTGGCATATGTCCAAGCAGGGCACGCCCACCATGGGCGGGATTATGTTCATCGTGGCCATCGGCGCGGCCTGCGTGGTGGCTGGATGGGAGGAGCTGCGGGCAGGAAACTTTAAGTATCTGTATGTGTTCCTCTTTGCTCTGGTCTTCGGTGTTATCGGCATGATCGATGACTTTCAAAAGCTGCGCCACCACGCCAACGAGGGCCTTACCGCCGCGCAGAAGTTTTTGCTTCAGCTGGCGGCGGCCATCGCCTTTACAGTTCTCATGCGGGAGGAGGGCTACCTCACCCCCAATCTGTTTGTTCCCTTTTTGAATGTGACTCTCCCCCTGCCCTGGGTGGCGTACATGGTCTTTGCTGCCTTTGTTATGGTGGCGACAGTGAACGCGGTCAACCTGACCGACGGCATTGACGGCCTGGCCACAGGGGTGACCATCCCTGTGGCGCTGTTCTACATGGCGGTGGCCGCCTGGTTCGGGCGGAACGATCTGGCCGTCCTGTCCGCCGCACTGGCGGGCGGACTGGCCGCCTTCCTGCTGTACAACTTCCACCCCGCCAAGGTGTTTATGGGGGATACGGGCTCCCTATTCCTGGGGGGGATGGTGTGCGGTCTGGCCTTTGCCCTGGATATTCCCCTGATCATCCCGGTCATCGGGCTGATTTATGTGGCGGAGGTGCTGTCCGATATTATCCAGGTGGTCTATTTTAAAAAGACGCATGGCAAGCGGTTTTTCCGTATGGCCCCCCTCCATCACCATCTGGAGATGGGCGGCTGGAGCGAGACCAAGCTGTTTTGTGTTTTCTCCGGCATCACCCTGGTGCTGTGCTGTTTGGGCTTTTTGGGGGTCATGTATCGGTATCCCATGTGAAGAAAAGCCCCCTTTTGAAAGGGGCCTTATGAAGCAAACCTGAAGGGAGGCATCCTCTTGGCCCGCAAAGCAAAACGAGATTTGACCATGGAGGAGCAGCTGGCCAGGGGTCCGCTGGATCTGCCTTTTCTGATGCTGGTGCTGCTGCTGCTGGGCATTGGGTTGGTGATGCTCTTTTCGGCCTCCTACTACACCGCCTACCGGGACTCCAAGCCGCCAGTGAGCAACAATCCCTACTTCTACATCACCCGCCAGGCCCTCTTCGCTGCGGCGGGGGTGGCGGCCATGTATGTGGTGTCCCGCATCAACTACCAGCATTTCCGCTGGATGGCCCCCCTGATCCTGGGCGGTTCCATTGTCCTGCTGATTCTCTGCTACATCCCCGGTCTGAACGCCCCCATCAACGACGTGCGGCGCTGGCTGAAAATTTTTTTGGTAGCCGGGCCGACCTACCAGCCCTCGGAGATTGCCAAGGTGGCGGTGGTACTCTTCTTTGCCGCACGGCTGTGCAAGCGGGATACAGAGCATAAAAAGAGGTTTACCAAGCGCACCGGCACGGGCCGAATGCTGAATTTTCTGGAAAAAATCGGCTTTTTGGAGCTGGTTCCCTATGGCGTCGTGATGGCGGTGGTACTGGGTCTGGTGGTTTTTGAGCCCCATGTGTCAGGCGCACTTTTGGTGGCGGCGGGCGCCGCCGCCGTGCTGCTGGTGTCCGGAATCAGTCTGTGGTGGTTCATCGGCATCGGCGGTTTAGGGGCGGCCCTGGTGGGCATCATGTATGTGACAACCAGCTATGTGCAGCGAAAATTCTACATCTGGCTTCACCCTGAGCTGGTGGACCCCCAGGACGGCGGCTACCAGTTTTGGCAGGGTATTTACTCCATCGCCTCCGGCGGCCTGCTGGGACGGGGGCTGGGCAACAGCAACCAGAAATACGGCTTTGTCCCCGAACCGGAAAACGACATGATTTTTTCCATTGTGGTGGAGGAGCTGGGGCTGGTAGGGGCGCTTTTGATCCTGTTCCTGTTTTCTATGCTGATCCTTCGGGGCTACTGGATTGCCCTTCACGCCAGAGATAAATTTGGAATGCTGACCACTGTGGGGATTATCACCCTGCTGGCCGCCCAGGTGTTTTTGAACATCGGCGTTATTACCGGCCTGATCCCCAATACCGGAATCTCCCTGCCCTTCTTCAGCTACGGCGGCACCGCCCTGATGATACATCTGGCGGAGATGGGCATTATCCTGAGTATTTCCCGGCAGATCCCGGCCCCAAGAAAGGATTGAATCCTGCCACGCTTTGTGCGCCTACACAGAAAAGGAACATAACAAGAGATAATCAATTTTTGATGTAAGAGGGTACAGTGATGAATGTTTTGTTTACCTGCGGCGGTACCGCCGGACACGTGAACCCGGCGGTAGCCCTGGCCCATATTTTCCAACAGAGGCACCCGGACTGCCGGGTTCTCTTTGTGGGAGCGGACGGCGGCATGGAGAACAAGCTGGTGCCCAAGGAAGGCTACCGCATCCAGACGGTGACCATCACCAACTTCCACCGCTCCTTTGCCCCGGCGGATATTGCCCACAACCTGGGCACCCTGATCAATATGCAGAAATCCAAAAAGCAGGCCCGGGCTATTCTGGACGAGTTTCAGCCCGACCTGGTGGTGGGCACGGGGGGCTATGCCTCCTTCCCTGTGGTCAACGAGGCCGCGCACCGGGGAATCCCAACCGCTGTCCACGAGTCCAACGCCGTGCCTGGCCTGACGACCAAGGCCTTGTCCAAGGTGGTGGACCGGGTGATAGTGGGCTTTGAGGAGAGCAGGGAGAACTACGACGACCCGGGCAAGGTGGTGGTTACCGGCACACCTGTCCGGGGGGACTTCTTCAAGTACTCCAGGGCGGAGGCCCGGGAAAAGCTGGGCTTTTCCGATGAGAGGCCCCTGCTGCTGTCCTACTGGGGGTCCCTGGGGGCCGAGGTAATGAACCAAAAGATGGTAGACTTCATTGCCAAGGAGTGCTACGAGGGCGCGCCCTGGCGGCACATCCACGGCGCAGGGCGGGACTATCCCTGGATGCAGGAGGAGCTGCTGCGCCGGGGGCTGAAGCTGGGAGATAACGGCATCGAGGTGCGGGAGTATATTTACGACATGCCCTTGGTGATGGCCGCCGCTGACCTGGTGCTGTGCCGGGCGGGGGCATCCACCATCTCAGAGCTTGCCGCCGTTGCCAGGCCCGCCGTGCTGGTGCCCTCCCCCAATGTTACTGCCAATCACCAAGAGAAAAACGCCCGGGTGCTGGCCGACCAGGGGGCGGCCCTCCTGCTGCGGGAGACCGACTGCGTGGAAAATACTCTTTACGACAAGGCTGCCCTTCTGCTTCAGTCCCGGGACCGCCGGGAGAAAATGGTGGCCTCGCTGAAGGCGATGGCCGTCCCCAATGCGGGGGAGAAGATTTATGAGACGCTGCGGGAGATTATGAGATAAGCCTCTTCCCCCGCAGGGACTCTTCTTTGGCGAAGAAGCTTTCCAGAAACCAAATCCCCTCCTTTTGCATAGGATAGCCCAGATTCCAATGATTTGGAGGGCTATCCCATGAGTTATTATGAAATTCAGGGCGGACGTTCCCTGTACGGGACCCTGGAGGTCCACGGGGCCAAGAACAGCGTGCTGCCCATTCTGGCCGCCTGCCTGCTTGTGCCGGGGCAGTGCGTACTCCACAATTGCCCCGATCTGTCCGACGTGTCCGCTACTTTGGACATTCTGCGTCTGCTGGGGGGCCGTGCGGAACGGGAAGGGGACACCGTGGTTGTGGATGCCTCCGCCCTAATCCGCAGCAGTATCCCGGAGCATCTGATGCGGGAAATGCGGTCTTCGGTGATCTTTCTCGGGGCGCTGCTGGCCCGGCTGGGGACGGCGGAGCTGTCCTACCCCGGGGGGTGCGAGCTGGGACCCAGGCCTATCGATCTGCATCTGGCCGCCCTGCGGGCCCTGGGGGCGGAGATACTGGAGGAGCAGGGGGCCCTGTGCTGCCGCCGCTGCCGGAAGGGGCTGCAGGGGAGGGAGATCTGTTTGTCCATCCCCAGCGTGGGGGCCACCGAGAACGCTATGCTGGCCGCCTGCGGCTGTCCCGGCCAAACCACCATTGTGGGGGCTGCCCAGGAGCCGGAGATTGCAGACCTGCAGGGCTTCCTGCGGGCTGCGGGCGCGCAGGTGACGGGGGCGGGCACCTCCACAATTACCATTCAGGGTGGCGGCGCCCTGCACCCGGTGGAGTACCGGGTAATGGGCGACCGGATCGAGGCTGCCACCTACCTGTGTGCCGCCGCCGCCGCCAGGGGAGAGGTAGAGCTTACCGGTGTCGCGCCGGACACACTCACCGCCGTCCTCGCCTGTCTGGAGAGGGCGGGATGTACCCTGCGTACCGGCGGGGAATCCATATCTCTGTCCAGCGCCGCCCCGCTCGGGGGAATTGAACCAGTGCGCACCGCTCCCTATCCCGGTTTTCCCACCGATGCTCAGGCCATTCTGATGGCCGCCCTGGCCGGCGGGAAGGGAAACACCCTCTTTGTGGAGAATATCTTCGACAGCCGATACCGACATGTGGATGAGCTGCGCCGTATGGGTGCGGACATTCAGGTGGCCGGCCGGACCGCCATGGTGAGCGGAGTGGGACGGCTTCATGGAGCCAGCCTGCGGTCCACCGACCTGCGGGGCGGAGCCGCCCTAGTGGTGGCCGCCCTGGGGGCGGAGGGGGCCACTCAGGTGTTCGAGCTGCGCCACATCAAGAGGGGCTACCAGGACCTGGACAAAAACCTTCGGACTTTGGGCGCCGATATCCAGGAGGTGCCGTAAGGGAGAAGACACAAACGGGAGACAGCAACGGAGGATTCCGTTTGGAGAGTACGAGTAGCGGAGAGGATGACCGGCGAGAGACGGGTGAAGCGAAGTTTGGGAGGACGACATGCCAAGACACAGTCACCGCAGCAGGACACGAAGGAGAAACAGAGGTCGGTTCGGACCGCTGTTTAAGCTGCTGTGTGTGATCGGGGTGATTGTGGCGCTGACGGTGGGGGCTACCGTGTTCTTCCGGGTGGAGAGGGTGACGGTTACCGGCGGCCAGCGGTATACACAGGAGGAGATTATTGCCGCCTCGGGTATTGAGCTGGGCGACAACCTGTACAGCCTGAACAAGGTGCGAATTGACCGGAATATCCGTACCACTCTGCCTTATGTGGGGGACCTGACCATCAACCGAGCCCTGCCCAGCACCATTCTGATTACCGTGACGGAGTGGGAAGCGGTGGCCCAGGTGGCTGTTCCCGATCCGGAACAGGTGGCGGCCCTCCAGACGGCGCGTCTGGAGGAGGACCCGGACGCAGAGCCTGTCCAAACAGCCCAGGAACCTTGGCTGATCAGTGTGGGCGGGAAGCTGCTGGAGCCTGCCCCAGCCGATTCCGGCGCCATTGTGGTATCCGGCCTGATTCCCGTTGCCCCCCAGGCGGGCAGCATGCTGGAGGTGCCGGAGGAGGAGAAGACCCGTCTGGAGGCGCTCACCGCGCTGCTGAAGGCGCTGGAGGGGGAGGGCGTTCTGGAGGAAATTTCCGCCATACGGCTGGAGTCCACCCAGCTGGTGGCCCGCTACGCCGGGCGCTTCGACGTAAAGATGAAACTGAACGGCGACTTCCGCTACGACGTGCGGCTGATGCAGGCCATCCGAGAACAGATGGAGCAGCGGGACGGAGAGAATGCGTCAGGTTCCATGGACCTGACGCGATCCAAAGCGGTGTACTCCCCGAATAAGGTGACTTCCCCTTGAAAAGTTTGGAAACTTTGGTCGATTTGTGATTTCCTCTTGACCTGAACGGGAAACTGCGTTACAATGTAATATAATATGTCTAAAACCTGGGACCACCCCACAGGACTCTTTGATGCGGGACCCCACTTATACATAGGAGGAAAAGCAATGGCGTTCGGATTAGATATGGGCCCTGAAAGCGTGGTCAGCATCAAGGTAATCGGCGTGGGCGGTGGCGGAAACAACGTGGTCAACCGCATGGTGCGCACCGGAACCAAAGGCGTGGAGTTCATTGCCGTCAATACGGATAAACAGGCGCTGGAGGCTTCCAGTGCCACCAATAAGATTCAAATTGGAGAGAAGCTGACCAATGGCCAGGGCGCTGGGGCGGATCCGGAGGTGGGCCGCAAGTCCGCCGAGGAGAACCGCAAGCAGATCTCCGAGATTCTGGAGGGCACGGACATGGTGTTCATCACTGCCGGCATGGGCGGTGGAACAGGCACCGGCGCGGCCCCCATTGTGGCCGACATCGCCAAGGAACAGGGCATCCTCACCGTGGGTGTGGTGACCAAGCCATTCCGATTTGAGGGTCCCCGCCGCATGCGTCAGGCTGAGGCGGGCATCGCCGAGCTGCGCGCCAAGGTAGATTCCCTGGTGATTATCCCCAACGAGAGGCTGAAGCTGGCCAGCGATCAGAAAATTACCATGCTCAACGCCTTTGAGATTGCTGACGATGTGCTTCAGCAGGCCGTCCAGTCCATCTCGGACCTCATCAAAAATACCGGCTTCATCAACCAGGACTTCGCCGATGTGTCCGCTGTTATGAAGGACGCCGGCCGGGCCCATATGGGCGTGGGCCGGGCCGCCGGCAAGAACAAGGCTGAGGAGGCTGCCAAGATGGCTATCTCCAGCCCGCTGCTGGAGACCTCAATCAACGGCGCACGGGGCGTACTGATCAATGTCACCGGTTCCATGGACATCGGTTTGGAGGAGGTGGAGACCGCCGCCAATCTGGTGCAGGAGGCCGCCTACCCTGACGCCAATATTATCTTCGGCGCCGCCTTTGACGAGACGCTGGAGGACGAGATCCGGGTTACCGTAATCGCTACCGGCTTTGAGGAGAACCAGTCCATTCCCTTCCCTCACCAGAAGGAGGAGACTGCCCCGGTGGCCCCCTCTCCGGAGCCCGCCGCGCCAGAGGCGGAGACGCCTGCCGCCCCCGAGGCGGTCGAGCCCGAGGCCCCCAAGCCCGCCGTCAACGACGACGACTGGGATATTTTGGAGCGCATTTTCAGCAAGAAAAGATGAAAAAAGGCCGCCCGACAGGGGGCGGCCTTTTCATATGGAGCGCTGCGGGTTGCGGCGGGGTGGTTACAGAAACAGAGACAGAATGGAGGTTAAGATGCCGCACACGCAGATGGCGATGGAGCTCATGGCCCCCTGAACCGGGCCGATTTCCAGTGCTCGAGTGGTGCCCAGGGCGTGGCTGCACGCGCCGATGGCCAGTCCCTCCGCTGCCGGTTCGGTGATGTGAAAGAGTTTGGCGAACAGAGGGGCGAATATGGCCCCGGTGATACCGGCCACCATTACGGCCGCCGCCGCGATGCCCGCCACGCCGCCGTGACTTTCGGCGATGCCCATGGCGATGGCGGTGGTGACACTCTTGGGCATGAGAGAGGCGGCGAGGGCCTCGTCCACGTGAAACAGCTTGCACAGAGATAAAACGCTGGCCAGGCTGGTGAGGCTACCCACCAGACAGCCGGCCAGAACGGGAAGAAAATGTTCCCGCAGAATGGCCCGCTGGTTGTAAATGTTCAGGGCCAGCACGGCGGTAACGGGGCCCAGCATCAGATGGATGAAGTTTCCGCCGGCGGAGTATGTCTCATAGGGGATGCGGAAGACGGACAGCACCGCAATGATCAGGGCCACAGCAATGAGCAGCGGGTTGCACAACAGCATCCCCGTCTTTTTTTGGACCCAGCAGCCAAAGCACCAGGCGGCGGCGGTGAGGGTCAGGCCGAAAAAAGGGGAGGAAAGAAGGGTGTCAAGCATGTTTCTTTGCCCCCTTTTCTCTGGAGAGGCGGATGAGCCACTGAACCGACCAGGCGGTAACAAAATAGACCACCGGCGTGGTAAGACAGCTGATGAGAAAAAAGGGAACCAGCTGCCCTAGAATAGCCGGGGCGTGTTCCATGACGCCCACGCAGGCGGGAAGAAAGAAAAAGGCCATGTTGGCCACCAGAAAGCCGCTGAACCGCCGGATGTTCTCCGGATTAATTATTTTGGAAAACAGCAGCAGCCCCAGAAGCAGCAGGGCGATTACGCTGGCCGGAAAGGCCACCGGAAGGAGGGCCGCGATGCCCTCGGAGATCAGACAGACGCCAAAAATGATGGCGAGCTCCGCCATGATGTTCAAAGAAGTCACCTCGAATGATTATTACAAATTGACCCGCCCGGCCACGGGTCTCCACCTCGAAAAGCCTCCTTTTGAAAGGAGGTGGCGCCGCCCGAAGGGCGGTGACGGAGGATTGTATTTCGCCGCAGGCGAAATGTATGGAATAGGCCGGGCTTGTGCAGACATGGTTTACTTTGTATATTTTGCTTTGCAAAATACAATCCTCAGTCAGCCTTCGGCTGACAGCTCCTTTCAAAAGGAGCCTTATTTGCGTTCGTCTGAACGTCCTACCAGGTAATCCAGGGTTACGTCGTAAAAGTCCGCCATTTGGACCAGGACGGAGGCGGTGGGTTCCCGTTCACCACGTTCATACCGGACGTAGGTATTTAAAGCAAGGCCCATCTCTTTGACAAGGCCTTTTTGCGAAAAATTTTGTTCCTGCCGGAGTGAGAGGAGCCGTTCCGGTAATTTTGTCATTTTTTTACCTTCCCTCTTGACAACCCCGTTTGGGGTTTGTATAATGGAAGTACAACAAACCCCGTTTGGGGTACATGGAGGTGCCGCAATGGACGACCTGACGCAATGCCTCTACGAATTTTTACTGGAGAGGCGCATGGGACACCAATGGAATGACGGCGAATACAGGGCGTGTATTTTGAACGCCAAATTACAGGAAGAACAGATGAAATCCTCCCTAAACGAGAAACAGCAGAAAGAACTGGACCTGCTTCTGGACCGCATCGCAGAACGGGACAGCATGGAAAAGACGTACCTGTTCCAGGCGGCGCTGAGTCTGGTCAGAGAACTGAATGTCCTCGTGGGGGCGTAAAGGCCCCCTTCGGGGGTACCTCCTTTCAAAAGGAGGCGTTTTCGCCGCGGCGGGACGGGAAAATGCTCCGACTAGTCCCAAATCGCCGTGGCGAAGTAGTCCTCGGGGGTCTCGGCCCGGCGGATGAGGCGGGCGGAACCGTCCTCCTGGAGGAGAATTTCGGCGGAGCGGAGCCGGCCGTTGTACTGATAGCCCATGGCGTGGCCGTGGGCGCCGGTGTCGTGGATGACCAGCAGGTCGCCGATGTGAATTTCTGGCAGCATACGGTCCACGGCGAATTTGTCGGAATTTTCGCACAGGGATCCAGTCACGTCGTACTTGCGGTCCCGGGGGGCGTCCTCCCGGCCCATGACGGTGATGTGGTGGTAGGCCCCGTAGATGGCCGGTCGCATCAGATTGGCGGCGCAGGCGTCTACGCCGACATACTCCTTGTGAATGTGCTTCTGGTGGAGAACCTTTGTCACCAGATGGCCGTAGGGGGCCAGCATGAACCGGCCCAGCTCGGTGCAGATGGACACGTCCTCCATGCCGGCGGGAACCAGAATCTCCTCATAGGCCCTGCGCACCCCCTCGCCGATGACGGCGATATCGTTGGCGGGCTGTTCCGGACGGTAGGGCACGCCCACGCCGCCAGACAGGTTGATGAAGGTGATGTGGGCCCCGGTCTCTTCCTTTAATTCCACCGCCGTCCGGAACAGGATGGCGGCCAGGGCGGGGTAGTACTCGTTGGACAGGGTGTTGGAGGCCAGAAAGGCGTGGATGCCGAACTCCTCCGCCCCCAGCTCGCGCAGGCGCTGAAAAGCTTCGGTCATCTGGGGCCGGGTGAGGCCGTACTTGGCGTCCCCGGGGTTGTCCATCACCTGAAAGCCCTCCTTACTTTCCCCCAGGGTGAAGGTACCGCCGGGGTTGTACCGGCAGGAGATTTTTTTGGGGATATGGCCGATGGTTTTTTGCAGAAAGTCAATGTGGGTGATGTCGTCCAGATTAATGGTGGCCCCCAGCCGGTCGGCCAGGACAAACTCCTCGGCGGGAGTGTCGTTGGAGGAGAACATGATCTCCCCGCCCTTGAAGCCGCAGCGGTCACTCATCATCAGCTCGGTGAGGGAGGAGCAGTCCACGCCGCAGCCCTCCTCGTGGAGGAGCCTTAAAATCTGCGGATTGGGGGTGGCTTTTACGGCGAAATACTCTTTAAACCCCGGGTTCCACGAAAAGGCTTGGTACAGGGCCCGGGCATTTTCCCGGATGCCCTTTTCGTCATAGAGGTGAAAGGGGGTGGGGTAGTCCTTCACAATTTCCTGAAGCTGCGCCAGGGTGACAAATGGTTTTTTCATAGGGAGTCCGCTCCTTTTTCTGTATATAAGGCAAGAGACAGTCTAACTAATTTGTGTCGATTTGTCAATAAAATTCCTTGACAATCCGGGGGAAACAGTGCGATACTAGGAACCGAAATTCAGGAAAGAGAGGATTTTTGCTTATGGGCTATTCCAAGGAAGACATCATCCGTATCGTCCGGGAGAAGGAAATTGAGTTTATCCGGATGCAATTTACCGATATTTTTGGCCAGATGAAGAATGTGGCCATTACCGCTTCCCAGGTGGAGAAGGCGGTGAACAACCAGATCATGTTCGACGGCTCTTCCATCGAGGGCTTTACCCGGATTCACGAGTCGGACCAGTGCCTCTATCCCGATCTGGACAGCTTCCTCATTGTTCCGGAGAAGGTGGCCGGCGGCAAGGTGGCCCGCATGTTCTGCGACGTGTACAACACCGACGGCACCCCCTTCGTGGGCGACCCCCGGGGCGTGCTGCGCCGGGTGCTGCGCCGGGCGGAGTCTATGGGCTTTGACGTGTTCAACATCGGTCCGGAGCTGGAGTTCTTCCTCTTCGAGACCGACGAAAACGGTCGGGCTACCACCGTCACCAAGGACGAGGCCGCCTATTTTGACCTGGGCCCCCTGGACCACGGCGAGTCCACCCGGCAGGAAATCTGCCTGAATCTGGAAAAAATGGGCTTTGAGATCGAGGCCAGCCATCACGAGTGCGCCGTGGCCCAGCACGAGATCGACTTTAAGTACAACAACGCCCTGGACGGCGCCGACAAGATTATGACCTTTAAGCTCACCGCCAAGAGCATTGCCCAGAAGAACCACCTGCATGCCACCTTTATGCCCAAGCCCATCTACGACATCGCCGGCAATGGCATGCATCTGAACATGTCTTTGTTCAAAGACGGAAAAAATGTTTTCTGTGACCCCAACGGCGAAAGGGGCCTGTCTAAAACGGCCTACTCCTTCATCGCGGGACTGCTGGAGCATGTTCAGGGATTTACCGCCGTCACCAACCCCCTGGTCAACTCCTACAAGCGGCTGGGCGCTGGCCATGAGGCCCCCCGCTACCGGGCTTGGTCGGCCTCCAATCGGTCGGCCCTCATCCGGATCCCCGCCGCCCGGGGCCAGGCCACTCGGGTGGAGCTGCGCTCCCCCGATCCCGCCTGCAACCCCTACCTGGCGGTGGCCGTCTGCCTGGCCGCCGGCCTGGACGGCATTGCCCGGGATCTCACTCCTCCTCCGGAGATTACAGGCGATATTTACGCCATGGATGACGCCACCAGGGAGAAAAACGGCATCTACACGCTGCCTGACACCCTGAAGGACGCCCTGGAGGAGATGGAAAAGGACTCTCTCATTCTGGATGTACTGGGTCAGCACGTGGCCGATCATTATGTCAAGGGCAAGCTGCGGGAATGGGAGGAGTACCAGACTCGGGTATCCAGCTGGGAGCTGGAAAAATATCTGGTGATTTATTGAGAAATATTTCATCCCCTCTGTGCAGAGGCGGCCTGTGGCCGCCCGCCTTGGGGAAAACCGTTGGATTTTATACGGGCGGCCACAGGCCGCCCTTGCAGAAGGGCCGGGGCATACGTCCCCGGTCTTTCTGCGTACATTTCCGCATAGGCTGACACCGAAAGGGGGAATCACCTATGCGCTTTACCAAAATGGAGGGTTTGGGCAACGACTACATTTACCTCAACTGTCTGGAGGGGACACCGCCTGACCTGCCCGGGATGGCTGTCCGGCTGTCCGATCGGCACTTTGGAGTGGGGGCGGACGGGATCATCTGCATCTGCCCCGGCCGGGGAGGCGACTTTGCCATGGAGATGTACAACGCCGACGGCTCCCGGGGGACCATGTGCGGCAACGGAATCCGGTGTGTAGGCAAGTACGTCTGGGACAAGGGACTCACCCGAAAAACCTGCCTTACCATCGACACCGGGGCCGGTCCCAGGTCTCTGGAGCTGCACATCCTGGGAAAAGAGGTGGACCGGGTCACCGTGGACATGGGGCCGGTGCGGGTCTTCCCAGCCGTCGCCTTGGAGGCGGCGGGGGAGAAATTTACTGTGATCCCCGCCGATGTGGGCAACCCCCACGGGGTAATTTTCTGTCCCGACCCGGAGAATGTGGACCTGGAGAAGCTGGGACCTGTTTTAGAGTGCCACCCCTCTCTGGGGGGAGAGAGGCGAAACATCGAGTTTGCCGCCTGCCCAGACCGGGAGCACATTACCCTGCGGGTGTGGGAGAGGGGGAGCGGCGTTACCTTGGCCTGCGGCACCGGGGCCTGCGCCTGCTTTGCTGCCTCTCTGCGGGAAAACCGGTGTTCTTCCAGGGTGGAGGCTGCCCTCCCCGGGGGAGTCCTTACTCTGGAAAGGAGGGGAGAAACTGTCTTTATGACCGGCCCCGCCCGGACGGTGTTTGAGGGGGAAGTCCCGTGATCGACAAAAAACTTTCCTTGACAACCGGGAGGGATACCTTTATTATATAAGAATCGTGTCCAAAAGGAGGCGGACTCCCTTGGAAATTATCACCAGCCGGAGCAACCGGCTCATCAAGCACATCCGCAAGCTGACATCGGACCGGGAGTACCGCCGAAGCAGCGGGCTTTTTTTCGGCGAGGGCCCCAAGCTGCTGGCCGAAGCCCTGAAAGCGGGAATCCCCATTGAGGCGGTGGTGACGGCCCAGGGGGTGGACCCGCCCGGGCTTGACGGTCTGTGGCGGGCGGAGGTGCCGGCGGACCTGCTGAACAGCCTATGTGACACCAAAACTCCCCAGGGGGTGCTGTTTCTGGCCCAAATGCCGGACACTGCTCCCCCGGAGAGGCTGACAGGGGACCGCTGGCTGGTGCTGGACGGCCTTCAGGACCCGGGCAACGTGGGTACCATCTGGCGCACCGCCGACGCCCTGGGGGCGGACGGCCTGATTCTGACCAACCACTGCGCCGACCCCTTCTCCCCCAAGACGGTGCGGGCCACCATGGGGGCCTGCTTTCGCCTGCCTGTGTATGAGACGCAGGCGGAACATCTGTCGGGGCTGCTGGAGAGGTCCGGCCTGCCCCTGTACGCCACCGCGCTGCGGGAGGACACCGTCGATATCAAAACAGCGCGGCTCAGCCGCTGCGCCGTTGTAATCGGAAGCGAGGGACGGGGCGTGTCCCCGGAGCTGCTCCGCCTGAGTGAGAAAACCATTAAAATCCCCATGCGGGAGCGGTGCGAGTCGCTGAACGCCGCCGTGGCTGCCGCCGTCATCCTCTGGGAGATGACTCTCTTCTCCTGTACAGACAATGTACAATGAGAAAGGCCGCCAGCAGAAGAGAAAAAAAGACCGCATAGGCGGGGACGTAGCTGTCCAGCCAGTCGGCCAGGATACCGGGCAGAGGTCCGAAGACAAAGACGCCCGCGGTAAAGGCCACGGTGATGGTGCGCACGCTGCCCTCGTAATCGGCGCACAGGTCAGCGGCCCACCGGGCCGGGGAGACAGCGGTGATGGACATCCCCAGGCCGAAGGCTGTGATGGCCAGGATGGGAAGAAGCGTTCCACCCAGGGGGGCCAGGGTACACAGGGCCAAAGAGAGAAGCAGCGTGCCAAAGGCGAAGCGGTTGCCGCCCCGGCTGCCCAGCCGGTCGTAGACGTGACCGCACAGGATCTTGCCCAAGCTGATCATGGCTCCGAGATAGGACAGCAGGCCAGCCACAAAGAGGCTGTCGTAACCCGACGAGGTGTAGAGCATCGTCAGGTGGGAGAAGCCCGGCCCGCCGGTGGCTCCCACGAACAGAGAGGCCAGCAGAAGCAGGGCCCACTGCCCTTGGGACAGCCCGGCGTGCGCCTGTGCGGGCGAGGACGTTCCAGCGGGGGAGGCGCCGCAGTAGGGCCCCGATTCGCCGGGGCGGTCCCGTACCAGACACCACACCAGGACGGCGCACAGGAAGACGACGGCCCCTTCCGCAAGAAAGGCGGCGGTCATGCCGAAGCGGTCCATGATCCGGGTGAGAAGCACGGGGGCGAGAACGGTGGACACCCCGCTGCCCGCCGAGGCCAGTCCCAGAGCCAGCCCTCGCCGGGTCTGAAACCACCGGCCGATGGCCAGGGAGATGGGCACCATTCCCGCCCAGCAGTAACCGACTCCGGTGAGGGCGGCAGCGGCGCAGTACATAAAAAAATTGCCCGCGCAGGCGAAGCAGACGCAGGAGGCGCCTACGAGGAGAACGCCTGAGGTCATAATAAGCCGAAGCCCGAATTTGGCGCACAGCTGGTTGACGCACAGAAGAGCCGCCAGGATGAACAGGCTGCGGGTGGTGGTGATCCAGGAGCCCTGGGCGTCGGTAAAGCCGCCCAGGCGGACGATCTCCGGCTGATAGATGGAGAAGACATTTACCCCAAGGCCCATCACGGCGGACAGGGCCAGCGCCCCGCCCAGGCAGACCAGCCAGGCCCGGTGGGGGCGGAAGCGGACAGACATATGATCACTCCTTTACTGTTTGAAATTAACCATACACGAGCGCGGGCTGTTTGTAAAGAGGGATTTCCCTTGCCCGCGGGGAGAAAAATTGCTGCGGGGAGGGGATAGGGACATGGCGGAACTGAAATACTGGCTGTGGCTGACCAGTCGGAAGGGGCTGGGCGCGGTGGGGGCGCTGACGGTGCTGGACCACTTCACCACCCCGGAGAGGGCCTTCTACGCGGAGAAGGAGGATTATGAGACGCTTCCTCTGCCGCCCTTTGCGAAGAATGCCCTGTTGGACAAGAGTTTGGACCTGCCAAACCGGATTCTGGGGGACTGCGACCGGCTGTCTATGCGAATTATGACCTTTCAGGACGCCGACTACCCTCAACGGCTGCGGCAGATCGCCGACCCGCCGGCGGTGCTGTATGTGAAAGGAAAGACCTTCCTGTTTGATGAGGAGGCGGCGATCGCCGTGGTGGGTTCCCGAAACCCGGCGGTCAGCAGCAGGCAGCGGGCAGAACGGCTTTCCATGGAGCTGGCTGCCAAGGGGGCGCTGGTGGTGTCTGGCATTGCGGAGGGCATCGACTCCTGCGCCGTCACCGGCGCGCTGAAGGCGGGCAAACCGGTGGTGTCTGTGCTGGCGGGCGGGGCGGATCGGGTCTTTCCCAAGGAGAGCCGCTGGCTGTATGAGGATGTGGCCGCTGCGGGGGCCCTGATCTCGGAGTACCCGCCTGGCACGCCCCACAAGGGGGACCATTTCAACCCCCGGAATCGAATCCTGAGTGGCTTGTGCCTGGGTGTGCTGGCCGTGGAGTGCGAGGTCCAGAGCGGCACCATGCTCACCGTGAATCACGCCCTGGAGCAGGGCCGGGAGGTGTATGCCGTGCCCATCGGTCTGGATGAGAGCTGCGCCCGGGGCACCAACTGCCTTATTCGCGACCGCAAGGCCAAGCTGGTGGAGAGGGCGGAGGATATTTTAGAGGACTTTGTGGACCTGTATCCTATAAAGCTTGCGGGGGCGGCCCCTCTGTCCCGGTCGGTGGTGGAGGCCCGTCTGACGCGGGTGGAGGACAAGCCTACTCCACCGGAAAAGCCGGAGAGGCCGGCCCGCAGGCGGGAGTGTGTCCCCAGGGCGCAGCAGAAGTCCCGCTTTACCGATGACGAGCTGGCCATTTTGGCCGCCGCCGCTCAAAGGGCCCTCACGGCCGACGAGATCGTGGAAAAAACCCAGATTCCCGCCAAGCGGGTGCTGTCCGCCCTCACCATGCTTCAGGTGGAGGGCGCGGTGGAAGAGAGGCCGGGCCGCAGGTTTTATGCCATGGTGGAGCTGGAGAGTTAGCCCACCAGTCTGGACAGCTCCCGGCTGAGGGACAGAGTGGCCCGAAACAGCCGCCGCTGCTCCATGTGGTGGGCCAGGCTGATTTCATCCAGCATCCCCTTCAGCAGACTGCGCTGCTCCTCGTCCAGCTGGCTGCTGAGAAGCTCCTGCTTTGCCTCAGCATAGCCGACGGCCTTTTCATACTCCGGGTCCTGGATGATGCCGTGTATGTAGTGCTTGGACAGAAATTCAAATAGAGTATCGGTAAGTTCGGTCATAGTGAATGCTCCCTTACTATGTATTTCTGATACATAGTAACACGATTATTGATACATGTCAAGGAGTATAATATATGTTACTTGCAGAAAGATTAAAACTGTTGCGTGCCGAACACAGGTATTATCAGAGAGAATTGGCAGACCTTTTAGGAATTTCTCTTCGCGCCTATCAATTTTATGAGGATGGAACAAATGAGCCGAAGCTCAAGTCTCTGATTGCGCTGGCTGACTTCTATGGTGTTACGACCGATTATCTGCTGGGACGCACCGACCAGCGAAACGACGGCAATCTTCCAAAATCGTAACGCCTGTAGGGGCGGATATCATCCGCCCGTATGATGATGCCGTGTATGTCGTGATCGCGGGCGGGTAATACCCGTCCCTACAGATGTTCTGCCAATCCCACGGCCCGCCCGCAGGCGGAAGAGGTCCCCCTTTGACAAGGGGGGCTTTGGGTGCGGGAATGAAGAAGTAATCAATCTCTGGAGGTAAATCCAAAGTGGCGAATAAAACAGACTTAGTTATTGTAGAATCCCCGTCCAAGGCCAAGACCATCGGCAAGTATCTGGGGCCGGGGTATGAGGTGAAGGCGTCTATGGGGCACGTACGGGACCTGCCCAAAAGCAAGCTGAGCGTGGACATTGAGAACGGCTTCACCCCCGACTACCAGCCCATCAAGGGCAAAGAGGACGTCATCAGCGACCTGAAGAAGGCGGCCAAGCGGTCGGACAAGGTCTATCTGGCCACCGACCCTGACCGGGAGGGGGAGGCCATCTCCTGGCACCTGAAGGAGCTGCTCCATATCCCCGACGACAAGACCTACCGGGTGACCTTTAACGAGATCACCAAGAACGTGGTCAGGCAGTCCATTGCCGCCCCGCGGGCCATCGACCAGAACCTGGTGGAAGCCCAGCAGGCCAGGCGCATTTTGGACCGGATCGTGGGCTATCAGCTCTCCCCGCTGCTGTGGAAGAAAATCCGCAGGGGGCTGTCCGCCGGACGGGTGCAGTCGGTGGCCACCCGGCTGGTGGTGGAGAGAGAGAACGAAATCCGCGCCTTTGTGCCCCAGGAATACTGGTCCATCGAGGCCGACCTGGAGAGGGTAGCCCCCAACCTGGGGGCCTTTAAAACCCAGTTCCACGGCAGGGATAAGAAGATGGAGCTTTGCAGCCAGGCTGAGGCCCAGGCGGTTATCGACGCGGTGTCCGCCGGCCAGTGGTCGGTGGCCAAGGTCCGCCGGCAGGAGAAAAACCGCCAGCCCGCGCCCCCCTTTACCACCTCCACCCTCCAGCAGGAGGCCAGCCGCAAGCTGAACATGTCCCCGGCCCGCACCATGGCAGTGGCCCAGCAGCTCTACGAGGGCATCGACGTCGCCGGCCAGGGGGCTGTGGGTC
>CATONV010000024.1 GCA_951801655.1 uncultured Oscillospiraceae bacterium | reverse complement strand
GGCGGTCTATCTCTTGTTTTCGGTTGCTTGCTTCTTTACCGTACATGAGCATTGTATGGTGAGCGTGACGCAAAACATTAATCAGTTAGGGTGGGTTCCTATGGGCGGCAATACTTCTGAGCAGCAGATGGTTGTCTCCATGGATGCTGTCTGTACGATATATATGCTGAAAGAATATGACGGTTTGTGCCTATGCCTGTATCTGCCTGGATGGACAGAATATAAAAAACCCAAAGAGGAATTTTCAGAGACTACCACCCTTTTGGAAAAGATGGAGGACGGAGAGAATATCAGCGATTATGTGCTGATTCGTGTCAGCGATCTCATGTAAGGTCATAAGGAGAAAGGTGCTTGAAACGAAGATCATGATTTTTAAGCGATCTTTACAGGCAGTCTATGCGTGAGTGCGCACCAAAGGCGGAGGGCTATATGCCCTCCGCCTTTTCCATACCCGTTGTCCTACGGAACGTCCTATATTGTCTTGAGTATGTCTGCGCTGTTCCAAGTGAAACTGTGTTGTTTTAATATCTTCTGAACTTGAAAGCAGCCTCACTATTTTGATTTGAAAAATCTTTGTGTTGTTTTTACCTTGTCTGGGCCGTCGTGATATCTTCTGAAACTGAAAGCAGCCTCTCTGTTTTGACTTGAAAAATCTTTGTGTTGTTTTTACCTCGTCTGGGCTGTCGTGATATCTTCTGAAATTGAGAGCAGCCATTCTGCTTTGATTTGAGAAATCCTTTACTGCTGTGATTTGGTCTTTGCTGGTTTCATTTACTCTGCCACATGGGAGGTTTTGTGAGTGGATGGATCGCAGCGAGGTACGGTAGCCGTAACTCCATATATTTCCCCATCTGGTGGCTTGCGGTGTATTGCTGACAGCCCTTGGGGTAGTTGATCCAAGCATTTGTGGCTTTCTCCTTTGCTCCAAGGGTCCTCATTTTTCGTATTTTGAGGTGGTCATTTAATTACTTCTTCACTTTGCGCTGCCGACTTCTCTGTTACAAACCTTGATTTCAAATTATAAAAAATAAGTAACTTATTTTCCTCTCTTTGTGTTCTTTTCGCTGAATACCCTTGTCAGAGCCGGGGTTCTGGAAAAAATGAAAGACTGGTGAGGGGCTGGTCAGCCCCTTGAAGTTACAAATTTCAATTACAGTTTTAGGAGGTACTTCTTATGGATGGTTCAGCAAGGAATCCAAATATTTTCAAGGTGCTGGATACTTTGAAGGCAAGATTGGAGTCAATATTGAGTCTCGACACTTCAGGCTTTTCGGAGGAGGAGCTTGAGAAGTGGCGTATCGCCCAGAATCGATTCGTGTTTGAGGGCGCGGATATTCGCCAGACCTATGTGACGGAGCTGGAGGACTATTTGTTCTCGTGTGAGTGGACGGAGAGTGAGGTTGTCCGTGAGATTGTGGGTTATATTCGGAAGGGAACTCCGCTCAGTTTTATTGGTGCTTTATGTGGCCTACAGCAGACCACTTTCAGACTTCGGATGAAGCGCATATCTGATAAGCTGTACGCTTTGCTTTTTGACGCTCAATCCTGCCCCGAAGAGGTCTATTCTCTTGCAGACCTTGGTGCTTTGAAGAAAGCGTTGCTCCGGCTCAGGCTTGCCCGTGATCCTGTCGATGTACATGAGGAATTCTCTCTGCGACAGCTTAATTGGGTTGAGGCTCATATTGCGGGGGTAGATTCTTTCACGGTGGACAAATCAAACCTCGATAAGTATTTCAAGGCTGTACTGTATCTTGCTCTGACCTCCCGCAGCTTTACACTGAACCTGTTAGACGATATTGACCCAACGGCTCTGGGGTATGCGTTCAAAGATATGCAGTCCTATTATATAAACTCTACCAAGCTGTTATTCAGTCTCTTGCTCCGCCATCTTACATCTGACTCTGTTGCGTGCAAGGATGAGCTTTCGACGGTAAAGCGTGAGTATCAGGACTATATGCGGAAGTAATGATATGGGTTTTGTCAGCTTTCGGGGCAGCTGATAATCGTCGTCGGAAAACTGCTCAATTCTATATAAAACAAACAAAAATCAGCGCAAAACTTGTAGCATTTTAGCTACTTCCCATTTACTGCGGTCAAGAGTTATAGTACGACCACCGTTCGGAAAACCATACTTAAACGGGCCAGCTGCTCCGGCCTTTGCTGGTGTTGGAACTGCGTTCAACAACCTGTGGTTTTTCCTTTTCGGACGTTCGCTCATCCATGGGGACGTTTACGGGCGGTTAACTTGATAAAAATTGGGAGGTGGCTATTTTCTGTGCAAAAAGAATTTGGCTATGCCAGAGTTAGTACAGCTCGCCAGCATGAGGACCGACAGGTTCAGGCTCTGCTGGACTATGGTATCGAAGAACGCAATATCGTGGTGGACAAAGAGTCTGGCAAGGACTTTAATCGCCTTGGCTATCTTTCTTTGAAAGAGAAGTGGCTCCGCCGGGGCGATACCCTTGTTGTCAAGGAGTTAGACCGCCTTGGTCGGAATAAGGCAAAAATCAGAGAAGAACTGGAATGGTTCAGGGCGGAGGGCATCCGTGTCAAGATTTTGAATGTGCCGACAACCTTGCTGGATTGCGAAGGCCAAGACTGGGTACTTGATATGGTGTCTAACATCCTGATTGAAGTGATGGCCAGCGTAGCTGAGGAGGAGCGTGTCAAGATCCATCGGCGGCAGGAGGAAGGCATTGCTGTTGCCAAAGCTCGCGGGGTAGTTTTCGGACGGCCTGTTGTCGCCAAGCCTGATAATTTCGAGATGGTCATGGCGCTGGTTGATTCTGGCCAGTTGAAAGCGGTCGAGGCAATGCGTGAGCTGGGTGTAAAGAAGACCACATATTATAAAATGCGGCGTTCATTCTTGCAGGCCGCTGATCGAGTGTAGAAGGGTATATGGAGGGATGATTATGTTAGCCGACCTGATTCGTGAATTCTGCAATACAAATAATTATGAGCTGATTGAAAATTATTCAGCCTCTACGTTTCTTGGAGAGATGGTTACAACCTTGGCTTTTATCGTAAAACCTGACCGCAATTTTTTTGACGCATTGGAACAGCTGTCCAGCTTCTTGGAGGCAAAGTTGGAGGCAAAGGAGATTGACGATTCTGCCATCGAAGAACTCGAAGGTACGAATGTGGATTATGTATATACAGATTCTGTTGACGCAGATGCAGTAGTGTACTTTCCCTTTATAAAGGACTACCATCCCTGATTTGATCTTGTGCTTCAGGAGGAAAGGCTATGATTTATTTTACCGCAGATACACATTCTTTTCACAACAACATCCTCCGGCTTGCTGGGGTGCGGCATTTTGATGTTGGGGTAGATGCAAATGGGATGTCCCCTGTCAGCCTTGAGGATATCCTCGCCTTTTGGGGTGGGGGCACGCCATAATTGAAGAAGCCCGCTGGAGCAAGAGTGTGAGATTACTCGCATTTTGTTCCAGTGGGCTTTTTATCGCAACGGCTCAGTTGGGCTTTTTCTTACGAAATGCCTCTATGGTGCATTCAGCTGGCACTATGCTCAGTTGTCCACTCAGTTGGCCTATGTCTTTTGCAAATTTTTGTGGCGAAAGCTGCGCAAAAGGAGGTCAACATGAGTCAGTTTGATTTTATCCGTGTAGGAGGTGGGGCGGTATGATGGACAAGGCTAAAGCATACGCTCCTAAACGGGGAGGTGTTGTGGTGGAAGATACCGCATATGGATTCAATATCGTTGTACATCATCCTGTGAACACTGCCGAGCTGGAGCGGCGTGTCGCACAGGCCCATGCGGATGCCATTATTGCCAAGGTGAAGAAGCTGAACTGCTCCGCCGAACAAAAAAAGGAGTTGATCGACGCCATCTGTACATAGCAAGTAAAGGGGACCGGGAGATCCGGCCCCCCTTTACTTTTTACTGTGATTTGAATAGCTTCTCCCATGTCTGCTTGGTCATACGGATAGAATCCGTCTCCCAGTCCCGGACAGTAGACGGCCAAATCCCAAACCTGTCCGCAAATTCTCTCCTGGAAAGTCCCATGCTCTCCCGAAGTGTCTGGACCTGCCATCCCTGGCCCTTGTAGAGGAAGGCGTTGTAATCGTCCAGAAGATACTCCAGGGGGATATTGAACAGTTCTGCCAGGGCGGAGAGCTTGTCCAAGGGGTAGTAATCCCTGGCTCCTGATGTCTCATAGCCAGCGTATGTGCCTCTGTGTAAGCTGACATAAACGGCGACTTCCTGTTGTTCCAGTCCATGTACATGACGGTAATATCGCAGCTTGTCCGCTATGGTTGTAAGGGCTCCCGGGGTAGTCTGCACCATCCGTTCCGTTTCGGCAAAGGTGTGAGCCAGAAGGGGCCGGAAGCTATGGATATAGAGCAGCCCGACAGCAATCCCGTTGCTGATGGTACGGCGGCGCATCATATACAGACCGCAGGCCAAGCGGAACAACGGACAACACCGAGATGTTTCTTTTGGGAACGGAGTGCCGATGTGTGCCATTGTGAGAGGATTGCATTTTCAATACAGCGGCTGGCATAGGTTGCCAGCCGCACATTTTTGTCCGCCTTGAAGGTGGATATCCCCTTTATCAGTCCTATTGTGCCAATGGAAATCAGGTCGTCCTGGTCTCCGGTTTGGGCGTAATACTTTTTTAAGGCCGCAAGCAAAAGGAAGGGGGAGCCTCTCAATTTTTCATTCTTGATTCTCCGCGCCGAATAAGCTATAATGTCATCGTCACAGATTAGAGAGGAGATTTTCATGAACAAACGCTATAAAATAGGACTTCTTGTTCTGTCTGCCGTCCTGCTTTGCAGCTGCTCCCCCAAAGGCAGCGAACCGCCGGTTTTAACCAATCCCGGGACGGTAAGCGAACCCCCTTCCAAAAGCGCGTCCTCCGAGGAGGAGTCCTCTCCCATCTTCATCACTTTTGAGGGGACAGACCTGGAGGGAAACACCATTTCGGAGGACATATTCCTCCAGTCCGATCTCACCATGGTCAACGTGTGGGCGACGTACTGCAATCCCTGCCTGAACGAGATGCCTGGGTTGGGGGAACTGGCGGCAGAATATGAACAGTCACAGTTTCAAATCATCGGCATTGTCAGCGATGTAAGAGAAGGCGAGGACCAAACGCTTGTGGAAAGTCTGATTCAGCAGACAGGCGCGAATTATCCTCATCTGCTGGCCAACGATTCTATCTACCAGGCGCTTCTGGCGGGGGTAAGCGGTGTGCCCACCACCTTCTTCTTTGACGGAGAAGGGGCATATCTGGGCGGCGTAGTCGGTTCCGCGGAAAAATCGCAGTGGGAGGAGCTTATCCATGAACTTCTGGAAAAATCGTAACATCTGGATATTAGGTGTTCTGACCGGGGCGGCTTTTCTTGGGATCGGGGCCTCTCAGGGGCAGCTTGAAGTGGTCTGGAGAAAGGCAGTGATGATCTGCCTGGAATGTATTGGGATTGGGTAAGTGATGAAGCGACTTCGACTGACGGTGCAGCTGCTGTTTACCATTGTGACAAATGGTTACCTATACGGCTTTTTGGACGGAAAAATCTACCGCGGCAGCTTGAAATATGCCTGTGTCCCGGGACTAAACTGCTACTCCTGCCCCGGGGCCCTCGCTTCCTGTCCTATCGGGGCCTTGCAGGCACTTCTGAACCAGCGGGGCTTCCAGGTTCCCTTCGCCGCGCTGGGCTTTTTCTTCCTGTTTGGCAGCCTGCTGGGACGCTTTGTCTGCGGTTGGCTGTGCCCCTTTGGGCTAATCCAGGACCTTCTCCACAAGATTCCAATTTTTAAAAAGAAAAAACGTCTGCCCGGACACCGCATTTTGAAATACGGAACGTATGCGTCCCTGGTTCTGCTGGTGTGCGTTGGCTCTATGTTTTTGTTTGGGGGATTTGCCAAGGTCCCAGCCTTCTGCAAATATCTGTGCCCCTCCGGCACCCTGCTGGGTGCGCTTCCCCTGCTGAGTGCGGACGAGGCCCTGCGCGGCCAGGCTGGTGGTCTGTTTCTCTGGAAGCTGGGGATTTTGATTGGCATTGTACTGCTGTCCGTCAAGGTCTATCGGCCCTTCTGCCAATATTTGTGTCCGCTGGGAGCAATCTACGGCTGGTTCAACCGGTTCAGCCTTGTACAAATCCACTGGGAACAGGAGCGGTGCGTATCCTGTATGGCCTGTGAAAAGGCGTGCCCGGTGGCCCTATCTCTGCAAGAAATTTCTCGTTCTCGGGAGTGCATCCGATGCGGCAAATGCGTGGACGCCTGCCCGCAGAAATGTCTGTATTTTTTCCGAAAACCTTCTTAATCAATCTTCCGGGGCCGTTCGGCCAGGGATAAAAAACCTCGCCGTCGGCGAGGTTTTTTCCTGCAAAATGGGAGGAGATTGCCTTAAACATTCTCTTTTTCGGCGCGGATCACCTGATCCAGGGTTTGATAGAGTTTATCCACATCCACAGGCTTCGACAAATGTCCGTTCATACCGCACTCCACAGATTTCTTCAAATCATCGTCAAAGGCATTGGCCGACATGGCGATAATGGGAATGGTCCGGCAGTCCTCCCGGTCCATGGCCCGAATCGCCCGGGCGGCGTCCAGGCCGTCCATCACCGGCATCATAATGTCCATCAGGATTACGTCGTAGGTGCCCGGCCCGGTGGACTTCATCCGTTCCACCGCCTGGGCTCCGTCATAGACGCAGTCCACCTGAAAGCCTCTCTCCTCCAGCAGGCACTGGGCGATTTCAGAGTTGAGCTCGTTGTCCTCCACCACCAGCACCCGCAAGCCCTCAAAGGATACCGTCGTCTGCCGCTGCTCAGTCTCCTGTCCCTCCCCCAAGGCCAGAGGGACGGAAAAGCTGAAGGTACTGCCTCTGCCCGGCTCGCTGTCCAGCTGGATCTCGCTGCCCATCATCCGCACCAGGCGGCTGCTGATGGACAGGCCCAGGCCGGTACCCTGCTGCTTGGCGGGGTTGGCGCCAGAGGCCTGCTCGAAGGAGCGGAAGACTCGGTTCTGGTCCTCCTTTTCGATGCCGATTCCTGTGTCCCGCACCGCGAAATAGACCAAGGCGTTCTCCCCGCCGGCATCCATCTCCTGAACGGCCAGCGTAACCGTTCCCCCCTCCGGGGTAAATTTCACCGCGTTGCCCAGCAGATTGATAAGCACTTGGCTGATCCGCATCCGGTCAGCCAAAAACCAGCTGTGACTCAGGCTGATTTCAGACTCCACTTTGACGCCCTTGCCGGCCCCCTGGGGCGCGATTAACTCCAGAATGGTGTCCAGCATCTCGCCCATGTGGAAATTGACGGCCTCCAGCTTCATCTTGCCGCTCTCAATTTTGGACATGTCCAAAATGTCGTTGATCAGCCCCAGCAGGTAGTCCGAGGACGACTGTATCTTTTGCAGACAGTCAATGATCCTCTCCTGCCCCTGTCCCTTCTGCAGGGCGATGGCGGTCATGCCGATGATGCCGTTCATGGGGGTGCGAATCTCGTGACTCATGCGGGAGAGGAACTCCGACTTGGCCCGGCTGGCGATGTCGTGCTGCTGCTGGTTCAGCTGCCCTTGGATCATGCTGCCCAGCTCCGCCAGATTCTGATACTCCTCCTGGTTGTCCAGCACCTCCGGCGGAAGCCCCAGAATACACACGCTGCCCATATAATTCCCGCTGTCGTACATGGGCAGGACAACGCCCCTCTCTCCCGGCCGGACATTCAGCAGACACTGAATAAACCGCTGTCCGCTGTCCTCGGCGGAGAGATATCGCACCTCCTCCTGGCCCAGCCAGGAGGAAAAGTCGGCTTTGTCCTCTTCCCTATACTTGCGCACACAGTCCGCAGCGCCTTCGCCGTCCCGCCGCCACTGGCAGTTCAGATAGCTGGAATTAAAATCGGCCCGCAGCAACGACACCAGCACGCCCTCCGCTCCATAGAACCGACCGATCTTCCGAACCATCAGTTCCATCTGAGCCGAAAAGTCCGCACCCTTTCCAAACAGGTTCAGCGCCACGGACACCAGGCCGATATCCTTGCCATAGCCCAGAGAGTCGATCTCCTGGCCCTGGAGGGCGGGCAGGGCGGATGGTTCCACCTTCTTTCGGCAGAAACAGCAGCGCCGCAATTTCTCGGCGTCGGGAACACAGGCCAGTCTGGCCATGCGGATCAGCCCCTCGGTGCTGCGAGACCGGTCTCCCAGGACCAGCCCGCCCCACAGCTCCACCCGGAAGGCCTCCTCGGGGAACCGCTTTTCGCAGTCGCTCAGCAGACCTTCGACAAACTCCTCTGCCTGCCTCCCACCCGTCCCCTCCAGCCACAGGACAAACTGATCCCGGTTCAGCCGCAGGGCCGCCGTCTCCGTCTCCAGCGTCTGACACGCACGCTGGATCAGGCCGCCCAGCTCCTCCAGGATCATGTCGCCGAAGACGACGCCGTTCTTCTCATTGACCTCTTTCAGCCGGCTGAGGAACAGACAGACCATCACGCCGTCCGGTCGGATGCCCCGCATTTCCCTGATCCGTCCGATCCCCGCGCGGAAGCCATACAGCCCGGTTACCCCGTCCATGGTGTTTTTCCGCAGCTGCTCGGCCTCTCTCTCCTTCTGCTCCTGAATGTTATGGATGCTGCCTACCAGCTTCCATCGCCTGCCGTCGGTATCATAGACTGCCTTGCCGGACAGGGCTACCCAGGTAAACTCTATCTCTCCCGGCCAGCGCAGGCGAAATTCGGCGTACAGGTTGTCTCCCCCCTGCTTCAGGGCCGCCATCGCCTCGTCACGGTCCGCACCATAGATGTAATCCGGATTGAGGAAGCCACTCTCATTTTGCTCCAGGTGCCACTGGCCACTCATAGTGGGGTGATTGACCAGGTCCAATATTTTAGAGTGAAGATCATAGGAGAAAAATACATCCTTGGAAAACTCCAAGGCCAGCCGGTAGCGTTCCTTCTCCTCCAGCAGGATGTTTTCGGCAGCCTTCTGCTGTTCGGTCAGCTCGGTCACCACATCGTAGAGGGCGTCGATCTCTAAAATATTGGCGGGCTTAAACTCCCGCAGCCCGGCGCTGCCCTGACTGATGCACTCCATCAGCCGCTGAACCGGCTTGGTCAAATGCCGCACCACCAGATAGATGCCGATCACTCCAAAGGCCAGCCCGATGAACACGGCAAAGAGAACCCACACATACAGCTGCCGGCTCATACCAAACAGGTCCTCTTCGGTATTCAGACCCAGCAGCACCCACTCGGTGTCGTCATAGGGGACGTTGTTGCTGTACAGCCGCAGCGGGGAAGCCACAGCGTACACCCCCTGTCCGTTCATCCGGACCTCCCGCACCTGGGACAGGCCGCTGTAACCGGTCTGCTCCAGCTGGAACTGTTCGCCCTGAGAGCAGGCCAGGCTGTAGAGTATCCCCTTACCCGCCAGCGGAACATACCCGTCGTCCCGCCGGACGGCCAGCATATAGCCGGACTGCTGGTCCTTGTTCAGCTCCGCCACTGGGAAATAGCTGTACAAATTTTTGCAGGAGATCTCCACACCCAGCACGCCGTACACTCGCCCCTCATACCGCAGGGGGATGGAGTAGGTTATCATCTCATAGGAGTCTGTACCGTCTTTTCCCAGGGAAAAGGGGGGCGACCAGCAGCCCAGGTCCTTGGTATCCGCGTCCGGGTAGTCTCTGCCCGCCTGCCAGGGCGCACAGAAGTAGCGATCAGCGCCGTCCCGGCTGTCCAGCGAGAAACGGGTGGTCCAGTTGGTGTCCAGCGGGATGTCCCAGGCCCTGGACAGCTCCTTGCTGCCCCTCTCCAGCAGCAGATCGGTGTAGTTGGCGGGGTTGCTGTTGGGGTCGGAGTCCCGGATAAAGAAACCATCCAGCTCTCCGGCCTGCCATCCCGCCGGCCCGGAGAGAATCAGAAAAATCCCCGTGGTGGAATTGCCGCTGAGCATATCCAGACACTCTGGAAACATCAGCTCCAGCAACTCCGCTTTCCCCTCCTCAGCGCGCAGAAACCCCTCCAGCGTCAGTTCCTTCTCCGCCAGCCATCCGGCCAGAAGCTCGGTAAAGGCGGTCTCCTGGTCCCGAATGGAGGACCATCGCTGGTTCATGTCACTCTCCAGAATCACCCTGCGGTTTTCCACCAAGCGGCTCATCATGCTGCTGGAATACTCCTCCAGTGTCTGGGCGGTCCGGCGAATCACCAGAGTCCCCATAGTCACAGCGCCCTGAACCAGCATAATGACAATCAGCGGAATCAGGAAGATCTGAAATATGGTCAGTTTTTTCTTGCGGATGCCTCTCATAAAACTATCCCTGCCCATTTACCGCCGCGTCCAGCGCACGACAGAAATCACTGTACCACGCCTCAAACGCCTCCCGGGTCACATAGGGGGCCGCAGCCTCCTCCAGCCCGGCGCCTCCGGCCATGGCCTCAGTCACCGCCTCCCGGTCTGCCGCCGCCCGGTCGGCCAGGTTGTACTCCAGTACCTTTCTGGCCGCGGAGCCGTTTTGAAAGCTCTTGTTGGTGTACAGAGTCATCTCGTCCATCTGAGCAAAGATGGCGCTCAGGCAGTCGTAGGTTTTGGGCGCCACAGACAGCCCCTTCTCCGCGATCACCTTGTCCAGCTGCTCCACGCTGCCGGCCTGCTTGCGCACCGGCAGATAGCCGGACACACAGCCGAACTGGAGGTTGTTCTCCGGCAGGGTAAACCACTTCAAAAACTCCACAGCGGCGTACTCCCGGCGCTCCTCCGACTTGCTGACCACCATGCCGGCCCCCTGCTGCACGGCGTAGCTGCGCCCGCCCTCAAACACCGGCGCGGGCATAACGGCGTACTCAATGGAGTAGCTGCCGCTGTCCCTCTCCACCTGGTCGGGGAAGTACATGGCAGAGGAGGTGGAACCGGTATAGGCCAGGATGTCTCCGGTCTTCACGTCGTCGGAGCGGAATTTTCCGTAGGCCCCGAAATAGCCCTTCACAGTGGGGACATAGTAGTTCTCCCACAGCCGGTAGAGTTCCTCCTTGGGGACGTTCAGGGTCAGCTCCCCGTTCTCCACCTGGAACAGCTCCACGCCCAGCTGCTGCATACCAATGATAAAGTAGTTGGCCACGGCATCCCGGCCGTAAAAAGCACGCCCGTCTCCGGGCACATCGGGGGTGCGGGCGTCGGTCCACTCGTAGTAGGCCTTGGCAGCGGACGCCACCCCCTCAATGGTCTTCAGGTCCTCCAGAGACGCCCCCGTGGCCTGGGCGAAGGGCTCCCAGTCGGTCTTATTCACCAGCATGATCTCGGTAGACTTGGCCGTGGGGAAAATGCGCAGGGTGCCGTCGGCGGCAATGCGGCCTTCCTCTATGTAGGAGTCCACATACAGCGCCAGCTCCTCCTTGCTCAGGTAGGCGGACAGGTCGGCCAGCGCCCCCTCCTGCTCCACCTCGTAGGCGGTGTCGGCGTAGGAGGAGAAAATATCCGGCATGGCCTGTGCGCCCACCTTTCCGCTGATGGCGTCCCGCACCGCCGTCTCCAGGTCGGACACCGAACCCTGGGAGTAGCTCTGGACAAAGATGCCCTTCTCCCGGCCTACCGTGTCGTTAAACTCCTCCACCAGCGCATCAAAGGCGGTCTGCTGGGAACCGTTGTAATAGTGCCACACCGTCAGGGACACCGGGTTTTTCGGATCCAGGGGGCTTTTGCTCCCGCAGCCCGCCGTAAACATCAGCGCAGCCGCCAGTCCCACATAAAAAAGTCGCTTCCATCCTCCGGTAAGTTTCATAGAAACCTGCTCTCCTTCCGTTTTATCGGGTAACATTTGTCATTCTAACACAAATATCCTGTAGTTTCAAGCTGGGGCCTCTCCCTTTTTTCTATTCTTTTCCATAAGTGCCGGCCAGATCATCTGACCGGCATTTTTTTGTCCCCCAAACATATCCATAAAATGAGGTGATGCAGCTTGGAAAAAGCACAGCGAGAACTGGTCTGCGTCCTGCTGGGCCACGTCCGTTCCCTTGGTCTTATCACAGATTCCACCTATTTTAGGGCGATGGATTTGGCTCATTCCGCAACAGACTTCCCGGAGTTTTTTCACTCCCCCATACGCCCGCCCAGGAGGTGAGAGGACATGAACGTGCTTCAGATACGCCACGAGATGCGAAACGGAAAGACCATCTTCGACCTGCCCCTGCGGGTGACCTTCTACGCCCGGGTCTCCACCGACAAAGACGAGCAGATCAACAGCCTGGAAAATCAAGTGCAGTATTACACACAATTCATTCAGGAAAAGCCAAATTGGACCTACGTCCAAGGCTATGTGGACGAGGGCATTTCCGGCACCAGCACCAAAAAGCGGGACAGCTTCAACCGGATGATAGCGGACGCCAAAGCCGGGCGGTTCGACTTTATCATTACCAAGGAAATCTCCCGCTTTTCCCGCTCCACCCTGGACAGCATCCAATACACCCAGGAGCTGCTGGAGCACGACGTAGGGGTGCTGTTCCAGAACGACAACATCAACACCCTGGACAGCGACAGCGAATTCCGGCTGGTGGTTATGGCAGGCGTAGCCCAGGACGAGGTGCGCAAGCTGTCCGAGAGGCTGAAATTCGGCTTCCGCCAGGCCATCAAAAACGGCCATGTGCTGGGCAATGACAAGCTGTGGGGGTACGACAAAAAGGACTGTGTACTGACCATTAACGAGGAGGAGGCCCAGGTGGTGCGGCGGATCTTCCACCTCTACGCCAATCAGCAGATGGGCATCCGCCGCATCTCACAGCTTCTCTACGACGAGGGCTTTACCAGCCGAAAGGGCAATGCCTTCAATGTTTTGACCATCCGCCACATCCTCTGCAACCCCAAATACAAAGGATGGTACTGCGCCAACAAGAGTCAAACGGTAGACTACCGCAGCAAACGAAAAATCTTTCTGGATGAAAGCGAGTGGGTCACGTATCCCGATCCTTCCGTCCCGGCCATCGTCTCTGAGGAGCTGTGGAACCGGGCCAACGCCCTCTACAAGCGGCGCAGCCGGCAGATGAGACAGCACCAGAGCGCCGCCGAGTTCCACAACCGCTACCCCTACAGTGGCAAGATTATCTGTGAGGAGCATGGAACCAGCTTCCACCGGCAGGTACTGAAAAGCGCCAAAGGGGCCAAGGAGGTCTGGCAATGTCGAGTATACCGGAACCAGGGCCGGGCGGCCTGCTCCGCCCCGCAGTTGAAGACGGCAGAACTGGACCAGATCATGGCGGACGTCTTTAACCGACTGACTCAGAATAAGCAGGCCGTCATCGACGCGGTGGTGACTGTTCTCCAAGCCGTCCCGGATGAGTACGACTACGCCCAGGACCTTCGGCGCATCGCGGACGACCTGTCCTCCATCCAGGCAAAAAAAGACCGCCTGCTGGAGATGAGCATTGAGGGCGTCATCTCCACGGCGGAGTTCAAGCAGCGCAACGACGGCTTTAACGAGCAGCTCCGGACTTTAGAGGAGAAGCGGACATCACTCCAAGCGGAGGCGGAAAGGGGCAGACGGACGGCGGAGCAGCTGGAGGAGATCCGGTCGGCGCTGGAACAGGAGCTGACCTTTCAAAACGGGATCAATTCCACCCTTGTTACAACCATTTTAGACAAGATTGTGGTCAAAAAAGGCAGCACCAAAGGGGTGCTGCGTCTGGATATCTGCTTAAAATTCGGCGGCCCCTGGGAGGCCGTTTTTGACCGGGAAACCCCTTCCTTCCGCTGTACCCCTTCTTTACAATGTGCGCCACCAGACGCAGGTTGTGCTCCACAAGGATATTCCGTGCCTCCAAATCTCCCTGGGCGCAGCGTTCCAGATACTCCTTCTCCTCCGCCGCCTTCAGCGGACGGGGAAAGGACCCGCCTCCCCCGGACAGGCGCAGAGTAAAGAACAGACCATTCATCATCAGGTAAATCACAGGCGACAGCATGATCAACACCTCCTCTCTACCCTATTCCGCGCCGGCCCGTCCCTATGACCCATGGGGAGGAAATATACCTCTGATCCAGTGATATCTCACAGCTCGGCTGACAGCGCCTTTTGCTCCAGCACCTGGGATACAATCCGGATAAATTCCCCAGCATATTTGAGCTGATGTCCCTGCTTCCGGTAACAGGCGTAAAAATGCCGGTGGTTTTCATAGTCGCGAAGTGGGTAAAAGCCCCCCATTCTCCGCACCCTGTCGTCCACAAAGATGTTAGAGCACAGCATACAGCTGCCGGTCCCCAGGGCCACCCGCCGGGCCACCTCCAGAGAGTCGGTTTCCAGCAGAATGTTCGGCTCCAGCTCATAGCGGCGGAACAGGACATCCTGCACCACCCGGACGCTATGTCCCTCCTTCAGGCTGATAAAGGTGTCCTTCGCCGCCATGTCCAGGGTGATGGCGGTGCCGCTGGGGTAACGGAGGGCCAGCTGAGATTTTCCTCCAGCCAGAACGCCGATGACCTCCCTCTCAATCAAATCATAAGTCAGATTTGAGCCGACTGACTCCAGGGCCGCCAAAGCCAGATCCACCTCCCCTGTCCGGACCAGCTCCTCCAGGTGGGCGCTGCCCCGTTCGGTAATCTCCAGGGTGACATAGGGAAATTGAGCGGCAAACCAGGGCATGGCCAGGGGCAGAACCTGCATGGCACGCTGAACGCTGATCCCCAGCCGGAGCCGCCCGCTGTTCTCATCCTTAATCTCCTGAATCTCTCGTCTCAACCGGTCGTCCGTCTGGAGAATGATCTCAGCGGCCTGCATGTACTTTTCTCCTGCAAAAGTCAACCGAAAGGGGGAAACGCTTCGGTCAAACAAAGCCACACCCAGTTCCCCCTCCACTTGTTTGAGCATCTGACTGAGAGAAGGTTGGCTGATATGCAGCTTTTTCGCTGCTGCTGTGATCCCGCCCTCCCGGGCGACAGTCCGGATATAATGGGCCTGTTTCAGGTTCATAGAAAAACGCCCCCTCTTTTTTTGCAGAGTGACCGAAAGACATAGGGTATAGCTTTTATTTATCATAACAGATACATTTTTAATGTCAAGAAAAAAGGCTTATTCATAGTGTTAAAGTTATTATAAAACAATAAATTATATATTTGAACTTAATAAGACTCCGTGATACGATAGCTGCACCAAGCACAAATAAGGAGGTATCGCATATGGAGATTGCAAAACCCGCCATTGCCGGGACACTGGAGTCCAGTGACGCCCAGGTGACAGTGGAGCCGGGGGAGGGCGGCATTGAGCTGTCCCTCACCAGCAGCGTGATGAACCAGTACGGCCGGCAGATCAAGGCCACGGTGCTGGAGACACTGGAGAGACTGGAGGTCAAAAACGCCCGGGTGACCGTGGTGGACAAGGGGGCGCTGGACTGTACCCTCAAGGCGAGGGTGGAGTGCGCGGTGTTCCGCTCCTGCGGCCAGTCGGCGGCCAATATCCCCTGGGGAGGTGCGATAAGATGATCCCTCGTCCAAGACCCGAGCGGTTCCGGCTGCGCCGGACCATGATGTTCATGAACGCCCAGAAGCCCGGCCTCATCAAGGACGCCTACATCTACGGCTGCGACTCCATCATGCTGGACCTGGAGGACGCGGTGGCCGAGAACCAGAAGGACGCCGCCCGCTTCTCCCTGTACCACGCCCTAAAAACAGTGGACTACGGCGACACCGAGGTCATCGTCCGGATTAACGGCCTGGACACCCCCCACTGGCAGGAGGACATCCGGGTGTGTGTGGCCGGTGGGGCCGACGGTATCCGCATCGCCAAGTGCGAGAGTGCCCAGGATGTCCACACTGTGGAGAAAGCGGTGGAGGAGGCTGAGGAGGAGTTTGGCGTGGAAGTGGGCCGCACCCTCCTCATGGCCGCCCTGGAGAGTCCCAAGGGCATTCTCAACGCCTATGAAATCTGCTCCGCCTCCAATCGGATGTTCGGCGTGGCTATTTCCGGCGGCGATTTTCGCAAGTGTATGCAGACCACCCCCCAGTACGACGGTGTGGATATGCTTTTCGCACGGGGCCAGATGCTGCTGGCAGCCCGGGCGGCGGGTATCCAGTGCTTTGACACCGTGTTCACCAACCTGGACGATCAGGAAGGCTTTGAGGCAGAGGTCCGCCAAAACAAGGCCATGGGCTTTGACGGCAAGAGTCTCATCAACCCCAAACAGATTCGCTTCGTCCATGAGGTCTTCGCCCCCACCGAGAAAGAGGTCATCCAGGCGGAGAAGATCGTCCGGGCCATCCGGGAGAATGCGGCGAAAGGTCTGGGCGTGTTCACAGTGGACGGCAAAATGATAGACATCGCCTTCCTGCCCGGCGCGGAGCGCACCCTCCGGCTGGCCCAGGCCTGCGGCATGTATGAGGGGGACTTGGTATGAGTTACTTTTTCTTGAAAGAAAAAGTAACCAAAAAGAACTTTAATGCTATCCCTTTAAGTATGAGCCTATGAGGAGGGTTTTTATGATAAATTCAGTAGGGAGAGAAATCCCTGACTTTTTGCTGACCAGCGGCAAGGAGGTCTACCAAGGCAAGAATTACATGGACGGCAAGTACATCCAAAAAGCCGCCCCCCGTACCCGGCGTTACGAAACGCCCCGAGAGAGCAAGCTCGTGGACTCCATCGTCCAGGCTCTGCGGGACTGCGGGGCAAAGAGCGGCATGACCTTCTCCTTCCACCACCACCTCCGGGACGGGGACTATGTGGTGAATATGGTGATGCAGGCCGCCATCGAGGAGCTGGGACTGGATAACCTGACCATCGCCGCCTCCAGCCTGGGCGCCGCCCACGACCCTATCGCCGACTACATCGAGGCGGGCAAGGTGGTGGGCATCCAGACCTCCGGCATCCGGGGACGGATGGGCGAGGTGGTGTCCGCCGGTAAGCTGAAAACCCCCGCCATCATCCGCTCCCACGGGGGCCGGCCTCGGGCCATCGAGGGGGGCGAGGTTCACATTGACATCGCCTTTATCGCCGCCCCCACCAGCGACTGCGTAGGCAACTGCCGGGGCGTGGGCGGCAAGTCCGACTGCGGCTCCATGGGCTACGCCATGACCGACGCCAAGTACGCCGACCACGTGGTGGTGGTCACCGACTGCCTGGTGGACTTCCCCAACTTTCCCGCCAGCGTAGAGGCCATCGACGTGGACACCGTTGTGGTGGTGGACTCCATCGGCAACCCGAAGAAGATTGCCTCCGCCGCCGCCCGCATCTCCCAGAACCCCCGGGACCTGATGATGGCGGAAAACGTAGCCAAGGTGATCGCCTCCACCCCCTGGTTTCAGGAGGGCTTCTCCTTCCAGACCGGGGTGGGCGGGCCTTCCCTCGCCGCCAACCTGTTCCTGGAGAAGTATATGGACGAGAGGAACATCAAAATGGGCTGGGCCATCGGCGGCATCTGCGGACCCATGGTGGAGCTTCTCCGCAAGGGCAAGGTGGGCAAGGTCATCGACGTGCAGGACTTCGACCTGGACGCGGTGAACTCCATCCACCGCACCCCTAACCACTTCGAGATGTCCGCCAGCCAGTACGCTAACCCCGCCAACAAGGGGGCCTTTGTGAACAAGCTGGACTTTGTGGTGCTGGCCGCGTTAGAGATCGACACCGGCTTCAATGTCAACGTCCTCACCGGCTCCGACGGTGTCCTCCGGGGCGCCCCCGGCGGCCACCCGGACACGGCGGCGGGGAGTAAGGTGTGTATCATCGTCACCCCGTTGGTCCGCGGAAGAATGGCCACCGTGTGCGAGCATGTGGTCACCGTCACCACCCCCGGCGACTGCGTGGACGTGCTGGTCACCGACTGCGGCATCGCTGTCAACCCTCTGCGCCCCGACCTGATCCAGTGTTTGGACGAGGCAGGCATCCCCCACGTGACCGTCGAGGAGCTCAAGGAAAAAGCCTACTCTCTGGTAGGCCGGCCCGACAACCTGGAGTGGGAGGACAAAGTCGTCGCCGTGCTGGAGGCCCGGGACGGCACCATTCTGGACGTGGTGCGCAAAATCAAGCCCTATACACTGTAAAGGAGCACATTTCATGGGTGATACACTGACTGTTATCTCCCCCCGGGACACAAGGGCCCAGAAGCAGGTGGACGCCCTCCTGGAGCGGGAGGGCATCCAGCGGGACGGCAATCTGGATTACACCTGCGGAATTTTCGACGACGATTGGCGGTTGATCGCCACCGGGAGCTGCTTTGGGAACACCCTGCGCTGTCTGGCCGTGGTCCGGGACCGTCAGGGGGAGGGCCTGCTCAACCAGATCGTCACCCACCTGATGGAAGTGCAGGCGGAGAGAGGAAACATCCACCTGTTTCTCTACACCAAACCCCGGAGCACCAAATTTTTTGGCGACCTGGGCTTTTACGAGATCGCCCGGCTGGACAAGCTGGTCTTCATGGAGAACCGCCGCCGGGGATTCTCCAACTACTGCGCCGCTCTGGAGAAGACGAGACGTGGAGGCCGGTCCGCCGCCATTGTGATGAACGCCAACCCCTTTTCTTTGGGCCACCTCCATCTGGCGGAGAGGGCGGCGGCGGAGAACGATACTGTCCACCTCTTTGTCCTCAGCGAGGAGGCGGGACCCATCCCCTTTGACGTCCGGCGGCAGCTGGTGCGGGAGGGAACGGCCCATCTGCCCAACGTGGTCTGCCACGACTCCGGGCCCTATCTCATCAGCTCCGTCACCTTCCCCAGCTATTTCCTCAAGGACAAGGACACGGTCATCCGCACCCACGCCGCCCTGGACCTGGAAGTCTTCGGGAAGATCGCCCCCTGCCTGAACGTCACCCGGCGGTACGTGGGGGAGGAAAAGTCAAGCCATGTTACCGCCCTGTATAACGAGATTATGGTCCGCCGCCTGCCTGATCTGGGCATCACATGCCGGGTGGTCCCCCGGCTGGAGCAGGACGCAGTTCCAGTGAGTGCCAGCACGGTGCGCAAGGCCATCCACGACGGACGGCTGGAGGACATCCGCCCGCTGGTTCCGGAGTCCACTTGGAGCTATTTCAACTCCCCCAAAGCGGGGGCGGTCATTGCTGCTATTCAGAGGGAAAAAGATGTCATTCACTACTGAGGAGGAAGACAATGGAGTCGGAAGTGACCCTGATGGAGATGCTGGAGGCCCGGGAAGCCCGGGTCCGGGCCCAGGAGGACCTGCACAAGCGGTACGGCGCACCGGTGATCTCCTTCACCCTGAACATCGCTGGACCGGTGAAGGACTCCCCTCTCATCCGCCGGGCCTTCCGGGCAGGCCAGGCGCAGCTGGAGGTGGGCCTGACGTCGGCCAGGCTGCCCGTGCTGGAACGGGTGGAGCATCTGGCCCCCACCGGCTGCGAGGCGCTGTACGCCGTCGGCGGGACAGCCCATGAAATCAAGACGGTCTGCGTCTCCATTGAGGAGGCCTCCCCTCTGGGGCGGCTGTTCGACATGGACGTGCTGGACCGGGACTGCCACAAGCTGGACCGGGAGAAGCCCCGGAACTGCATCGTCTGCGGCGCACCGGGGAAGGGCTGCGCCTCCCGCCGGGTCCACTCGGTGGAGGAGCTGCAAACGGCCACCCGCCGCATCATGGAGGAGTACTTTGCCGCCGACGACGGGGAGAAGGTATCCTCTCTGGCCACACGGGCCCTGCTGGACGAAGTGTGTACCACCCCCAAGCCCGGCCTGGTGGACCGGGCCAACAACGGCAGTCACCGGGATATGGACATCTTTACCTTCACCGCCTCCATCGCCTCTCTGGCCCCCTACTGGGGGAAGTGCTTTCAGATCGGGCGGAAAACGGCGGCGCTGACTCCTGCGGAGACCTTCCAGTCTCTGAAACAGTCTGGTCAGGGGGCGGAACGAACTATGTTCGCCGCCACCGGCGGGGTGAACACCCACAAGGGAGTCATTTTCAGCCTGGGGCTGATCTGCGGAGCGGCGGGCCGGCTATGGCGGGCGGAGGCCCCCTGCCGGGACCCAGAAGTCATCCTGGCGGAGTGCGCCTCCATGGTCTCCGCCGCCGTGGAAAAGGATTTCGCCGCCCTGTCCCCGGACAGCGCCCGCACTGCGGGGGAACAGGTCTATCTGGAGAGGGGACTCACCGGCGTCCGGGGGGAGGCGGCCCAGGGCTTTCCCGGGGTGCTGCATACCGCCCTCCCCGTTTTGGAGTATGCCCTGAAGTCGGGCCGAAGCAAGAACGACGCCGGAGTCATTGCCCTGCTCCACCTCATCGCCCGGGGAACGGATACCAATATGGTCGCCCGGGGCGGCCTGGAGAAGACAAAAAAAGCGGCGGAGGACTGTACTCAGCTGGTAAAGCGCAGTCCTCTGCCGGAAATGGAGGAGATCGCCCGGCTGGATCAGGAGTTTATCCGGGACAACCTCTCCCCGGGCGGCTGTGCTGATTTGCTGGCGGCAGCATTTTTTCTGCGCAGCTGGAATGAGATTAGATAGTGAACAAGATAATCTGACATAAACAGGAATCTCTCTATAGCAATATGCAGAATTGCTGACAGCAATCCGCTGATTCTCTGCTGCAAATCTCGCCCTCTCTTCCGCCTCCAAGGAGGCGGATTATTTTAATTTATTAAAAAATAAAATTAAATATTGACTTTAATAATATTAAAGTATATACTGAGAATCACAGAGAGGAGGACCGTCTATGGCGATTGAACTGCTGCCCGAATGGATGACCGGACTGGAAGAGGAGGATGTGGCCTTCATCAAAAAGTTCATCCTGGCGTCCGGATCACTGAAGGAGGTAGCCGGACAATATGGCGTCACCTATCCCACGGTACGCCTGCGGCTGGACCGCCTGATTCAAAAGATCAAGCTGGTGGAGAACACCGCTGCCGATCCCTACATCGCCACTATTAAGCGGCTGGCGATGAACGAAAAGCTGGACCTGGACACCGCCAAGGTCCTGATCGCGGAGTATAAAAAGACGAAAAACAAGGAGGAGTTATAATGGCAGGCACTGGTATTATGTTAAGTCTATTGAGTATATTGGTACTGTTCTTCTATCTGTTTATCCTGGTTCTCCCCGTCGCCCTGCTGGTGGCCTTACAGGTGTGGCTGTGCCGGAAGAGTACCAGGCTGGGTCTCATCCTGCCGGGCATCTCCCTGGCGCTGTCCCTGCTGCTGACGTTGAGTATGGCCACCTTCAGCACCTTGACTCTTGGGGGAGGCAATACCAGGGTAAGCGGCGGGGCGGACCTTGTGACCGCCAGCGGGGAAGAGGTCCCGGCCCAGGAGGAAACCTACCTGGAGGTCCCCGCCCAGGAGGGCGTCCCCAGAGGGGAACGGGAGAAGACACAATTTCACCCCGAAGGACTGATTGCTGCCGGCGTGGTCTTTCTGGTAAGCAACATCCCCACAGCGGTCTTCGGCGGCATCTGGCTGCACTACAAGGGCCGCCGAGATACCTTAAACGACCTGAAGAAAATGCGGATCGAGGATCTGGAGTAGAAGGCAAAAAAGCACTCCGCCTCCTGTTACGGGAGGCGGGGCATTTTGTTACCGGTTCAGCGTGATATAGTCGGCGGACACATAGCCGATGGCGGCGCTGCCCTCCATATTACGGAACAGAATCTGATACCAGCCGGCCTGCTGGCCTAAGATGACCACACGGGCGCCGTCCCGCAGGCCTCCCACAGCGGCGTACTCAGTGCCGGGACCGGAGCGGATGTTCAGGCCATTCTCCGCACCGGTGACAGTACCGGTGTGCTGGGCCGGCTGGCAGGTAACGACACAGCTGGCCGTAGCTCCGTTCCAGCTGGCGGTTACGGTAGCCGTGGTCGCCCCGTCGCCGGCGTACAGGTTGGTCACCATACCGGAGGCGGACACCACAGCCACATCCGGGTGGCTGCTGGTCCAGGTGACGGACGCCCCCTCCACGCTGGGCAGAATCACCGCGTTCAGGGTGACGCCGCCGCCGGAGGTCAGCGTCACCTGACTCTGATCCAGCGCAATGGCATAACTGCCGGGGATGGTCGGGTCCGTGGGGACGACGGGGTCGGAGGGCGTGACAGGATCAGTGGGGGTAACCGGGTCAACAGGAGTTTGGATGGGGGTGTGCTCCAGCACCCGGTAGAGAAGAGACGCCATCTGGGCCCGGGTCAGCGTGCCCTGAGGGTCCAGGTTCCCGGCGCTGCCCGAGGCCAGTCCCTGGGACACCAGCGTGGCCGCGGCCGTTTGGGCGTATCCGGCCACCTTGTCCTTGTCCGCAAACTGATCCAGCACTGTCAGGCTGCCGTCAGGACAGCTCTTGCCGATGATGGGCAGGTAGCGGTGCAGCAGGGAGAAGGCCTGTTCCCGGGTGATCTGGCTCCGGGGAGAGAACTGCCCGTCTCCCGTGCCGGAGGCCAGACCGCGGCTCTGGGCCCAGGCCAGGGCTGTGTAATAGTAGTCCTCCTTCGCCACATCGGTGAAGGTACAGGGGGCGTCCACTGCGGGCCTGCCGGCGGCATTGTACAGCATAAGCATGAAATCGCCCCGAATCATGGAGTTGTCCGGACCAAATTGGGTGGCGCTGATGCCGCTGCACACCCCCTTCTCATAGCAGTACTCCACCGCGTCGTAGGCCCAGTGTCCCTGGACGACGTCGTCGTGGACGTAGCTGGCCGCCACCTGGACAGTCTGCGTCAGGCCGCCGGCGGAGAAGGTAAGGGACCCGCCGCCGCTCAAGTTCTGTGAGGCGGTAAACAGGCCGTTTTGGTCCACCGTGCCCACCTCGCCCTGAACAGAGACGGCCACCGGGGTGAAATTCCGCAGGGCAGTACGGCCCCAGTAGGAGCCGGAAACGGTCAGCTGCACCTGCTGTCCCGGCTTGACGGACAGCGACGTGAGGGCGGAGGAGCCACCCGAGCGGGCCACCTTCAGCTCGGTGAGGCGGTCCACCACATGGATTTGGGCGGTCCCCTCCATGTCGCCGGCAGTGAGGAGCAGCTCGTCGGTGCCCGCCTGCCATCCGGCGGTGTAGACGCCGTCAGATACGGTGCCCAATCCGTCCAGTGAGGCGATGTTCAGGTTCCGCAGGCTGGCGGAGACCGGGTTGAGCACCTCGTCCATGGCCACAGTTCTGGGCAGCGTGATGCTGTCGCCGGTGAGGACGGTCAGGCCGTCCTCCTCCAGGGCCAGACGGCGGGGACTGTAGTCAGACCGCCTGTCGGCCACCAGCAGCAGATAGGTGGCGCAGCTCCGGGCCCGGCCGTCGGAGGGCCTGTTTTGCAGGGCGGGGCCGGTCTGTCCGGGCACCCACAAAGACAGGGCGGTGGATCCGCCTCCGTCCAGGTTGACCACAGTGGTGCAGCCCTGGCTGAGCAGCTCCTCCGCCAGATCCATCTGGCTCAGCCCCACCGACCAGCCCAACTGGCGGCCGTCCACAGCGTAGAGAACCACGGTTCCGTCAGGCTTAATACCCATCGCCGAGCGGGGCTGACGGCCGTCCTTGATGTAGGTCCAAGTGGAGGAATCGGTATAGATGCCGTTCCGCACCATGATATCCCCCACGCCTCCGGCCCACTGTGCGGCGGAGAGGACGGGATCGGAACAGGCGGTGGTCAGGGTAACCAGGTCGCCCACCTGAAAGGCCATATAGGCATCCTCCCGACCCGACTGATCGGCGGCGGTAAGGACATACTCGTCAGGGCCCAGCACGATGGACTGGTCGGAGACCAGCAGCTCGGTAACCTCCAGGGTCATGTTGGTGTTCACGGTAAGTTGGGGAACCTGGCCGGTGTAGATGTCAGGAACGGCCCGCATGCGCACATACCAGCCGCTGCCGTCGCTGCGGGTGGAGACGGTGGAAAAGTCCTCGTTAAGCAGGTAGACGCCGCCGATGTTGTGGCGGGCCTTATTGAAGTTGTCCGGAACCACGGTGGCCCCGGTGGTCCGATTCAGAAGGGACATGGCCACGCTGGGGACGTCCACAATAGAGACCGTGTCGTCCACAATAGCCATGGCGTTCTCGCCGTCGGTGCCCGATTTGTACACGCCTTCTTCAATGACAATGCCCATAGGCACGCCGGTGGACATGGAGAAGAAATCTGTGTTGATGGCGCCCAGCACATGGTAGCCGGCCTCCTGGGCACTTGACACCGCCTTGTTGATGCTGGCGGCGCCATAGACAGTGCCTGAGCCCTGTACCAGAATGGGCCGGGCGGCGGCGTTGGGGGACAGCTCCAGAGAAAAGCTCTCCACCCGGCTGCCGTTGTTGACGGTAACCGTATTCCGGTAGGTCAGTCCGTCCACAATCCGGGCGGATGTCTGAAGCTTTCTCTCCCCGGCGGCGGCATAGGCCGTTGGGAGAAGAAGAATCAGGGTCAGCAACAGGGCCGCTGCCCTGCGGGGAAAGGATGTGGTATGTCTCATGGGTCTGCTCCTTTATGTGTATGTTTCCAAGCGTACGTGCCCTATTATAGCAGAAAGAACGGCGACTTTCAATGGGAAAAAGGGGAAGGCATATTTTATGCTTGTACTTCCCCCACGAATTTGATATAATGAAATATCTTTGTTTTTAAATCCAAATGAGAGGGGGCCTCCTCCTTTGAACCGAAAGATGAACAAGCTTCTCCAGCCCAGCTTTCGGCTGTATTTCGCCTGCCTGATTCTCTTCGCCCTGCTGTCCGCCGCGTTTTCACGGCAGCTGGCCCTGGTGGAGCTGGGTCTGGTGGCCCTGCTGGGTCTGTACAGCCGGGATAACGCCCGGCGCAGGCGGAAGGAAATCAACCGCTATCTGGACAGCTACACCGGCAATGTGGACTCCGCCACCAAAGACACCATGATCAACTCCCCCCTGCCCATGGTCCTTTTCCGGCCGGAGAGCGACGACATCATCTGGACCAACGACCGTTTTCTCCGCCTGTCCGACCAGCGGGAACACCTGTATGACGTCAAGCTGTCTGCCCTGATCCCGGGCTTCGACCCCCGCTGGCTTATGGAGGGAAAAAACCAGTGTCCTGAAGAGGTGGAGTACGCCGGGCGGCGCTTTCAGGTCTTCGGCCACCTGGTGCGCACCGGGGGCCGGGGCGGCGGGGGCTTTCTGGCCACCACCTACTGGCTGGATATCACCGAACTGGCCCAGATTCGGGATCAGTACCAGGCCACCCGCCCGGTGGCCGCCGTGCTGCTGCTGGACAACTATGAGGACCTGCTGAAAAACCTGTCGGAGAACGACCGCTCCACCATCATGGCCGAAATCGACAGCCGTATCGAAAACTGGGTGGCCGGTACCGGGGGCATCCTGCGCCGCTACCAGCGTGAGCGGTACCTCTTTGTGTTTGAGCAGCGCCACCTGGCCAGATTTATCGACAGTAAATTCGACATTCTGGACGCCATCCACCAGGTGGTCAACCCCAGCGGCATGAACGCCTCTTTGTCCATCGGCGTGGGCATGGACGGCGACAGCTTCCGGGAACTGCTGGACTTCGCCAACCTGTCAGTGGATATGGCCCTGTCCCGGGGGGGCGATCAGGCGGTCATCCGCAACAAGTTCACCTTTGAATTCTATGGCGGACGGTCCAAGGAGACGGAGAAGCGCACCAAGGTAAAAAGCCGGGTCATGGCCAACGCCCTGTCCTCTCTGGTGTCCGACTCCTCTCAGGTCTTCATCATGGGCCACAAGGCCCCGGACAACGACGCCGTGGGGGCCGCCGCCGGCGTGTGTGCTCTGTGCCGCAAGAACGGCGTCCCCGCCCACATTATCCGGGAGCAGACCCCCACGCCCTCTCAGGAGCTTATCGACCGGCTTCAGCCCCTGCCCGAATACCACGACTGCTTCCTCTCCGCCCAAGAGGCCCTGCTCATCGCGGACAACCGCTCTCTGGTTGTGGTGGTGGACACCAACCGGCCCGAACAGGTCCAGGCCCTGGAGGTTCTCCAGTCCTGCAATCGGGTGGCCGTCATCGATCACCACCGACGGGCCGCCACCTACATCGAGGGCGCGGCTCTCAACTACCATGAGCCCTACGCCTCCTCCGCCTCTGAGCTTGTCACCGAGCTTCTCCAGTATGTGATGGAACCCGCTCACCTCCTTCGGGCGGAGGCCGAGGCCCTGCTGGCCGGCATCGTGCTGGACACCAAAAACTTTACCATGCGCACCGGCGGGCGCACCTTTGAGGCCGCCGCCTTCCTGCGCCGCTCCGGAGCGGACACCGCCGAGGTAAAAAAGCTCTTCCAAAACGATCTGGCGGGCACCATTGCCAAGTACTCCATCATCCAGAACGCCAGACTCTACCGGGACGGCATCGCCGTGGCGGTGGCCGACCATCCGGTGGGCCGAGTCACCGCCGCCCAGGCGGCCGACGAGCTGCTTAACATCATCGGCATCGACGCCTCCTTTGTCGTCTCCCCCGACGGGGAGAGGGTAAACATCTCCGGTCGCTCCATGGGAGACACCAACGTCCAGCTCATCCTGGAAAAGCTGGGGGGCGGAGGCAACGCCGCCGCCGCCGGCGGGCAGATCACCGGCAAGACCGTGGACGAGGTGTCTCAGGACCTGGCCAGGGCCATCGACCAGTATCTGGAGGAGGAGTAAAAAGCGTCTCCTTTTGACCGGAGGCAACACGGCGAAGTCAATTGTAACTATTTGTAATAAAGAAAGGATCGATTGAAATGAAAGTCATTTTACAGCAGGACGTACGCGGCCAAGGCAAGAAGGGCCAGCTGGTGGAGGTGTCCGACGGCTACGCCCGGAACTTCCTTCTTCCCAAAAAACTGGCTGTCACCGCCACGGCGGAGAACGTAAACACCATGAAGCAGCAGGAGAAGGCCAAGAAGGCCCAGGAGGCCGCCGAGAAGGCCGAGGCCGAGGCCACCGCCAAAAAGCTGGAGGGCATCATGGTAAAGGTCCCCGCCAAAGCCGGCGAGGGCGGCCGCCTCTTCGGCGCCGTTACCGGCAAGGAGATCTCCGACGCTCTGTCCGCCCAGCACGCCATCACCATCCCCAAGACCAAGCTGGTGCTGGACGAGCCCATCAAGTCCTGCGGCAGCTATCAGATCAAGGCCAAGCTGGGCTATGAGGTCAGCGGAACAGTTAACGTGCTGGTGGTGGAGGGCTGATTATGCCCACAGAAACCGACGAATTACTGCTCCGGCAGCTCCCTCACAGTGTAGAAGCGGAGCAGGCGGTTTTAGGCTCCATGCTCATCGACCCCCGGTGTGTCTCCGAGGTCATCGACAAACTGCGCACTGACGACTTCTACATCCGACAAAATAAGGAAATCTACGAGACCATTTATACCATGTTCAACTACTCCCTCACCATCGATCCGGTGACGGTGTTGGATAACATGAGGCAAAATGGCTACTATGACGAAAATCAGTCCCGGGGCTATATCCTCCAGCTGATGGACACCACTCCGACCGCCGCCAACGTAGGGGAATACATCGAGATCATCAAGGACAAAACCCTTCTGCGACGAGTGGCGGAGACGGCGGGCGACCTCACCGCCATGATTCAGGAGGGCACCAGCACCGGCCAGGATATTTTGGAAGTTGCGGAGCAGCGCATCTACGCCATCCGTCAGGGCCGGGCCGCTCGGGGACTGATTCCCATTTCCGATGTTATTATTGACGTGTACGACCGGCTGGAGGAACTGGCCTCCAGTGACCGGAACATTCCGGGGCTGTCCACCGGATTGCGGGATCTGGACCGGGCCATCTCCGGCCTGAACAACTCCGACCTGATCCTGCTGGCCGCCCGGCCCGGCATGGGCAAGACCTCCATGGCCCTGAACATTCTGCTGGACGCGGGCAAAAAATCGGGCAAAAAGGTGGCCTTCTTCTCCCTGGAGATGAGTCGGGAACAGCTGGCCCTGCGGCTGATCTCCAGCGAGTGCTTTGTGGACAACAAGAAGCTGGTCACTGGCAAGCTTTCCGACCAGGACTGGGAGAGTGTAGCCGCTGCCGCCGACTCCCTCAACCGCTCCGCCATTCTCATCGACGACGACTCCGGCGTCACCGTGGCCGATATCCTGGCCAAGTGCCGCCGGGTGGAACATCTGGGTCTCATCGTGATCGACTACCTCCAACTGATGCAGTCCGCCGGCGGCAAGTCCAACGCCCGGGGGGAGAACCGGCAGCAGATTGTGTCCGACATCTCTCGGAGTCTGAAGATCATGGCCAAGGATCTGAATGTGCCTGTGCTGTGCCTGAGTCAGCTGAACCGGGGCAGCGAAAGCCGCCAGGACAAGCGGCCCATGCTCTCCGACCTGCGGGAGTCAGGGGCCATCGAGCAGGACGCGGACATTGTCCTCTTCCTCTACCGGGAGGGCTACTACAACGCGGACGTCGAGAACCCCAACCTGGCCGAGTGTATCATCGCCAAGAATCGCCACGGCGAAACCGGCAAGGTTGATTTGCAGTGGACCCCCGAGTTTACCACTTTCACCGACATGGAGAGGCAGCGGGAGGAGTATTGAGATGCTGGTCCACCCGTATTTCAATTTTCTACGGGACCCTGGTTGTCTGGTTGTTCCGTGTCTGGAGGCGCAAATTGGGCCGTAAGACCGCCCTGCTAAGCATTCCCTCCTTTACCATACTCGCCGGAGTCCTCCTGCTTTCGGTGGTGGTCGGTGCCTGGGGCTGGAACTGGGAGCATGTCCAGCGGTATCAGGTCAGCTATACCTCAAATTTCCACCTGGTAGTGGAGATTACGCCCATCGGGGGTGAGGCGCCATAGACAGTCAACACACTGAAATTGAGACCTGCGCCTGGCGGCTCGTCCGGGAGCTGCTGGCCGGAATCGGCTGGGGCCTGCTGGGCTTTTTCCTGATCCCGCTGGTGGTCTTCCCTCCCTTTGTGGACTGGCTGTGCTCCTCCACACTGGGGGAGGTCTCCCCCGCCCACGACCTTCTCACCGGCTATCTGCGCGCCTACTGGGGCGTAGTCCTGGTGTTCGGTATTGGAGCGGCGCTCCAGGTGCGTCTTATTGTTATAACGGTTGTCCGCTTTTTCCGGAACCGCTCGGAGGAGAAGCAGCTGGGGGAACGGCTGGAGGATGAATTTATATCCCTCACCTATCTCAGCGGTCCCGCTCCAGACCGGCGGCGGCAGGAGGTAAAAAAACAGCTGGATCAGTACAGCGCCGTCGCCACAGGCAGGTTTATGGGGCTGTTTATCCTGATCACGCTAGCCGCGCTGGTACTGGCCTTGTATGGTATGATTTTCTTTTCCGACGCCCCGCCCCCCGCGCCCATCGCGCCCCAGGTCCACATCCCGGAGCTTCTGGCGGAGCTGGAGCAGGTGGAAACCGGCCCGCTGGAGACAGCGGAGGTCTGGGTCCACCCAAAGGCCAGCACTGCCCATCTGCCCGGCATGTGGGCGGAGGGCTACCGGAGCCTGGTTCGAAATTATCATGTGGTGGGTTTCGATACCGGCGGCCAGTGGGTGGAGGTATTTGTGCCCGACGCCATGGGGTTTTCTCTTGATATGAAACGTCCCTACCGGGAGAGTCAGACCATCCTCTGGAATTGGGGGCACGCCCGGCGGTATCGCATCAGCTACACCAGCAATTTCCATCTGGTAACGGAGATTACGCCTGTGGACTGACAGGCATCCCATCGACCAGCGGGCGGCCACAGGCCGCCCCTACATAGAAAGGCAGGTCCTGCCATGTTAAAGACAGTTGAGACCTTCATTCGAGAGCAGGACCTGATCCCGCCCGGGTCCACGGTGCTGTGCGCCGTGTCCGGAGGGGCGGACTCCATCGCCATGCTCCATATCCTCTATCGGCTGCGGGACAGTCTCGACTTCAGCCTGGCTGCCGCCCACTACAACCATAAGCTGCGGGGGGCGGAATCGGACCGGGACCAGCAGTTCACGGCCCAGTTTATTCAGCTGTGCTGCGGGGCACACCGGTGCAGCAATGGAAACTGCCTCCCCGCCGTTTCCCTCTACATCGGCTCCGGGGATGTGGCCGGCCAGGCCCGCCTCCGGGGAACCGGCATCGAGGAGACCGCCCGGGACATGCGCTACGCCTTTCTCCGTCAGGCGGCTGAGGAGGCGGGCGCGGACCTGATCGCCACCGCGCACACCGCCAGCGACAACGTGGAAACCATCCTGTTCCACCTGGCCCGCGGCTCCGGCCTGCGGGGCCTGGGAGGAATCCTCCCCAGGCGGGACAACATCATTCGCCCCCTCCTCACCGCCACCCGGCAGGAGGTGGAGGACTACCTGTTCCGCCACTCCCTGCCCCACATGGAGGACAGCTCCAACCAGGACGACAGCTACGCCCGCAACCGCCTCCGCCACCAAATCCTTCCTGTGCTGGAGGACATCTCCCCCGGTTTTTCCGCCCGGATCGCGGATACCGCCGCCCTCCTCCGGGCGGACGAGGCCGTTCTTACCGCCCAGGCCCAAACATTGGCCGACCAGGCCGTTCTCCGGGACGGTGAACTGTCCATTGACGCGTCTCTCCTCGCCGCCGCCCCCGATCCCGTTGCCAGCCGCTGCCTGCGGCTGCTGCTGGGCCGGCTCTGGCAGGGCGATCAAAACTGTTCCGCCGTCCACCTAAACGCTCTGCTTCGTCTCTGCCGCGGGCACTCTCCTTCCGCTGAGCTGTATCTGCCCCACAGCACCAACGCCAGGCGGAGCTATGAGAAACTCCTCCTGGTCCCCCGGCTGGGCCCCATCCCGCTGAAAGAGGGGCCCCTGTCCCTCCCCGGCGAAACAGACTGCGGCAGCTGGAGCATCCATTGCCGGGCGGAGGAGTACCGCGGCCAGCGCCAAGGGCCCTGGGACCTCTGGCTGGACCGTGAGGCTGCTCCCGCCCTGACTGTTCGGGCCCGACGCACCGGCGACCGGCTCACGCCCCCGGGACGGCTGGGCAAAACATTAAAAAAATGGATGATTGAGGAGAAAATTCCCCGTTTCCAGCGAGACGTTCTCCCTGTTCTCGACTGTGGGGGCCGCGTGGCCGCTGCCGCCGGGCTGGGGCCCGATCGGGCCTTTTCCCCCCGGGCGGGACAGCCCGCCTGGCACATTACGGTCTCCTCCCCGGAATGAACTGAATTTTTCACTCGGAAAGGAAGAAAATTTCCATGCTAGAGAAAGACATTCAGGAGATATTATTTACTGAGGAACAGCTGAAAAAACGGGTGGGCGAAATTGCCCGGCAGATTGAAACAGACTACGCCGGCAAGGAGATTATGCTCATCAGTGTACTGCGGGGCTCCTTCATCTTTATGGCCGACCTGTGCCGGGCCATCCACCTGCCCTGCACCCTGGACTTCCTGTCCGTGTCCTCCTATGGCACCGGCACAACCTCCAGCGGCCAGGTGCAAATTACCAAAGATCTGTCCGAGGATATCACCGGCCGCCATGTCATTGTAGTGGAGGATATTCTCGACAGCGGAAACACCCTGAGCTATCTGCTTAAAATGCTCAACAACCGTCACCCCGCCTCTATCCGCCTGTGTACCCTGCTGGACAAGCCAGACCGGCGTGTAAAACCGGTGGATCTGCACTACTCCGGTTTTACTATCCCCGACGCTTTTGTGGTTGGTTACGGCCTGGACTATGCTGAAAAATACCGCAACCTGCCCTACATCGGCATTCTGAAGCCAGAGGTTTACGGCGGGTAACACGTATTTCCACGAAAGGAATCATGCCTATGAGACGCTTTGGCCTCCGGGACATCACCCTGTATATCCTGCTGGCACTGATGATTTTTTTCACCATCACCAGTCTGCGGCAGATGGAACGGGCGGACGCCCCCACCTACAGTCAGATACGCACCCTGTTTCTCCAGGAACAGGTGGACTATTTTATCCTGGAGGACAACACTCTCACCCTGACCCTCCGGGGACAGGACGCAAACGGCGCCCCTGTCCATCTTACCTATCGGGTGGCCGACCCAGAGCTCTTCTTCTACGACATGCGGGACCTGGTCAACACTCAGCTGGAGTCCGGCGCGCTGAAGGGCTACGACTATCCCCCGGGAATGGAGGGCTCCTGGTGGTACAACCTGGTGCCCTATCTGGTGGCTGCGGCAGTCCTGTGCCTGTTCTGGTATCTGATGATGCGTCAGCGCAGCTCCGGAAACAGCGCAAACTCCCCCGGGGCCGCCCGCTTCAGCCGCGCCCGCACCCGTACTCTGTCCGATCAGGGGAAAAAAGTCACCTTTGACGATGTGGCCGGAGCGGACGAGGAAAAGGAGGAACTGAAGGAAATCGTAGAATTCCTTCGGGACCCCCAAAAGTTTACCGCCCTGGGCGCCCGTATCCCCAAGGGCGTACTGCTTGTCGGTCCTCCGGGCACCGGCAAAACCCTCATTGCCAAAGCGGTGGCCGGTGAGGCCGGAGTCCATTTTCTATCCATCTCAGGCTCTGACTTTGTGGAGCTCTATGTGGGCGTGGGCGCGGGCCGGGTCCGCGACCTCTTCGATCAGGCCAAAAAAGACGCTCCGGCCATCGTATTCATTGACGAAATCGACGCTGTGGGCCGTCAGCGCGGCGCCGGCCTGGGGGGCGGCCACGACGAGAGAGAACAGACGTTAAACCAACTGCTGGTGGAGATGGACGGCTTTGCCTCCAACGAGGGCGTGATCGTTCTTGCGGCCACCAACCGCCAGGATATTTTAGACCCCGCTCTCCTCCGCCCCGGCCGGTTTGACCGGCAGATCTATGTGGGTCTGCCCGATATTAAAGGCCGGGAGGAAATTTTAAAGGTTCATGCCAAGGAGAAACCCCTGGCCGAGGATGTGGTCCTCAAGAACGTAGCCAAAGCTACCGCCGGCTTTACCGGCGCCGATCTGGAAAATCTGCTCAATGAGGCGGCCCTGCTGGCCGCCCGGGCAGATCGGCGGTTCATCCTTATGTCCGACCTCCATGAGGCCATGCTCAAGGTGATTGCCGGCCCGGAGAAGCGCAGCCGGGTGGTCACGGAACACACCCGAAAGCTGACCGCCTACCATGAGGCCGGCCATGCTGTGGTAATTCACGAGCTGTCCACCGCCGATCCGGTCCACCAGATCACCATTATCCCCCGTGGGCAGGCATGCGGTATGACCATCTCCCTGCCCGACGAGGACAGGGCCTACCAGTCCAAAAAAGAGCTCACGGAACAAATCGCCCGCTGTCTGGGCGGGCGGGTTGCTGAGCAGCTGGTGTTGGGCGATATCTCCACCGGCGCGGGCAGCGATATTCAGCGTGCCTCCACCATTGCCCGGAATATGGTCATGCGCTACGGTATGAGTGATAAGCTGGGCAGCGTCACCTTTGAGAACGGCCACGACGAGGTGTTTATCGGCCGGTCTATGGCGCAGACCAAAAGCTATTCCGAGGAGGTGGCCGCCGTCATCGATGAGGAGGTGCGCTCCCTGATCGACGCGGCCTACGTGCGGTGTGAGGAGATTTTAACCCGCTGCCGCCCTGAACTGGAAATAACCGCCCAGTACCTCCTGGACCATGAGACTATGGAGGGTGATATCTTTGCCAAAGTCTTCAGCGACCCCCACGCCGAGGAACTGGCCCCCTATCACAGAGACCTGCCCTGAAATTTTTTAATTTTCTTCCCTGTTTCGGAAATTTTCCCCTTTACAAAATGTCTCAAAGGTGCTATACTAACATAGCGCTTTTGAGATGTGCGTCCGTAGTTCAATTGGATAGAGCGTCAGATTCCGGTTCTGAATGTTGGGGGTTCGAGTCCCTTCGGGCGTGCCAATGAAAAACCCGCCGAAAGCCTTGTGTTGCAAGGATTTTCGGTGGGTTTTGCTTTTTGTATTCCCCCCTTTGATTTGTTCAAAAATGGTCATACATTACCAATTCGGTGGTGGAAAAGGTGGTGGAACTTTTTCATGCTTCACCACGTACGTGTAGTACGCCGCAGCCTTGTTGGGAACCGCATCCCGATCCTCGATCCAAGCCTTATCTTAATTCCCCATATTCAACCCGATCAACCTCAATGTATCGCTCAAAGTTCTCTGCACCATAGAAGACCCGATTGTTACTCCATTCATAGTAATACTCTGGTCAGTATTGTAGGTGTTGTTGTTGGCATTGTAGCTGGGTGACACAGCAGGTCTGACGGGTTGCAGGTCGTCTGTGGATAGCAGCCCATACTCTTAAAATCTCGCTCAGGTCCCGGGCTGGGGTTTCAATGCTCTTCTGGATATCCTTCCAGGTGTCCATCCAGTCGTCGTACTGTTTCTCTGCCTGTTTCTTCCTCTCTTCGGCCAGCTTTTTCTCCTGCTCCAATGCGGCAATCTGGTCCCTATACTGCTCCTTCAGGGCCTCATAGTGGTCCTGCCAGGCTTTTTTCTCCTCCTCCTTCCGGTCAATGAGGTCCTGGATCAAGTCCTGCCTGGCCTGACTCTCCTTCTCATAGGCGGCGATCTGCTTGCTGATGGCCTCGATCTGCTTGTGGACCTGTTCCTCCTTGTAGTCCCGAAGGTCTTTTTCCGCTTCCTCCTTGGCCTTGTCAAAGATATCGTCAAAGGCCCGTTCCAGCTCGTCCCACAGGCCCTCTTGCAGGTCCCGGATCGAATCCTTATCCCCCCATATCCGGGATTCCATATCGAAGATAGCGCCGTTGTTGGCCCCGTTGATGTTGTTCGCCTGGAATGTGTCAACGCCGATATGAAATTGTAAGAAAACGCCGAAGAAATTTTGTCGTTTTT
>CATONV010000023.1 GCA_951801655.1 uncultured Oscillospiraceae bacterium | reverse complement strand
CTGAAGGACCTGGGCGTCCACACCGAGATGTATGTGGACGGCTTTGTGGACATGGCCCTGGCGGGCAAGCTCACCGGCGGTCGCAAGGCCCTGGACAAGGGCCGGCAGGTGTACGCCTTCGCCGCCGGCACCCAGAAGCTTTACGACTACGTGGACCGCAACCCCGCCGTCATGGCCGCCCCGGTGGACTACACCAACGACGTGCGGGTGCTGGCCCAGCTGGATAACTTCATCTCCATCAACAACGCCATCGACATGGACCTCTTCGGCCAGGTCAACGCCGAGTCCGCCGGGCTGAAGCACATCTCCGGCACCGGCGGCCAGCTGGACTTCGTCATGGGCGCCTACCTGTCCAAGGGCGGCAAGAGCTTTATCTGCATGTCCTCCACCGTCACCGGCAAGGACGGCACCGTGAAGAGCCGCATCGTCCCCACTCTCACCCCCGGCTCCATCGCCACCGACCCCCGGTCCTGCGTGCAGTACATTGTCACCGAGAACGGCATGATCAACCTGAAGGGCCTGTCCACCTGGGAACGGGCCGAGGCCATCATCTCTATCGCCGCCCCTCAGTTCAGGGAACAACTCATCCAGGACGCCCAGAAGATGGGCATTTGGCGCAGAAGCAATAAGTAAGCAAAAATCCCGGCCGAAAGGCCGGGATTTTCTCATTTTCCAGGCCGTCCTGGCCGTTTGGGATAGGGCCGAATTTCCGCCGTTCGACCGAGAATGTAATCGGTCGACGTTCCCAGCGTATCCGCTAAAAAACTCAGCATGGACAACGGCATCCTGCGCACACCGTTTTCGTAATCACAGTAGGTTGCCTGAGAAATCCCCATCATGTCTCCCATATCCTGTTGGGTCAACTTCTTGTCCTTCCGAAGTTCTTTTAGTATATCGGAGTAAATAGGCTTCATAAATACCTCTTTTATTGATCCAGTGAGATATTTACATTCTGTATCTTTTATGATACAATATGCAAAAATATCGAACCATATCAATTTTTAGGAATTTGTAAAAATGCAAGCCCACAACAGGAAAAGGAGAGTTTGTTATGTACGAAAAAATGTACCACACACTGTTCAACGCCGTTACCGACGCCATGGATCTGATGAAACAGCAAAAATATCAAGAGGCGCTGACCCTGCTGGAACAGGCCAGCCGGGAGGCAGAGGAGATTTATATTTCACAGTAATACTGCAAAAATCCCGACCTTTCGGCCGGGATTTCTTATTCAATGGGGATTTCTCCGTGTTCTTTTTCATATTCCGCTACTCGCCGTTTCAGATATTGTTCAATCTCTTTATTTGCAGAACGTCCCTCAGATTCGGCAATATACCGGAATTTTTGAAACAACTTCCGGTTCACTCGAAGTGTATAGCGCAAAAGCACCTCATCCATGAAAACACCTCACCCCATCAGTATTGCGTCATTTTGACTTAATTATAATGTTCATATTGCGCCAAAACAAAAGTAGTGGTATAATGACGCAATAATGACGAATATTTTTGAGGCATCCGTACAAAATCAACATGAAAATGAGGAGGGCTTGCCATGTATGAAAAAATGTATTACAAGCTGTTCAACGCCGTCACCGACGTCATGGAGCTGATGGAACAGCAAAAATATCAGGAGGCGCTGACCCTGCTGGAACAGGCCAGCCGGGAGGCAGAGGAGATTTATATTTCACAGTAATGCTGCAAAAATCCCGACCGAAAGGCCGGGATTTTCTTATACGCAGCGGTTGAAGCTGGCAGGACGGTCATACCTACTGAAATAGTTTTTGGAATACAGCTGCAAATTTCTCAGGAAAGCGTTCAGCCCCTCTCTCTCGCCGTCCAGGTCAAAGACGAGCAGGTCGCCCACGTTGAACAGGTCGTCCTTGTCTCCCTTGAAGATGATATCCTTGCTGACCACGTGCCGGTTGCCCTCCTTGTCGGTATAGGCAGCCCAGGTGGTGGCGGTGAAGTAATCTGTGGGGTCGAATTTGGTCCTCTGTCTCTGCTGTCCCTGATAAACAACTTTTTCGGTGCCATCCGCATTTGTAATGATACTTACAGGCGTTGCAATAATCGGTCCGCTGGAGCCGCCGGTCTGGTAAAACCATTCAAAGCCCTCGGGCGGGACCATGTCCGGGTCCAAAATGTGCTGTTCATCCAGACAGAAGTTGTTGGAGAGTGCGGTGTTGAAGTTGCAGTACAGATTTTTGCCCCTGTAGTCGGGCACGGTCCACTCCCAGCCCCGATCCTGTGCGAACTCCTCCATCCCCCTGGTGACGGCGGCGATGGCGTCCTCGCTCTTGTAGTAGTAGTCGGCGTTGTAGTACTTCCAGGTGCGCTGGGGGCACATCTCTCCGGTGACATACTGCTTCCCCTCTGCGTTGTTCCGCTGAACGGCGGCGCCCAAAATCTTTTCCCGGAAGTTGTCGTACATGGCCTCGGTGCATGCCTGCTCCATGGTCTCGCCCACAAAGGGGATGGGATAGGCCGCCCTGGCGGTGGACTCATACATCTCATGGGCCAGGGTCTGGAAACAGGAGGCCAGCTCGTCCCCTCTCATGGTCCCGTCCATGAATTTCCCGATGGCCTCGTCCGCCCGGCCGCTGACATCCCGCCAGGCCTCCCGAACCTTGGCGCTGCCCTCCAGGCTGCCGGCCATGTAACTGCGCTTAAAAAAAGCAATCTGATCCGCCTGGGTAGTCTCCTTGTCCGGCATAGAGTCGGGCAGGGAGAGCTCAAGCCGGTCCTTGGCCTCCGCCAGGGCGCTGCCCTCCAGCTTTTTCAGGGGCAGGTTCTCAAACTCATAACTGCCATAGGCGTTGGTGTAGCGCACATTTCCGTTGGCTAAAATTTCCATGCTGGAAGAAAAATCGGTCTTGGGGATCATGGGCAGCCTCCTCTGCTGTTTATTCCATACCTGTCTATCGGCAGAGGTGGCGGGAAACTTAACCTACACCAGCTCCCACTGGAAGTTCTCCAGCTTCAGCCGGCTGCCCAGGGTGGTGCCCTCGGGAAGCAGGAACATAGTGATAGAGTGCTCCTGGCCGTCGTCGGTGATCAGATCGGCGTAATCGCCGTTGATGGCCCGGACGGTATAAAAAATTGTGTCCAATAAAATTCCCTCCTTTCAAAAAAAGTCCGGTTTATAGTACTGCTTCTCTTGTATACTGAGGCCACAATACAAGAAAGGAGCAAGACGCTATGGATTACAGCATTGTTTGGGTAAGAGGACACGTGGAGGTCTACGACTGGGCCGGGCGGTTTTGCTTCTCGGCCGACAACGAGAGGGAGGCCCGGGAAGAGCTGGCCGCCTCCGCCGCTTAACGGGCCCGTCGAAGCCCCTCTTTGCACAAACGTTCGGAGTCTGGGAACCCGGCGCTCAGGAACGATTTGAGAGTCGTCAGCCCGCACAAGTTAATATTTGTTCCTGTGGAAGGAGGCTGTGTTTTGGCACAGCCTCTCTTTTCTGCTTATGTGATTACATCACGGAACAATTCCGCCCCCTTGGGTATACTACAGCCATGAAAAAGAACAATTGAAACCTCACACACAACATCATCAAGCAGCATTGAAAAAACAAATCATCATAAAATCACAAAAGAAAAAGGAGAATCGCAATATGTCTGCTGTCAACATCAATAAAACCAATTTTCAGAACGAAGTGATACACTCTGAGAAACCTGTCCTGCTGGACTTCTGGGCGTCCTGGTGCGGTCCCTGCCGGATGGTCAGCCCTATTGTGGATGAGATCGCGGCTGAGAGGGGCGATCTCAAAGTCGGCAAGGTCAACGTGGATGAGCAGCCGGAGCTGGCTGGTCAGTTCGGCATCATGAGTATCCCCACCCTGGTGGTACTGAAAAACGGCAAGGTGACCAATCAGGCTGCAGGGGTTAGACACAAGGCACAGATCCTTGCCATGCTGTAAAGGGGGATCAGGGATGGGATTTTTCGATTTTCTGAAAGGCCTTGATATCAACCAGGGGGTAAAGGAGTTTCAGGGTACGCCCGGTGCGGTACTGCTGGATGTCCGAACTCCCCAGGAATATCGGGGCGGACATATCCCCGGCAGTATCAACTCTCCCCTGCAGTCTCTCGGCGGGAAAGATGGGCTGCCTGCCGATCAGGATACCCTGCTTTTTGTATACTGCCACAGCGGGGCCAGGAGTGGCCAGGCGGTAAGGCTGCTGAACCAGATGGGCTATCCCAACGCGAAAAATATCGGCGGCATTGCCGCCTACACAGGAAAGGTGGAACACTGAAATGAAAGTAGTCATCATCGGCGGCGTGGCAGGAGGGGCCACGGCGGCGGCCCGGCTGCGCCGACTGGACGAGAGGGCGGAGATCGTGGTCTTTGAGAGGTCGGGGTACGTCTCCTACGCCAACTGCGGCCTGCCCTACTACATCGGCGGGGTCATTGGAGACCCCGAAGCCCTCACCCTCCAGACGCCGGAGAGCTTTTTTGCCCGCTTCCGGGTGGATATGCGGGTACGCCACGAGGTCACCGCCATCCATCCCGAGAAAAAGACCGTTTCCGTCAAAAATCTGGAGACAGGGGCGGAATTTGAGGAAACCTACGACAAGCTCATCCTCTCCCCCGGCGCCAAGCCCACTCAGCCCCGTCTCCCCGGCGTGGGACTGGATAAGCTGTTCACGCTGCGCACCGTGGAGGACACCTTCCGCATCAGGGAATACATCGACGGTCACCGCCCCAGGTCCGCCGTGCTGGCGGGCGGCGGCTTCATCAGCCTGGAGCTGGCGGAAAATCTGCGGGAGCTGGGGATGGAGGTCACCATCGTCCAGCGCCCCAGGCAGCTGATGAATCCCTTCGACCCGGACATGGCGGCGTTTATCCACGCCGAGGTGCGAAAGCACGGCGTGAAGCTGGCCCTGGGCCACACGGTGGAGGGGTTTGCGGAGAGGGACGGCGGCGTGGATGTGCTGCTGAAGGAAGAGGACCCTCTCCATGCTGATCTGGTGGTGCTGGCCATTGGCGTCACCCCCGACACCACGCTGGCCAAGGAAGCGGGACTGGAGCTGGGCGTCAAGGGCAGCATCGCGGTCAACGACCGGATGGAGACCTCCGCCCCGGATATCTACGCCGTGGGGGACGCCGTCCAGGTGAGGCATTTCGTCACTGGACAGGACACGGTAATCTCCCTGGCAGGCCCCGCCAACAAGCAGGGCCGCATCGCGGCGGACAACATCTGCGGCGGCGACAGCCGGTACTCCTGCAGTCAGGGCAGCTCGGTCATCAAGCTCTTTGATATGACGGCGGCCGCTACCGGCGTCAACGAGACCAACGCCAAAAAGGCCGGCCTGGACGTGGATACGGTGGTCTTGTCCCCTATGAGCCACGCGGGCTACTACCCAGGCGGGAAGCTGATGACAATGAAGGTGATCTTTGAACGGGAGACCTACCGCCTGCTGGGGGCCCAGATTGTGGGCTACGAGGGCGTGGATAAGCGGATTGACGTATTGGCCACCGCTATCCGCGCCGGACTGACGGCCATCCAGCTAAAGGAACTGGACCTGGCCTACGCGCCGCCCTACTCCTCTGCCAAGGACCCAGTAAATATGGCGGGCTTCATGGCGGAAAACCTGGCTATGGGACTTGTGAAGCAGTTCCGGATTGAGGATGTCTCCAATCTGCCCCGGGACGGCAGCGTAACCCTGCTGGATGCCCGCACAGCGGAGGAATTTGCCTGCGGACACATCGAGGGCTTTGCCAACATCCCCGTGGATGAGCTGCGGGAGAGGCTGGGTGAGCTGGACAAGGGCAAGCCGGTGTATGTCATCTGTCAGAGCGGCCTGCGCAGCTATATCGCCTGCCGCATCCTGGCCGGAAAGGGCTTCGATTGCTATAATTTCTCCGGCGGGTTCCGGTTCTACAACACGGTGGTCAATGATCGCTGTCTCATCGAATCGGCCGCCGCCTGCGGTATGGATCAGGTCTGAACCTCGTCAAAAACGCCTCTTGTGCATCAGTACAGGAGGCGTTTTATGATTCAGGACATTTGCCGCAGCTTTTCTTCATCCGTAATTTCCACCGTACCCCGGGCCAGCTTCACCACGCCCTCTCTCTGGAAATAGCGGAGCATCCGGGTAACCACCTCCCGGGCGGTGCCAAGGTGGTTGGCGATGATCTCGTGGGTAAGCTTCAGCGTGTTGTCCCCCTCCAGCGTACTCTCCTCCAGCAAAAACGCGGCCAGCCGCTTGTCAAGACTCTTCCACATGATGTTCTCCATCAGCCACATCACATCCGAAAAGCGAGAGGCCATTATCTCGTTGGTGTAATTCGCCACCGGCGCAGACTCTTCCATGATGTTTTTATAGATCTCCGCAGGAATGATCCACAGGTCGGTATCCTTTTCCGCTTCAATGGTCACATCAAACTGAATGGAGCGCATAACGCAGGAGGCTGAAAACAGACACATATCCATGTCGAACAGCCGATAGAGGGTGATCTCCCGTCCCTCGTCGGAGAGAATGTAGGCTCGCAGCTGGCCGTGCTTTACCAGCAGCAAGCCGGTACAGTCCATACTCCCATTGTGAATCATCGTTCCCTTTTTAATTTGCCGTGTGATCAGGCTGTTCAGTATGCGGTTTTTCTGCGTCATATTTAGTTGATCCCATACAGGGAAAACGTGTTCAAGTCTCATTCTCTGCCCCCCCACAATAGATTATAGCCCAATTTACGGCATATGTCAACAATTATGATTGACATATGCCGTAAATTGAACTACAATGGAACAGCCGAAGGAGGTGTGGTATGTCAAGGCCAAGAAAATGCCGGCGCGTTTGTGATTTTCCGCAGACAGTGACATTTCTGCCGGGAAATCTCAAGACTAAAACATCGGAAATTATCCTGACCGTGGACGAGTATGAGAGTATCCGTCTCATCGACAAGGAGGGCCTCTCCCAGGAACAGTGCGGAGATTTCATGCAAGTGGCCCGCACCACTGTGCAGCAGATCTATGCCAGCGCCAGAAAGAAGCTGGCGAACATGCTGGTGGACGGTCTGCCTCTGCGGATCGAGGGCGGAGACTATCGGCTCTGCAACGGAGGCAGCCAGGCCCGCGGCTGCAGCAATTGCTATAAACAAAAATTCAACCAACAGTACGCAAAACCGAAAGGAGAAGCTATGATGAGAATTGCAGTTACGTACGAAAACGGAGATGTCTTCCAGCACTTCGGCCACACCAAGCAGTTCAAGGTCTACGACGTGGAGAACGGTAAGATCGTATCCTCAGAGATAATCGATACCAATGGCAGCGGCCACGGCGCTTTGGCAGGCGTCCTGAGTTCTCTGCATGTGGACGCCCTCATCTGCGGCGGCATCGGCGGCGGCGCCCAAGCGGCTCTGGCGGCGGCGGGCATCCAGTTGTATGGCGGTGTGTCCGGCAGTGTGGACCAGGCGGCGCAGTCTCTGGCTGCAGGCAGTTTGAACTTCGATCCCAATGTCCGATGCGACCATCACGATCACCAGGGAGGAGACCACGCCTGCGGCGATCACGGCTGCGGGCATCACTCCTGCGGCTGAAATAGGTATAAGCTGGTATCGTCCTGAACATAGCATGATAAAAGCGATGCGGTTTACATTCCGAGTCGCTTTTATTATGTGATGTCGTCACAGAAGGAACTGAAAAAATGGGGTATGCTGAGATAAAAGAGCCCCGCTGTATGCGGAGATCACAAAATGCAGGAGGCATAGAGTATGGACTCAGTTAAAAAGAAACGCCGCAAAGCAGCGGTAAATCAGAACGACTGCGTTGCCTGCGGCTGCTGCGCAAAAGTCTGCCCGCTGTCCGCGATCCAGGTTGTCAAGGGCGTGGCGGCCCAGGTGGATGGGAGCAAGTGCGTGGGCTGCGGGAAGTGCGCCAGAGAGTGTCCGGCCAGCGTCATTGAAATTCGGGAGGTTGAGACATGAAAAAGCATTGGTACGACTACCTGTGGATCGTGGAACTGACCTATCTGATTTTGGGCTTCTTCAACATCCTGTTCGCCTGGATTGGACTGTTTTTCTTTTTCATTCCTCTGATCATTGCCGTCGCCCGGGGGACAAAGGGCTACTGCAACCGCTACTGCGGTCGGGGACAGGTGTTCGGTCTGCTGGGGGGGCGATTTGGTCTCTCTCGAAAGAAGGATATTCCTAAGTGGATGAAAAGCAAGGCCTTTCGCTATGGCTTCCTGATCTGGTTTTTTATCATGTTTTTCCAGATGCTTTGGAATACATACCTGGTTTTTGCCGGGGCACAGAATCTTCGGCAGGTGGTCACCTTACTCTGGACCTTCAAGCTGCCATGGAATTGGGCCTATCACGGAACCCTGTTTCATCCCGGCGTGGCTCAATTTGCCTTCGGTTTCTACAGCGTAATGCTGACCTCCACAGTGCTGGGACTCATCACTATGATTTTGTTCAAGCCCCGCAGCTGGTGTGTATATTGCCCCATGGGGACGATGACTCAACTGATCTGCAAAGTGAAAAACGGAAGCAAGTGATCCCGCCCCGGGGGATGAACGAAGCAACAGATATCCCGTTATTTTTCAAATGTTAACGCGATTGGCCTTCGTGCAGGAGATCGGACATAAGGGAAAATAACCGCAAGCCATCTGAATGATGACTTGCAGTTATTTCATTTGCGGTTATCTCTTTATTCATCCCGCGCTGGCAGGGTTATCGGTACTCCTTACTTAATACATGCCCATGTCGGGGGCGGGGGCGGCGGGAGGAGCAGGGGGCTGGGGCTTGTCGGCCACCAGAGACTCGGTGGTCAGCAGGACGGAGGCAATGGAGGCAGCGTTCTCCAGGGCGGAACGGGTAACCTTGGTGGGGTCGACGATTCCGGCGGGAATCATGTCGCAATACTCCTCCTTGTAGGCGTCGAAGCCGTAGCCGGTCTTACCGGACTCCTGGATCTTGGCCAACACCACAGCGCCGTCGATGCCGGCATTGGCGGCAATCTGCTTCACAGGGGCGGTGAGGGCCCGGGCGATGATCTGCACGCCGGTCTTTTCGTCGCCCTCTACTTCACCGACCAGCTTCTCCACGGCGGGGATGGCGTTGAGGTAGGCGGTACCGCCGCCGGCCACAATACCCTCTTCCACAGCAGCGCGGGTGGCGTTCAGGGCGTCCTCGATGCGCAGCTTCTTCTCCTTCATCTCCACCTCGGTGGCGGCGCCCACCTTGATGACGGCCACGCCGCCGGCCAGCTTGGCCAGCCGCTCCTGGAGCTTCTCCTTGTCGTAGTCGGAGGTGGTGACCTCGATCTGGCTCTTGATCTGGCCGATGCGGGCCTTGATCTCCTCGGAGGAGCCGGCGCCGTTGACGATGGTGGTATTCTCCTTGGTGACCTTCACCTGGCGGGCGGAGCCCAGCATGTTCATCTGAGCCTCCTTCAGCTCCAGGCCCACGTCGGCGGAGATGACCTCGCCGCCGGTGAGGATGGCGATATCCTGGAGCATCTCCTTGCGGCGGTCGCCGAAGCCGGGGGCCTTGACACAGACCACGTTCAGGGTGCCGCGCAGACGGTTGACAATCAGGGTGGACAGAGCGTCGCCCTCCACATCCTCAGCGATGATGAGCAGCTTCTTGCCGGACTGGACCACCTGCTCCAGAATGGGCAGCAGCTCCTGGATGTTGGAGATCTTCTTGTCGGTGATGAGGATGAGGGCGTCGTCCAGCTCGGCCACCATCTTCTCGGTGTCGGTGACCATATAGGGGGTGATATAGCCCCGGTCGAACTGCATGCCCTCCACAACCTCGGAGGAAGTCTCCGCAGTCTTGGACTCCTCAATGGTGATCACGCCATCGTGACCCACCTTCTCCATGGCCTCGGCAATCAACTTGCCGATGGTCTCGTCGCCGGAGGAGACGGTGCCGACCCGGGCAATGTCGTCAGAACCGTTAACCTTCTGGCTGTTGACCTTCATAGCCTCGATGGCAACGGCAGCGGCCTTGGCGATGCCCTTCTTCATAATCATGGGGTTGGCGCCAGCGGCCAGGTTCTTCAGCCCCTCGTGGACAATGGCCTGGGCCAGCAGGGTAGCGGTGGTGGTGCCGTCACCGGCCACGTCGTTGGTCTTGGTGGAGACCTCCTTCACCAGCTGAGCGCCCATGTTCTCAAAGGGGTCCTCCAGCTCGATCTCCTTGGCGATAGTCACGCCGTCGTTGGTGATGAGGGGAGCGCCGAACTTCTTGTCCAGCACCACATTGCGGCCCTTGGGGCCCAGGGTGATCTTTACGGTATCGGCCAGCTGGTCAACGCCCTTCTCCAAAGCCTTGCGGGCCTCCTCGCCGTAGCAAATAATTTTAGCCATAAAGCATTACCTCCAAATAATCAAATTTTGAATCGGGTCGTAAAACCCGGTGTAGGGGCGGATATCATCCGCCCGAGTTTGCAGCTGTCTGTAGGGCGGGCGCACCATGTGCGCCCCTGCACATCCTTACTCCACGACAGCCAGAATGTCGTTCTGACGGACGATAGTGACTTCCTCGCCGTCCAGCTTGACCTGGGTGCCGGAGTACTTGCTGGTAATGACCTTGTCGCCCACCTTCACAGTCATGACCACTTCCTTGCCGTCCACCATGCCGCCGGGGCCAACGGCGATAACCTCGGCCACTTCGGGCTTCTCCTTGGCGGCGCCGGTGAGGATGATGCCGCCCTTGGTGGTCTCCTCCGCCTCCACCAGTTTCACAATGACACGGTCAGCCAGGGGTTTGAGTTTCATAATGGGTTCCTCCTTATATCACTTCATTTTTCAGGATCAACAAAGTTAGATTTAGCACTTAGTTCATTCGAGTGCTAAGCACAGTTAAGATAATAACCGCTTCCGGCCAAAAAATCAACCCCCAATTTTAAAAAAACAGGTAGTAATTTGAAAGGATTTACATTTCGTTCACAAACATTCCCTTAGAGTGCTAATAAAACCCCCGCCGGGACTGTAAATTTGGACCAGCAATCCCACAAAAAAATTTCTGCGCCCCTCTTGACAAATGACAAAAAGACGTTATACTGTGCATATAGTATATATACACTAAATTCAAGCATGACAGTATGAACACCGGCGCGGGACCATGCGCAGGCTTGCAGCCGGAACTCTCTGCTGTTGAAAGGTGGGTCAAATGGATATCATACTAAGTAACGCCAGCGGAAAACCTATCTACGAGCAGATCACCGACCAGATAAAGGAACAGATCATGTCCGGGGCGCTGTCGGCGGGGGACGCCCTGCCCTCCATGCGGCTGCTGGCCAAGGAGCTGCGCATCTCAGTGATTACCACCAAGCGGGCCTACGAGGAACTGGAGAAGGACGGCTTTTTGGAGAATGTTCCGGGCAAGGGCTGCTTTGTGGCCCCCCAAAACCGGGAGCTGCTGCGGGAGGCCCAGCTGCGCAAGGTGGAAGAAAAGCTGTCCCAGGCCGTGGAGGAGGCTCGGAAAGGCGCCTTCCCCCTGGAGGAGCTCCACGAAATGCTTGACATCCTGTATAAGGGGGAAGAACTATGACAAATTGTATTGAAATCAAGGGACTATGCAAGTCCTACGGGGACTTTTCCCTGAAAAATATTAACCTGACGCTGCCCGGCGGTTCCATTCTGGGTCTCATCGGTGAAAACGGCGCGGGTAAGACCACCACCATCAAGTGCATCCTGAACCTGATCTGCCGGGACGCGGGAGAGATCACCGTCCTGGGCTATGACAACGTGAAGGAGGAGCGCCTTGCCAAACAGGATGTGGGCATCGTGCTGGACGAGTGCTTCTTCCACGACACCCTCCGCCCCCGGGACGTGGGCAAAATTCTGGCCCCCGCCTACAAAAACTGGGACGAAGCCCTCTACCGGGACTATCTGAACAAATTCGGCCTGCCGGAGAAGAAGCTTATCAAGGAGTTCTCCCGGGGGATGAAGATGAAGCTTTCCCTGTCCGCCGCCCTGGCCCACCATCCGAAGCTGCTCCTGCTGGACGAGGCCACCGCCGGCCTGGACCCGGTGGTCCGGGACGAAATTTTAGATGAGTTTTTAGGCTTTATCCAGGACGAGGACCACGCCATCCTCCTGTCCAGCCACATCACCTCCGATCTGGAGAAGGTGGCCGACTACATCGCCTACATTCATCAGGGGGAGGTGGTGCTGTCCAACGCCAAGGACGCCATCCTGGACAGCTACGGCCGGGTGGGGTGTACCGCCGGGCAGCTGGAAACCATCGCCCCTCACGACATCCTGCGCACCCGCCGGGGGAGCTTCGGCTGCGAGGCCCTGGTGAAAGACCGGGCCGCCTTCGCCCGGAAGTACCCCATGCTGCTGGTGGAGAGGACCACGCTGGAAGACATCATGCTCTTTGTGGGGAAAGGAGAAATAAAATGACCGGACTGATGACCAAAGACTTTCTTGTGATGCGCAATGGACTGAAATCCTATCTGCTAATCATGGTTCTCTACGCCGTTATGGCCTGGCTGGATATTTTGAACTTCGGCTTTATTATCACCTTTATCCAGGTGATGCTCATGGTACTGCCCATCACCGCCTTCTCCTACGACGAGCTGGCCAAGTGGGATCGGTACGCCATGTCTCTCCCCCTGGGGCGGGGCAAGGTGGTGGGAGCCCGGTATCTCTTCGTGCTGGCCCTGACCCTGTGTACCACTGCTCTGGGGCTGGGAGGCACCGCCATGCTGACCCTGGTCCATAAGGCAGATGCAGTGGAGATGCTGCTCACCCTGGAGGTCTCTACAACCATCGGCCTGCTGGTACCCGCCATCATGCTTCCCCTGTGCTATAAGCTGGGGGCGGAGAGGGCCCGGCCCTACCTGTACGCCATCATCTTCATCCCCACCATCGCCTTCGTGCTGCTGGCTAAAGCGGAGATCATCGATTTCTCCTCCCTGAGCCGCCTGGAGGCCCTGTCCCCCTCCGCCATCCTTGGGGGAGGCGTCCTGCTACCGGCGGCGGGACTGGCGGCGCTGGCCGTATCCTATCTCATCTCCTGCCGGGTGACGGCGGGGAAGGAGTACTGACATGAAAACCGCCGTGGTTCTCCTGTGGGCCGGCTGTCTTTGGGCCATCGCCCGGGACATCCTCTGCCTGATTTACGCAGCCAGTCCCTGGCGGCGTGTGCTGACCCTGTCTATCCTGCTTTTGGCCGTTTCCTGCGCGCACAGGCCGCAGCGGGAGCTGTAGGGGCGCATATCATGCGCCCTCTCTCTTCGTGACCGGCCTGTGTGACGGGCGGGTATTACCCGCCCCTGCCAATCCGGCGGCCAAAACATTTCATTCTTTTTAAGCGAAAATCACCAACAAGCCTCTTGCGTTCCGCCCCCGTGTTGTGGTAAAATAACAACTGCAAAGGAGTGTGAGCGCCATGCGTTTGAAGGACATGACCACAAAGGAAGCTATCCGTCAGCTTCAGGACATGAAGCAATACTGCACCGCCAAATCCATCCCCGCTTTGGACTACGCCATCAAGGCGCTCAAGGAGAAGGCGGAAACCGAGACAACATAGGCCAGCTCCCCCCGGTCGCGGGCGTTGTGATCAGAAAGCTTATGCAGGGGCGCACATGATGCGCCTGCGGGCGGCTGACAGCCGCCCCTGCAAAGGCTTCTCAATACAATGCCCCATAAGCCGGGGGCTTTGTTTGTCTATTTCAGCCCGGCAAAGGCCTCCTTCAGCTGCCGCGCGGACTCGTTCAGCGCCCTTCTCTCCGTCTCTTCCAGCGGAATTTCCAGCACCTTCTCCAGCCCGTTCTTTCCCACAATCGAGGGGATACTCAGCGCCACCCGGTCCAGGCCATACTCCCCATCCAGCACCACCGAGATGGGCAGGATGGCATGCTCATCCTTTACGATGCACTCGGCAATACGCCCCACCGCCATGGCAATGCCGTAGTAGGTGGCGCCTTTGCGCTTGATGATCTCGTTGGCGCTGTCCCGAATCTCCCGGTAAATTCTCTCCCTGTTGGAGGCATGGAGCTCTATGCCCCGCAGCCGGCAGAAGGCATCCAGATCCAGACCGGACACGTTGGCCCCGCTCCACACCGGCAGCTCGCTGTCCCCGTGCTCGCCTGCGATGAAGGCGTGAACATTGCGGCCGTCCACCTTCAGCTCCTCCCCCAGCAGCTGCTTCAGCCGTCCGGTGTCCAACACCGTGCCCGAGCCGATCACCCTCTCTCTGGGATAGCCGGACAGCTTCCAGGCCGTGTAGGTGAGTACGTCCACCGGGTTGGAGACAACGAGGAGGATGCCCTCAAAGGGCCGGGCGGTAATCTCCCTTATAATGCTGCGCATAATCCCCGCGTTTCTCTCAATCAGCTCCAGCCGGGTCTCACCCGGCTTTTGGTTTACTCCGGCAGTGATCACCACCAGAGAGCAGTCGGTGATGTCGTCATAGCTCCCGGCGGTAATCTCCATGGAGGCGCCGTAGGGCAGACCGTCTCTCAGGTCCATGGCCTCCCCCTCCGCCTTCTCCCGGTTGGCGTCGATGAGTACCATGCGGGAGAACAACCCCTGCTGTAAAAACCGGAAGGCGATGGACGCCCCCACAAAACCGCAGCCGATAATGGCCGCTTTTCTGTAGTCGATGGCCACAGATATCCTCTCCTTTTCAATCAAGTCGGCCCAAAGCCGCGCTATCCTCATTGTGGCGGATTTCTCATCAATTATACAAAAAATTGAGCGGTCCAAAAGGACCGCTCAATTTTATCACTCAAAGGCAGCGTACAGCGTCACAGGTTCCGGCTCATAGCCCGCCGGAAGTATCACGGCGCCGTCCTCTCCGGGACGAAAGCGCACCGTCATGGTGATCTGATTCTCTCTCCTCTCCCGGACGGCCCAGCCTGCAAAGTGCCTGCCCTGTGGAACGGTCACCTCGGGCGGGACAAAGCTTCTGTCCTCAGAGGAGACAAACATTCGTCCCAGTTCCCTCTCTCCGTCCATGAATACCAGGCGGGTGCGGACAATCTCCTCCTGAACATCCACATTTGTCATCTCAAAAGCCCGCCAGGCCCCGTCCTTCCTGTGGAAAAAGAAGGTGCTGTCCACCTCGTAGGGTTTGGAAGAACCGTTGCCCCGCCTGACATCCATGTGCATGGATACCCGGGCGGAGAACATGTCCTCCCCATAGCGCCGGAATTCACGGACCTCCTCATCGGAAAAGGAATGTCCGGAGGTGGTTTTTATCCAAATCTCGCTGGAGCAGATGGTGCGGTAAATGGCGCTTCCACTGTCAAAATACCGCCGCAGCTGGGCGGCGTCCGAAGCCCGGATCATATACCGGGCATAGGTCTTGGCCGCGCCAAGGAGTTTTTCCCTCTCCCCATCGGTGGGCTCTTCGGCTGTCTCCTCTACAACATAGTAGCCGCCGTCATAGACTACAGGTATTTCAGCGCCGTTCTGGTCGGTGACGCACACCTGCGCCCCCTTGTCCCAGCCCGCATGAGTCTCCCAGAGGACCGTTCTTCTGCCGGCCACTCCCTCGGGCAGATATTTTTCCGCCGCAGTCCGGGTGGTCTGGATCTGACAGTCCTCCCCCAGCTCCACGCCGTTCACTCTCACTCGCTGACCCTCCAGGGTTCGAATCAGAATCCTCTCCCCCTCCGGCTTTGTCAGCAACTCCACGCCGCCCAGCCTCCAGGTGGGTTCCTCCCCCTCCGGGGCGGTCTTCAGGGTAAAGGCCGCCAGATTTTCTCCCTCCAGCTTTACAATATACCGTCGGTCCCCCGACAGCCCGGCGGAGGTCTCCACCAGGCTGAGTCCCCGGCCCTCCGTCATCTCCTCCATAGACCGGACAAAGTCCTCCCGGTCGCCCTCCAGCCCGGCCAGCTCATGGACCCTTCCCCAGTCCGCCGGAGAAAAAAGGTCGGCAAAAATCTGCTGGCTGGCGTGTTTGGGCTGAGATGCCTCATACCGGACCAGCCAGGGCCGCAGCAGGGCAAATCGGACCGCCAGAAATCCCCCCAGAAGCACCAGAAGAAAAACCGGCAGGATCTTGTAAAACAGGCTGATCTTTCTCTCTTTCATAGCCTATCACTCCTCGTCCCGCACCATAAAGAAGGTGGGCATCCGTCGGGGCTCCTCCTGGAGAAGGGATACATTGTTCACCGTGTGAACCTCTCCGTTTTCGTCCCGCAGAAGCATCACCGTGGAGGAACCGCCGTCCAGATTGCAGGCGTTTACCGCGCCGTACTCCACCATCACGTCGATCACATCGGCGTAGGTGGCCCCAAGGCTGCCTGCCTGACGGCCGTCGATGCACAGCAGAAGAACCGTTCCGTCCGCCCGCTGGCCGATGGCCGTGCGGGGATTGTAGCCGGAATTGGTATTGTAGGCCTCCTCGTTGACGGCGCCGTCCTTTACCAGCACCGGTCCGTAGCAGCAGCCGTCCCGGATGCGGGCCTCTCCGGCCTCCTTGGCGGACATGCTCTTGGAGACCACCAGAATATCGTCCTCGTTGAAGCCGACAAAGCCGTAGTAGGAGCCGCCGTCATTCCACAGCACCTCTCCGGCCGAAATCACCAGCCCGCAGGGGACGCTGCCCACCTCCGGACTGATGGTACCATTGTCAAAAAAGGCGCCGCCGTTGATGGCCGCCGCCGCCTTCTCTGTCTCAATCTGTCTGGTGATCCGGGTGCCCGGCCTGCTTCGGGAGTAGCTCCTGGAGGAGGGACTTAAATAGATCCGGGCGGGGTCCCGTACCAGCATCACATAGGCATTGTAGGTATCCCCGTGAACCTCCTCCACCCGCAGGCCGTCAGGGTGTTGGGCCCACTCGTCGGAGCCGACGCTGCTGTCCGCCCGGACCACCACCTGGGTGGGGTCGGACTGGCCCTCGGGCAAGTCGGCGGCCACCTTGGCCCGAATCTGTTCCACTGTCTCCCCGCCGATGAACACGGCGGGCACCCATTTGGTGGCGCTGGCCTCCAGCAGGGACATGGTCAGCCGGTTTCGGGCGGTCTCTGAGGGGCCGTTGAACACCTCGTCCAGAATCAGGCACAGTCCCGCAGCCAGCACAGCTGCCGTGGACAAAATGGCCAGCACAGTCCGCAGGAAATAGCGCACAACCCGTCCGGGCCGTCTGGGGGCCTCCCGCCTGCCCCGGTTCTCTGTACTCATTGTGGAGTCTTCCTTTCTGTTAAATCCTCCGCAAAGACCCAGCGGTGCTGAATCACATAGCTGCCTACAAACAGGACCGCCATCACCGCCGCGTAGATGACGGTCCGCAGCAGCGTCTGCCGGTCGCCCACCCGGGCCACCTGAAATACTCCCTCAGTCAGCAGCAGCTGGGCCAACAGCAGAGGGAGGGCCAGAGAGTAATAGCGCACCAGGGAGAGGACCAGCGGACCTCGCACCTGAAAAACGAACCACCGGTTCAGGGAGAAGTTCAGCACGGAGGACAGCAGCCGGGCTGTCAGGGTGGCTGCTGCGGTGAGGGCCGTTCCCGTGAGCAGTCCCGCCAGCAGGAAGGACAGCAGTCCAAACAGCCCGGTGTCTGTGGCCGCGCTGACCGCAGAGCTGAGAGCATAGCGGAAAAAATGAGTCAAAATCAGCCGGTAGATCCGCCAGGAGTCCCGCACCGGATGAAAGTGGGAGCCGCGGTTTTCCTCCAGGTAGACGGTGCGAATCTTCACCTCGGTGCAGGGGATGTGCGCATCCTTCATGACAAGCAGCATGTTGGTCTCATACTCGTACCTCTCCCCGGACACCCCCGTCAAGGTCTCCAGATACCGGCGCGGGATGGCCCGCAGGCCGGTCTGAGTGTCAGATACGCGCATTCCGCAGAAAATTCGGAACACGGCGCTGGTGATCCGGTTTCCCCGGCGGGACCGGGCGGGCACCTCGGGCAGGGAAAAATCCCTGCATCCCAGCACAACCCGTTCCTCCTCCAGCATTCTTTGGGCGCAGGCCAGGGCGTCCTCCGGGCGGTGCTGGCCATCGCCGTCCACCGTCACCACGCCGGCGCCGCCGGGCTGGTGCGCCAGCAGCCAGGTGAAGGCGGTCTTCAGCGCCGCCCCCTTGCCCCGGTTGACCTTGTGGGTCAAAAGAATCACTTGGGGCAGCCGGGCCAGCTCTTGAAAACAGCCCTTTGTCTCCGGCCGGCTTCCGTCGTCCACCAGGACAACACAGGAAAAGCCCGCCGCCAGAAGTCCCTCTACCGTCGTCTTCAGCCGCCCGTCCGGGTTCAGGGACGGCACCACCGCCGCCGGGAGTCGGGTGTTTCCTTCCACAGGCGCCCCTCCTTTCTCTATGGCAAACGTGAAAAACCCCCCCGCTGAAGGGCGGGGAGGTTTGAGCAATCGCATTTACATCAGCTTCACGGTGTAATACACAAACAGGGCAAAAAGCCACGCCACCATCACAAACATCAGGTAGTAGGCTACCGTGTCGCCGATCAGCATCGCCACAGCCACCGCCGCCAGACTGGCCAGGCAAGTGACCAAAGGCACGGCGTAGCCGGTCTTCTTGGGTAGGAACTGAATCCCTCCGGGCAAAGAGCCGTCGTTCTTTTTCATCCAGAGGGCGGCCAAACCCACCACCAGGATGGCGGCCAGCAGCAACAGGGTCTCCATACGACCGGCAGCGCCGAAGCGAACAAACCACAGTGCCAGCACAGACATGCCGCAGGCGGCGGCGGCCACAAAAAACTCCCGCTGATAGATATAGAACACCATGGCCAGCACTGCCCAGGCAATGACCAGCCAGTACAGCATGGAGATTCCGTCAGCCCGGTACTTGACTGCCACGTGGATGCAGACGGAAACGGCGGCCAGCGCGATGGTCATAATCAGGGGCAGGCCGAATTTTTTCCCTTCCTTCAGCTGCCAGGCCGTCCACAGCAGGGCCAGCAAAGCTGCCACAGGGACCGCGATGTGCAGGACCTTCATGACCTCGTTCAGGGTAAGGAAGATCTGTGCCCCGGACTCACTCAGGGAATAGTTGATATAAAAGCGGTTGAGCAGCACCAACAGGACTTCCAGCACCACGGCTCCCACCACCCAGAGCAGACCTCTCTGCAGGGCGATATCCTCCTGTTGACGGCGCGCTTCTCTCTGTTTCTTATCCATGTGCGTTCATTCTCCTTGCCGCAGGCCGCCACGGCCCGATCGAGTATTGCAGTAATGCCCAAATGCTCGGACATTTTATTATTGTACCAGATGGCTCCTTTTTTTGCAAGCTAAAAAACGGGAAAAGTATCCAAATTTCTAAAACCGCTTTTCCCTTTCCCTCAGCTGATGCACGAAAACGTACAACATCCCCCCAAATCCCGGTGTTTTTAGGGGCGATCTCTCGCCAGGAAAGGAGTAACAGCAATGCTTTTTCACAAAACCGGGGCGTCCCGCGGGCCCGTCCCCCATCTGTTTGCCAAGGTCACGGTCATCTACTGCGTGGCTTTCGCCAGCGGGGCCAGCCTGTGGGCTCTGCGCATTCTCTCCCGCACCGGCCACAATTCTGCCCCTCTGCTGGGGGTGATTTTGGCCTTTTTCGGAGGAGAACTGCTTCTTCTCTGCCTGAAAACCATTTTATACAAAAGAAAGGATGATTTCTGTGAACCACATCTATAAGCGGCTGTCCAGACTGCTCTCCGTCAAAAGTCTGGTAACTTTGCTGCTCACCGTCGTTTTCGCCGTTCTGGCCCTCGCCGGCCGGATCGCCCAGGACTTTATGACCGTCTACGCGGTGATCATCGCCTTCTACTTCGGCACCCAGAGTCAAAAAGTGCAGGACGCAATGGAGAGGACGGAGGAGGAATGAGGCTTCGGCAGCAGCTTTTGACCAAAAACGACTGCTTTCGGCTGGGCCGCCCCCTCCAGGTCCAAGGCGTCATGGTCCACTCCACCGGGGCCAACAACCCCCTGGTGTGCCGCTACATCCCGGGGAACGACGAGCTGGGCCGCAACTCGGCAGGCAATCATTGGGACCGGCCCGGCCTGTCCAAGTGCGTCCACGCTTTTCTCGGCAAATTTGCCGACGGAGAGGTGGGGGTTGTACAGACTCTGCCCTGGGACCGGAAGGGGTGGCACTCCGGGTCCGGCTCCAAACCGGTGAGCGCCAACAGTACGCACATCGGCTTTGAAATCTGTGAGGACGGCCTTCACAACCCGGACTACTTCCGGGCAGTCTACCGGGAAGCAGTGGAGCTGACCGCCATGCTGTGCCGGCGGTTTCAGCTGGATCCGCTGGCCGGCGGGGTGGTCATCTGCCACGCCGAGGGCCACCGGCTGGGCGTCGCCTCCAACCATGGGGATGTGCTGCACTGGTTTCCCCAACACGGCAAAACAATGGACGACTTCCGGGCCGACACGGCCCGAGTCATGAGAGGAGAGGATGAAATCGTGACCTATGAGCAGTGGAAGCAGTACATGGACCGCTACCGCCGGGAACTGGGCGCCCTGCCCGTCTCCGGCTGGGGCGCGGCGGAGCTGGAGAGGGCCCGGGAGCTGGGTCTGACTGACGGCAGCCGTCCCCTGGACCTGGCCACCCGGCAGGAGGTGGTCTCCATGGTCGTTCGGGCCAGGCGCTGACCCCTTCCCGCCCCCTCCGGGGGCGGGATTTTTTTATGCCCGGGCCAGGGCGGCGGCCAGTCTGACGCAGGCCGCGGCATCCTCCAGATCGGCGGTCTCCACCGGCGTGTGAATATACCGGCATGGGATGGAGATTCCCCCGGTTTTCACCCCCAGACGGGTGGTGTGGATGGGTCCGGCGTCGGTGCCGCCCGCGCGCATAATGTCCCGCTGAATGGGAATGTGTTCCTTTTCCGCCAGCTCCTCCAGCCGGGCCACCACGTCCGGGTGGCAGATGACCGAGGAGTCCATCACCTTGACGGCCGCCCCCTTCCCCAGCCGGGCAGTGCCGCTCCTCTCCGAACCGGGGGTGTCGTCTACGTCGGTGACATCCACGGCGATTCCCACCTCCGGCTCCACCCACCAGGCCGCGGTTTTAGCCCCCCGCAGGCCCACCTCCTCCTGGACGGTAAAGACCAGATACAGGTCGCATGCCGGTTCTCTGATCTCCTCCAGGGCGGCCAGCAGCACGGCGCAGGCAATACGGTCATCCAGATAGGGCGCGGTTACCCGGTTCCTTTGGATCCGGACAAGCCCGTCATAGACACAGGTGTCACCCACTCGGACCAGCTCTCTGGCCTGCGCCTCGTCCGCCGCGCCGATGTCGAGGAAGCACTCGTCCAGCTTCAGCTTGCCGAAGTCGGCCTTCTCCTCCGGGACAAACACCCCTTGCACGCCGTTTTTGAACCGCACCGGGGCGTAGGCCGCCTCCTTGGGGGCGATGCCCCCCAGTTTCCCCACCCGGAGAAAGCCCTCCTTCTCAATGTGGGTGACAATAAAGCCGATGGAGTCCATGTGGGCGGCAAACATCACCCGGGGGCCTGTCCCCTTTTTGTGGACGATCAGATTGCCCAGGGTGTCAGTGGTAATCTCGTCGGCAAAGGGCCGGGCCAATTCTGCGATCTTTTCCCGGACGCCCCCCTCGTCCCCCGAAGGGCCGTGGGGCTGATTCAGGGCCTCTAAAATTTCAAGCAGTTCCATGCTTCCTCCTTAATCCCACCAGAAGTACCAAAATTTTGACTGGGCCAGCCCGCCGGCCAGCGCCCCCACCGTCCCCACACCCTGGTCCACAATGTCGGCGCAGAAAAAATACTGCTCCAGCGCCACCTCCATAGCTCTGTCTTGGGGCACAGGGGCGGGGAGGATGTACTCCAGCACGTCAGGTGTCATAACGGCGGGCACCGCCCCGTACTGCTCAAACCAGTACTTGGCCGCCGCCCGGTTCTCCTCCGGGGCGGGGCACTCGTTCCAGCCGCCGAAGGGCAGCCAGGCGAAGACCTCCCAGGGGTCCTTTACCGGGATCTCCGCCAGCAGGATGGGCTGGGTCTGCTTCCCGCCGTAATCCTTCAGACTCAGAAAGCCGGGGATTTTCTCCCCCTCGGACATGTCCCCGCCCAGGGTCTCGCTGAGATGCTCCTCCAGCTCCTCCGGGGAGAGGTCCTCTCCCCACTCCGCCCGGGCTTCCTCCTCGAAGCGGTGCAGCAGGGCTTTGCCGTCCTCAATGGGGGTATTGGCCATCTCCCGCTGAAAGGCTTCCAGCTCGCCGAACATCTCGGCCAGATTGCCCCACTGGTCCAGCACCAGCAACAGCGGGGTAAAGCCCTCTCGTTTTCCCCTCTCCGCGGCCTCCTGGTAGGCGGACATGATGGACATCTCGTCCTCCCGTGGCGGCAGATAGGTGCAGGGACAGCCCAGATTCTCTTTCAGCCTCTCCACCTGTTCTTCAATGGTACGTCGTTCTCTCATCATAGGTCCTCCTTCTATCTCTGTCGGGCTATCTCGCCGAGGAACAGACGAGTCAGCCTGAGCATATGTTCAAAGTCGGCCACACTGCCCACGCTGGCTGGAGAATGGAGATAGCGGGTTGCGGCGGACAGGGCGGCCACCCTCACCCCCGCTTTGGTGCGCTGGATGGTGCGGGCGTCGTTGCCGCCGGCAATATACTCCTTGGTCTGCCAGGGAATACCATTCTCTTCTGATAGACGACGCAGAGTCTCAAAAAGTTCCCGGTCGTAGATGGCAGCCCCGTCCATATAGGAAATCACCGGCCCCCTGCCCGGGGCGCATACCCGGCGGCGGCCCTCCACTCCGGGCAGGTCGGCGGCGGTGGTGGTCTCCAGCACCAGGGCAATCTCCGGCGTCACGGAGAAGGCGGCCCCAAAGGCCCCCCGGGTGCCCACCTCCTCCTGGGCAGTGAAGGCAAAGGTTACGTCCAGGGGCAGGTCCTCCTCCAGCAGCTTGAGCATCACGGCGCAGCCCACCCGGTCGTCAATGGCCCGGGCCTTGAACAGGCCATCGCCAAATTCCTCCGGCTGGCAGGCGAAAGCGCCGTAATCCCCCGGCTGCACCAGCTTTTCGGCGGCCTGCTTATCCTTCGCCCCGATGTCAATATAAAGCGAGTCAGTCTTGGGTGCCTTTTTCCTCTCCTCTTTTGTGGTCAGGTGGATGGCCTTCAGGCCGATCACCCCGGGGACCTTGCTGTGTCCGATAACCACCGGCTTGCCAATGGCCACCCGGCGGTCCACTCCGCCCACGAAATCAAACCTTAAAAAGCCCTCGTCGGTGATCCGGGTGACGATAACCCCCACCTCATCCATGTGGGCGACCAGCATCAGCCTGTTCCCGGTGGACTTTTTCCCTTTTTTGAAGACAATCAGGTTACCGATGGCGTCGGCGTGGAGGTGGTCGGTGTGTTTCACCGCTTTCGCGGTGATATACTGGCGCACCTCGTCCTCGTCTCCGGACACGCCGCTGAGGCGGCACAGTTCCTTTAAGGTATTCAGCATATGCTTTCCCCCTCTCCCAGACTCTCCACAAAGGCGGCCAGCAGCCTGGCGGTGTTCTCCAGGTCCGCTTTGCTCACCACCTCCACCGGGGTGTGCATATAGCGTTCCGGGATGGACACCACAGCGGTGGCCACCCCCTCCCGGCTGATTTGAATCGGCCAGGCGTTAGTGCCGCTGGACCCGGACATGACCTCGACCTGGACGGGCATGTCCAGCTCTCCAGCCGTCTCCTTCAAACGGCCCGACAGAGATCGGGCGCAGTTGGGCCCCACGCCGATCACCGGCCCGCCCCCCAGCTGAAAGGTCTCCTGCTTGGAGGCGTCCGGGCTGTCCCCGTGAGTGACGTCCACCGCCACGCACAGGTTGGGGGCGATCTCATAGGCGGCGGTAATTGCCCCGGTGCTGTGGGTCTCCTCCTGTGTGGAACCCAGAACGTACAGCTCCACCCCCAGCTCTTTGCCCCGCAGCCTCTCCAGCACATCCAGCAGCACGGCAAAGCCCGCCCGGTCGTCCAGGGCCTTGCCGCACAGCAGCGCCTCTCCCAGGGACATACAGCCTCCCCGATAGGTGGCCGGGGTGCCGATGGGAATCCGTCTCTCCGCCTCCTCCCGGGACAGGCCCACATCAATGCAGAGGTCCTTAATGGGCAATGCCTTGTCCATATCCTCCGCCGTCTGGACGTGGGGGGGCAGGCAGGCCGCCACCCCTCGGATGGGCGGGTCGGTGAGGATGACCACCTCCCGGTCGGGGAGCATCCGGGGATCCACGCCCCCCAGGGCGGCGAAGCGGAGGAAGCCCTCCTCATAACCGGTGACAATCAGTCCAATCTCATCCAGGTGGGCGTCCAGCAGCAGCTTCGGGGCGTTCTCCCGCCCGCACCGGCGCACCCCCACCACGCTGCCCAGCCGTGTAGTGTACACCTGGTCCGTCAGGGGCCGCAGCAGCTCCGCCGCAGTCCCTGTCACCTCCTTCTCAAACCCGCTGGGCCCCGACAGGGCACATAGACGAGACAATATCTGTTCGTAATTCAAGTTGGAATACCCCCATTCCCTGATAGCTTTCCAGGATATCCCTATCCTAATACAAAATCGCATAGGACGCAAGCAAAAAGGGGAAAATCTGTGGAAACTGCCATTGACATAAAAATTTCAATCCTCTATAATGGGTTTCCAAAGCGAAAAAACGGGAAAATGTGTATCCCTGCCGGGGATACTGCTATTTTTTACTGAGGAGGAATTTTGGTGTCACAGCCCGCGAGCGAAAACAAAATGGGCGTCATGCCCGAAAACAGGCTGCTGCTGAACATGGCCCTGCCTATGATTATCTCCATGCTGATCCAGGCCTGCTACAATATTGTGGACAGCTACTTTGTGGCCAAGCTGAGCGAGGACGCGCTGAACGCGGTTTCGCTGGCCTTTCCGGTGCAGAACCTGATGATCGCCGTGGCGGTGGGCACCGGCGTGGGCATAAACGCCCTTCTCTCCCGCAGCCTGGGCCAGAAGGACTTTGAGAGGGCCAACCGCACCGCCATGAACGGCGTGCTGCTGGAGGTCCTCAGCGGACTGGTGTTCACCGTTCTGGGCCTGACCTGCGCCCGGCTGTTTTACACCATCCAAACCGACATCCCCGGCATTATCTCCTACGGCGCCGACTACCTGACCATCATCGCCGGGTGCAGCATGGGCATTTTTCTCTCTGTGGCCTGTGAGAGGCTGGTCCAGGCCACCGGGCGGACGGTCTACGCCATGATCATTCAGGGTACCGGCTCGGTCATCAACCTGATTCTGGACCCCATCCTCATCTTTGGCCTGTTTGGATTTCCCCGGCTGGAGGTGGCCGGGGCTGCGGTGGCCACGGTGGCCGGCCAGATCATCGGCGGGCTGGTGGGTCTCTACCTGTCCCTGACACATAACCCGGAGATTCACATGTCGGTGGCCGGCCTGCGGCCCAGCCGGGAGATTGTCAGCGGCATCTACAGCGTGGGCCTGCCCTCCATCATCATGCAGTCCATCGGCTCGGTGATGGTCTTCGGCATGAACCAGATTCTCATCGCCTTTACCTCCACCGCCACGGCGGTGTTCGGCATCTACTTCAAGCTTCAGTCCTTCATCTTCATGCCCGTCTTCGGTCTGAACAACGGCATGGTGCCCATTGTGGCCTACAACTATGGCGCTCGAAAGCCTGAGCGTATCATGAAGACCGTCAAGCTGGCCATCGCCTACGCGGTGGGCATCATGGTGGTGGGCTTCGCCCTGTTCCAGCTGTTCCCCGACGTGTTCCTCAGCCTGTTCGAGGCGGAGGGCGAGGACGCCGGCAATCTGCTGGCCATCGGCGTGCCCGCCCTGCGGATTATCTCTACCAGCTTCCTCATGGCCGGGTTTTGTATCGTCTGCGGCTCGGTGTTCCAGGCCCTGGGCCACGGAGTGCTGTCTCTGGCGGTGTCGGTGATCCGTCAGCTCATCGTGCTGCTGCCAGCGGCTTTTGTTCTGGCCCGGCTGGGCGGCCTGAACGTAGTGTGGTGGTCCTTCCCCTTCGCGGAACTGTTCTCCACCACCTTCAGCGCCCTGTTTCTCTACCACGTATACAAAAAAGAGGTCGCCCCCATTCGGGAGACGGAACAGGACCGGTAAAAACGGACCGTAGAACAAACAGCCCTCTGATGTAGGACAATCGCTGCATCAGAGGGTATTCTTATGGGCAAAAGGAATCAGAACGGGGAACAAAAACCGGACAGGCGCCGCTTTCACCGCGCCTGTCCGGTTAACAAAATCATGATCCTGCCGGGGCTATTTTGTGCTGTTTGCACCATCTGGGGCGATTCACAACAAGGGGGCTTTTTATTTATGTACTGATTCGCCTTCCTCAAACTCGGGGGGCAGTTTCTCCACCAGAGTCCACTCCACCCGGCGCTCGCACAGCTCCTCCACCTGGATACGCAGACCCAGGGCCTCTACCACAGGACGGCTGCCGTCCTCCGGGATAACGGACAGCTGTGAGAAGACCAACCCGCCCAATGTGTCGTAGTCCCTCTCCTCGTCGTCGGGCAGCGGAAAATCCATCGCCTCGGCCAGCTCCTCCAGGTCGGCGGAGCCGGACACCCGCCAGCGGTTGTCGTCCAGGCGGATGATTTCCAGTTCCTCCTGGGGGTCGAACTCGTCGTAGATGTTGCCCACCAGCTCCTCCAGCAGGTCCTCCAGGGTAACCAGGCCGCTGGTGCCGCCGTACTCGTCCACAACCAGGGCCAAATGTGTCTTCTTCCCCTGCATATCCCGGAACAGCACGTCGGCGGCCACCGTCTCGGGGACAAAGTAGGCCGGACGGAGCAGCTGCTTCAGCGGCTTGGGGGCAGGATCCCTGAAGTTGAGCAGGTAGTCCCGGGTGGACAGTATGCCTACAATGTCGTCCGCGTCCTCCCCGTACACCGGGAAGCGGGACAGTCCTGACTGACGGATGGCGTCCAGAATCTCCTCCTCCTCCGCGTCGGCGGGGAGGGTGACCATGTCGGTGCGGTGGATCATCACGTCTTTGGCGGTGATGTTGTCAAACTCCAGGACGTTTTCGATAAACTCCTTTTCGTTTCTCCGGATGGCGCCCGACTCCTCGCCCTCCTCCACCATGGCCTTGATGTTGTCCTCAGAGACCTGGTCCTTTCGATGCAGCAGGTTTAAAACAGGCCGCCACAGCAGCTGAATCAGATTGGCGCAAAGGCTGACAGATAAAAGTACCAGCCATATATGGCCGTCCTCCACGGGAATGACCTCCTTTAAAGGCAGAAAAATTCGTTGATACGCCTGCATCATAGCACAAAAAGCCGCATATGGCAAGGGTCTGGAGGCGTTTTCAAGGAAAAATAGATTTTGGGGTGCAAAATGTCCGGGAATATGATATACTTTCCATATCCTTTGCGGCGGGGCTGGCGGGCCCCGGGAGAGAGAGGAGATTTTGCCGTGTTTCCGTTGTCTGACCGGGCGAAAGCCACCCTGAACACAGGGCTGGCTTTTGCCAAATGGCTGTTGTATTCCTGTCTGACAGGTGTGATCGTGGGGCTTGTGGCGGTAGCCTTCCACCTGGGCATTGACGCCGCCGCTGAGGCAAGGGAGACGTATCCCCGGATCATCTGGCTTCTCCCCCTGGCCGGTCCGGCCATCATTCTGCTGTATCGAATATGCGGCATGGAGAAGGACCGGGGCACCAACCGGGTGCTGGTGGCGGTGCGGGACGCGGAGCGGCTGAAACTGCGAACCGCCCCGCTGATTTTCCTGTCCACCATCTGCACCCATCTGGCAGGCGGCTCCGCAGGCCGGGAGGGCGCCGCCCTGCAGCTGGGCGGTTCGCTGTCCGCCTACATCGGCCGAAAGCTGCGGCTGGATGAGAAGGATGAGAGAATTATTGTGATGTGCGGCATGGCCGCCGCCTTCTCCTCCCTGTTTGGCACCCCCATCACCGCCGCCCTTTTCGCCATCGAGGTGGTCACGGTGGGCCGGATGTACTACGCCGCCCTGGTTCCCTGCCTGCTTTCCGCCTACACCGCAGCCCTCACCGCCCACGGCTTCGGCCTGCACACCCTCCACGGCTATCCGGTTCACGACGCCCTCCCTTTGCAGGCCCTGCCTATCCTTCAGGCGGCCGTTATGGGGGCCCTGTGCGCGGTATTGTCCATTTTCTTCTGTCAGGTCATGCACCTCGCCCCAAAACTCTATCAAAAATATTTTCCCGATCCTGTTCTCCGCGCCGCCGTCGGCGGCGCGCTGGTGCTGCTTCTCACCCTGCTGGTGGGCAGCCAGACCTACAACGGGGCGGGAGACTCGGTCATCCGCCGTCTGCTGGCCGGAGAGACCATCCCTGAGGCCTTCCTGCTGAAAATTCTCTTCACCGCCCTCACCCTGGGGGCCGGGTTCCGGGGCGGCGAGATTGTCCCGGTGCTGTTTACCGGCTGCGCCTTCGGCACCTGGGCCGGGCCTCTGCTGGGCCTGCCCCACGCCTTCTCCGGGGCACTGGGCATGGTGGGCGTGTTCTGCGGAACCACCAACTGCCCTCTCACCTCCACGCTGCTGGCCTTTGAGCTCTTCGGCGGCGACGGCCTGCCCCTTTACGCTTTGTGCTGCGGGGTATCCTTTATGCTGTCCGGCTACTACGGACTGTACAACGAGCAGAAAATCATCTATTCCAAACTGAAACCCGAGTGGGTGGACAAAAAAACACATTAAAGGAGTGTACAGCATGACAACCTTCAATCACTTCAACTTCAACGTTCTGGACCTGGAGAGCAGTCTCGCCTTCTACAAGCAGGCGCTGAATCTCTCCCCCGTGCGGGAAAAGCAGGCCGGGGACGGCTCCTTCAAGCTGGTCTTCCTGGGGGACGAGGCCGGCTCTCCCTTCCGTCTGGAGCTGACCTGGCTGCGGGATCGGAAGGAACCCTACAACCTGGGGGAGTGCGAATTTCACCTGGCCTTCCACACCGACGACTACGACGCTCTGCATGAAAAGCATAAGGCCATGGGCTGCATCTGCTTTGAAAATCCTGCCATGGGCATCTACTTCATCTCCGACCCTGACGGCTACTGGATCGAGATTATCCCGGAGCAGAAGTGATGGCCAAGGGAGATCGCAATCTGGGCTGGCCCGGCTTTTTCCGGGTGTTCACCGTGCTGTGCGCCATGATTCTCCTGCTGGCCCAGAGTGGGCAGGAGATGGTGGACGCCGGGTCCGGAAGCTGGCAGGTGCTGTCCGTCTATCAGAGTCTCACCACCTGGACCATCCCCGCCCTGTTCATGCTGTGGGGCATGTCTGCCCTAGAGGAGGGCAAGCCCCAGGTGTCCGCCAGCCTGTTGGGACTGGCCCTGCCCACCTTCTGCCTGCTGGTATTCTGGGGGGCCGTGTACGCTACGGCGTCTCACCTGCTGGGCGGCGGCACGCTGTCCTGGACAGGGATCTGGGCCGCGCTGGTAAACGCCGCCAGGGGGAACACCTATTTTCATCTGTGGGTACTCTATCCTCTCATCGGGCTGTATCTGGTCCATCCGGTTCTCCACCGGTTCACCTCCTCCGCCAGCCGGGGTGAGGTGCGCTATTTTCTGTGTCTGTGCTTCCTGTTCGCCTCCCTGCTGCCCCTGTGGAACGCCTTTTATCCGGGCAGCGCCATCGCCGGACAGCTGGAACAGCTGCGGATCCACCTGGTGCTGGGCTGGACGGGGTGCTACGTGGCCGGCTGGTATCTGCGGCACTACACCATCGGCCGGATTCCTGAGTTCATCCTGTATTTTCTGGGCATTCTGGGGCTGGTCCTCACCCTGACAGGCCCCAGACTGATCGGCGGCAGCCGGGAAGTCTGGTATCAATACACCTCCCCCAGCGCGGTACTCACAGCCGCCGCCTTCTGCGCCTTGTTCCGCTACGTGCTGGGCATCAGCGAGGAGCGTTCCCGCCGCCGGGCGGTAAATGAAATCGGCGCCTACGCCTTCGGCATTTACCTGGTCCATCAGCTGTGGGCCTTGGTGTTCCGCTGGTTCGGCGTGTCCGCGCTCTCCTTCTCCCCGGTACTGTCGGTGCCTTTGTTCTCTCTGATTTTCTTCCTCCTCTCCCTCCCTCTCGCCTGGCTGGTCAGTCTGATTCCGGCTGTGGGGTCCAAACTGACCTGATTCAGACCCTCTCCATATGACACATGGGTCGTCCGAACTCCGGACCGCCTCTTCCCCTCGCGCAGGGAATTTCCGTTGACAGGCAGCCCTTGTTGGATTATGATGTATTCTGTGTTTTAACTGGGTTAACACACCTATTTTGTCGATATGCGGCCCTTCGGGGTCGCCTGGAGGCTTTTATGACTCACTCCTTCTTTGGCGGGGTGTACCCCGCCACGCGAAAAGAGATGACCCGGCGCAAGCCCATGGCCCGGCTATCCCGGACGCCCCAGGAGATCGTAATCCCCCTGGTCATGTGCGCCGACGGCCCCGCCACCCCCATGGTGCGCCCCGGCGACCCGGTAACCATCGGCCAGCCCATCGCCCGCAGAGGCCAGACCGGGGCCGCCGCCTTTGCCAGTGTGTCTGGCCGGGTAACGGCCATTGAGGACCGCCCCCACTCCTGGGGAGGCTACTCCCCCGCCATCGTCATCCAGAACGACGAGCGCAGCGAGCACTACGACGGCCGCCCCGCTCCCCTGGATCCCCGGCATCTCACCTTAGAGCAGCTGGTGGAGAGGGTGGCCTGGGCCGGCATTGTGGGCATGGGGGGAGGCGCCTTCCCCACCTGGGAAAAGCTGTCTCTCTCCGCCGGCAAGGTGGACACCCTGATCGTCAATGTGGCCGAGTGCGAGCCCTACGTCACCGCCGATTACCGGCTGCTGCTGGAGCGCAGTGAGCACATTCTCCGGGGTGCCCAGGCTATCGCCCGCTGCCTGCGGTGCGAGAGGGTGGCGGTGGTCACCGAGGGGGACAAGCTCAACGCCGTGGAGGCGGTGGAGCGCCGTCTGCGCCGCTCGGGAAACGGCCGGGTACAGATTATCCCCGTGCGCACCTGCTACCCCCTGGGGGCGGAAAAGCAGATTATCCAAACCGTCACCGGCCGAGAGGTGCCCCCCGGCGGCGGCCCCACCGACGTACACTGCGCCGTGTTCAATGTGGCCACCGTCTTCGCCATTCAGGACGCCCTGTTTCAAGGCCGTCCCCTCACCTACCGGGCGGTAACCATCACCGGCGGGGCGGTCACCCGGCCCCGAAACCTGTGGGTGCCCATCGGCACGCCCCTGCGCCACCTGCTGGAAACCTGCGGCGGCCTGAAGGAAGAGGCCGACCTGATCATCACCGGCGGCCCCATGATGGGGGTGGCGCTTCAGAGTCTGGACGCCCCGGTGATGAAAGACACCAACAGCCTGGTCTGCCTTACTCGCTGGGAACACAAGCCGGACACCCCCGCCGGGGTGTGCATCCGCTGCGGCAAGTGCGTGCGGGCCTGCCCCATGCACCTGGCCCCCACCATCATTCGCCGGGCCTTGGAGGACCAAGACCTGGAGAAGCTCGCCAAATTCCACTTGGAGGACTGCAACGCCTGCGGCTGCTGCTCCTACATCTGTCCCGCCCAGATTCCCCTGGTGGAGACGGTTGCCCAGGCGGCCAGCCTTGTCCGAAAGGGGGAAAGCGTCCAATGAACGTCAGCTACGCCCCCAGGCGCATGTCCCCCCAACTGCGCCAGCCCTCCACCACTCGGGCCGTCATGCTGGACGTGATCGTGGCCCTCACCCCTTCCCTGGGCATGGCCATTTTCTTCTTCGGCCGCCGGGCCCTGCTTCTCACCGCTGTTTCGGTGGCCTCCTGCCTGGGCTTTGAGGCCCTCTACCGCCTGCTTACCCGGCAAAGCATGTCTGTGGGAGACCTGTCCGCCTGCGTCACCGGGCTGCTCCTCGCCCTCAGTCTGCCCGCCAGCGCCCCCTACTGGGTGCCTGTACTGGGGGCCGCCTTTGCCATTATCGTGGTCAAGCAGTTCTATGGCGGTCTGGGCCGGAATTTTATGAATCCCGCCCTGGCCGGGCGGATGCTGGCCGGCACCATGCCCATTCTGATGACCACCTGGCCCCAGCCCATGCAGCAGCTGTCCCTGGCCGGGGTGGACGCGGTGTCCGCCCCCACCCCCATGTCCTATCTCCACGAGGGTTCCCTGCCCCCCCAAGGTCTGGACCTGATGTTTTTGGGCAACCGGGGCGGCTCCATGGGCGAAATTTCCGCCTTCATGCTCCTGCTGGGCCTGGTCTACCTGCTGTTGCGCCGGGTAATCTCCCCCCGCATTCCCCTGTCCTACCTGGGGACAGTAGCCGTTATCGCCCTTCTCACCTCTCCGGAGGGGGTGTCTCCCCTTGTATGGACCGCCTACCAGCTGATGGGCGGCGGGCTGCTGATGGGTGCAATCTTCTTCGCCACCGACCCGGCCACCTCCCCGGTGACCCCCCGGGGGCATATCATGTTCGGCGTGGGATGCGGGCTGCTCACTGTGCTGCTGCGCTCCTCCAGCTCTTACCCCGAGGGGGTGGGCTGGGCCATCCTCACCATGAACTGCATGGTCTGGCTGCTGGACCGGCTGGGACTGCCCAGGCGCTTCGGTGTGGGCAGCTTCGCCGCAACCCGAGACCTCCTGTCCCAGACCTGGAACAGCCTGTCTGAGATCAAATTCGTCCGGCCCAAGCCCGACTTTCAGCGTTACCGCCCCAAGGAGGGCCAGGCCCCCGGCGAGGCCTGGCTGGACCTGCTGCGCTCCGCCCTCAAGACCTTCGGCCCCTTCGCCGGCGTGCTTGCCGTCACCTGCGCCGTCATCTTCGGCGTCCACCGCTTTACCGACCTGAACACCGCCCGTGCCGAGGTTCAGGCCCAGCGGAAAATTCTATCTCAGGCCATGCCCCAGGCCGCCGTGGGCGCCGAAACCCCCTATCATGCCGCCGGCGCGCTGTCCATCACCGCCGGGTATGATGAGGAGGGCCGCCTGCTGGGCTACTGCGTCTCGGTACAAAGTCAGGGCTTCGGCGGTCCGGTCACCATGACGGTGGGCGTAGACCTGAACGGCGCCGTTACCGGGGTGGCCATCGAAAGCCACAGCGAAACCGACCGGGTAGGCACCGAGGCCATGACGTCCCAGGCCCTGGCCCGATACATCGGCCGCTCAGGCACCATCCGCGGCTCGGGCAGCAACTCGGTGGACTCGGTCAGCGGCGCCACCGCCACCTCCAAGGCGATTACCGCCGGCGTCAACCGGGCGCTGAATATTGTAGCCAACCTGGATACGGCGGGAGAGTTCAACTATGAAGACACCCAGTGAGAGGAGGCACACACGATGAATACCGCTCTGGAACTGGCCGGGGTGGCCCTGGCCGCCCTGCTGTCAGAAAATCTTGTGCTGGTGTCCTGCATGGGCATTGGAACCCATCAGAAGTCCTTCCAGGACTCCCGGGAGGCCATCCGCACCGGCCTGTGCCTCACCCTGGTGATGGTGCTGGGTGTGCTGTTCGGCTGGCTTCTCAATTTCCTGGTTCTGACACGCTTTAATCTGGTCCACTTTCAGGTGCTGGCCTTCTCCCTTCTCATCCCCGGCCTGGTGGCCGGACTGCGGCGATTCTTCAAGGCGTGCGTCCCGGAGCTGTCCCGCCGGACCGACGACAACCTGGCCTCTATCTCCACCAACTGCGCCGCCCTGGGCGCCGCCCTGCTGGTCACCCAGCGCAGCTACGGCCTGACTTCCGCCCTCATCTTCGCCCTGTGCGGCGGTATTGGCGCCACCTTGGCCCTGGCCAGCTTTGCCAGTCTCCAGAAGGAGGTTGACCTCAACCGCTGCCCCAAGTCCTTCCGCGGCACCCCCATCCAGCTCATCACCGCCGGGCTGATGGCCATGGCCCTGGTGGGCTACTACGGGCTCTATCTGGGATAACAGATCGGGAGCGGACCTTTGGGTCCGCTCCCGCTTTTTTTCTGTATGAAACGCCGCCATAAAAGAAGGACGCGCTTATTTTCCGCTGTTGGTCAGCGCCTCCAGCACGGTGTAAAGACTCATGTCGAAGGTCTTGGTCATGGCCAGGGCCTCCTCCATGTCCAGGTCGGTCAGACAGCCGCGCTGGACCGCGATGATCCGGTTGCCCTTTCCGGCCAGCAGGGTCTGTACCGCCATGTAGCCCATGCGGCTGGCGGTCTCACGGTCGCGGGCGCTGGGGGAGCCGCCCCGCTGAATGTGTCCGGGGACGGTGACCCGGGGGTCGATGCCCACCTCTTCCCGGATGCGGTCGGCGATCTCAAAGGCGCTGCCCGCGCCCTCGGCCACCACCACCATGTAGTGAGTGCTGCCCGCCAGACGGGCCCGGCGGATCTTCTCCACCACGTCACGCTCGAAGTCCACCGGGCGCTCGGGGATCAGCACGGCGGTGGCGCCCACGGCGGTGCCCACGTACAGGGCCAAATAGCCGGCCCGTCGGCCCATGACCTCCACTACCGAGCAGCGCTCGTGGGACTGCATGGTGTCACGCAGCTTGTCGATGCACTCGATGGCGGTGTTGCAGGCGGTGTCGAAGCCGATGGTGTAGTAGGAGCAGCCGATGTCGTTGTCAATGGTGGCGGGGATGCCGATGACATCCAGCTTCTGTCCCCTCTCCGCCACCTGACGGGACAGGGCCAGCGCACCCCGGAAGGTGCCGTCGCCGCCTATGGCCACGATGGCGTCCAGCCCCAGCAGCTTACAGGTGCCGATGGCCTTCTCCCGGCCCGCCTCGTCCATGAACTCCTGGCTTCGGGCGGTATACAGAATGGTGCCGCCTCGATTGATGATGTGGCTGACGCTGTTGCTGTCCAGCCGGACAAAGTCGCTGGAGATCAGGCCGCTCCAGCCCCGGCGGATGCCGATGCACTCGATCCCGTTGCTCACCGCGTCACGTACCACGGCCCGGACCGCCGCGTTCATACCAGGAGCGTCGCCCCCGCTGGTCAGTACGCCGATCCGTTTGATCTTCTCACCCATAAATGCAGACCTCCTTATTTTTTCGGCCGCCCGCAGACGCCGATTTTCCAATTCATCTCATTATGTCATCGATCCATGGGAATGTCAAGAACGGACACCGCCGTTTATCCCGACAATTTTTCCATTTGGGCAAGAGGAAAATTTCTCGGCAAAAAATCTCATTTACCTGTTGACAAGTCGCTGTCTGTCGAGTATAATAAGCAAGCCGTCGCAAATTGGACGGCAAACCGGGGAGCATAGCTCAGCTGGTAGAGCACATGCCTTACAAGCATGGGGTCACAGGTTCGAGCCCTGTTGTTCCCACCATTTTGACCCGGTCCCCCGGAACTACCTGGCGCGGTAGTTCAGTTGGTTAGAACGCCGGCCTGTCACGCCGGAGGTCGAGGGTTCAAGTCCCTTCCGCGTCGCCACCCGCCTCTGTAGCTCAGTTGGTAGAGCAGAGGACTGAAAATCCTCGTGTCGTTGGT
>CATONV010000022.1 GCA_951801655.1 uncultured Oscillospiraceae bacterium | reverse complement strand
TAATGGTGTATTCTTTACAACCAATCAAGGCACTAGCTTCTGTTGGGGTCAGTCCGGTTTCTTTTACATCCATTAGCGGTATCCTCCTTATTCTGGATACCACTAATATCAACTAGCCTACTTTTGCGCCTTTAATTTTTCAACTAGTCATTTTCTATGACTGCTCATATTATCACGCTGTTTTAATCTTTTGCCTAGCCGTGACAGTGCAAGGAATTGTCCTATATAAATTAGGTAGATTGCTGGAATAAACAAAAAGCCCAGCCCTTTTCATTGGGCTGGGCTTTGCAGGAGCAATTAACAAGATTTAGCTATAACTTCACTAGCTGTTATATCAGTAACCTTGTATACTTCAGTTTTATATGAAGCATAGTCTACATCTGACTTACCATAAAGCCGAATATAATCCCCGACATGAATTTCATATGAAAATATGTCAGGCTCATTTGTTGGATATATTTTTCTGTGTTCACCTGTCTCTGATACTACCTCGATGTTTTTATTCCCTTCAATGAGGGGTGTCCCATCTTCCGTAGTAAGAAGAGCGTATTTTTTTATTTCTTTGGGATGACTAATGATAAAATCGAATTTCATTTTACTGTTCCTCCTAAATGTTATGTATTCTGTAAATCAAAAAAATTCTATCTTTTAATTTACACCTTACATATCTAAATGCTTATTGCAATGTACATAATTTTTTAACTAGCCTAACTTTTGCATAAAACAAAAGTAGCCAACCTTTTTACAGGCTGGCTACTTTCTTTTAATCGTCCTCTATAAACTCCTTCAGCACTGACACAAAATCACGGAATATTTCAATTAACTGGTACAGAAGGTACAACAGAGCCAACAGCCCGAAACAGCTAAACCCTATGAGCCATTCAAAAGAGGTGGGCATTTTAGCCCACCTCCTTTCCATCATCCACCCTGACCCCCTCGCAGATCGTCAGCTTGCCCTTGCCGTCCAGATACACGCCGCCCTGAACACAGCCGAACTCCAACAGCATTTTGATTTTGCTTTCAGGCATTTCCAGCCTTGCATATCGACTACTGATAACCTCGTAAACATTCTCACCGCCCTGCACCTTTTTCATCCCGACCACCACATACATCATGTTAGCTGGCATATCCGAATCAACTGCCGGAACCAAGCTGTTAATACCAGACCTCACCATATAATTGTTGGTCTTAAATCCTTCGGTATCCATGGTGATGTTGCCCTCACCATCCAGAACCAGACCATACAGCCGCTCACCCTTATTCAAGGTGTCCTTAATCTGCTTTTCAGTCAGCCCTGTAAACCCCTTGCTATCTGCGTCATAGAACATATAGCCTGTCACTCTCTTACCCAAGTCCTCACGGTTAATCATGTAGCGCATACACATTTTAAAGCCCTCCTATAATTTTAATTGTGGCCTTTTTCCTAACCACAACTAAACTATAACGCTGTGGTCATTGATGGGCAAGACGTGACAGTGCAAGGGGATGTAACCTTGATTTTAGTGAGTTTGTAGCAGTTAAAGAGCCTGTTTTCTCCGACTGCTCTATACTGGTAAACTTCTAACCCCGGTACTGTTTCCTATCATTGTCATAAAGGCTATTGAAAACATCTGAAACACAATTTCAACTAGCCTGTTTTCTGTATCAGCACAGATTTTTCAACTTCCCTTTCACCCCCATTCTTTTTTCTGGAAACCCCTATTTTCACATCTTCAAACCCCCTCAATTTAAAAATCATCCATCAGTAAAATTAAAAAATAAATTAACCGAAATTTTGGTTAATTACCCTTGATTGCATTAACCGAAAGTTTTCCGTTGTCATTTTTCTAATTTTTTAACTAGCCTTTCAACAGTATTAGAAAATTCACTTTTTCAAAATAAACATAAAAATAAGCCAGATGTTTTCACATCTGGCCCATCTGCTTATTTACTTTATTAACTGCGTTTTTTAGGTTTAATAAATCCATACCTGATTGCCAATCCTTTCATCAAGGCAATAAGAAAGTTGGAATCAAATACATACTGTCCATCACTCGGAAGTCTCAATACCCCTAAGTGGAAGCCAGATTCAGTGTAAATGTGATATTCATTATGTATTTCTCCACTTCTATCTTGATATAGATTTTGAACAACCACGATACCGTATTTTTCCATGTTAGCCATAACTGTCGCCCCTTTCAAGTAAATTAAAATTCAACTGAAAGATACGCTGTATAAATGGATATAAGCAAAGCCAGTCAGATAAACCTGACTGGCTTTACTGGTTGTAGACGTTGTTATTTTGTTTAGTTGCCGAGGCCTCCTGCTTGGATGGTTCCGGTGAGTCCTTCGGATGCTTCTTGAGTCTTTTTAAGGTCTGCTTGTTTTTGTTCTTCGGTGCGAGTATCTACGAATATATTTGAATAATCGTCTTCCCATGGATTGTAGCCAGGGGTGGGACCTTGGGTGTCTTGCTGACCTCCACCAGATGGCTGAGTCTGCTGCTGACCTCCACTGGGTCTATTTTGAGTATTACCTCCACCAGTTGAGGGTTTTGAGGTGCTTAAGTATTTGTTCGACACATAAACTATACTTCCGTCACTTAATTGGATTCTGCTCCAGCCTTCTGCTTCAGTGCCTGCTATTGCGATGCCTGTACGGGTTACACTGTCTCCCGTGTTGAGTGAACCCACTTTTTCAAAGGATGTTCCTGCTCCATTGCGGAGATTCACTGTCCCCGTTGCATACACCGTCTCATTACAATCAGTGAATAACTGTACCTCTTCTGTCAAATCTTCCTCTTGGTCTGCTACTTCTTCCGCTGGGTCAGCTTCACTCGGTACAGCTGTGGCTGTTGGTACAACCTCCTGCTTTACCTCTAACGGCTCTGCTGGTGGTTCTGTGCTAATTGCTCCGCTCTGCTGAACCTCCTGCTTTGGCTCCTGCGGCTCCTGTTGGGTTTGCTGACCCCCACAGCCTGCCAATGAAAAGGTCAGTAACAGAGATAAGCCGCTAATTAAAACCTTTTGCTTCATTTCTTTTCCTCCCTTGTTGCAATACATTCTGATTTGCGCGGTGGCTGAATCAAATGTATCGCTTTAATCTCAACAGCTCCACCATGGGGGACACATACCCGGCTGGTATGCTCCCCGCATGGCTTCTACTGCCGAGATAACAAATAAATGCGCATACAGGTATTTTAACTTACCCATACACGCACAATCAATCTTTGCCATGTGCTTACACAACCAGTATAAACATCTTGAAAATACAGCCTTAATGATTTATACTAAGTATGTGGTACTGCTAACGCAGTTGTGTATGGATGCTCACTCATCCTGCACAGGGCCTAGGGGGTTGCCGCCCTCTAGGCCTGCCCGCACTACTCGTTACCTCGTATCTTTATTCTACCGCATGATACCATCTCCGTCAATAGAATATTTCAAGGGCACCAACTAAAATAGTCGGTGCCCTTTCTGTTTTTTATACTCCATTTATCAGTAGTCACATGTGGTATGTATGAAGGTAAAGGCTATTTAATTTTTGTATGGTGGGTTATGCTCTATTTACTATATTTCCTAGGTATGGGGGCAAGCCCCCTATCTCTTTAAACTTTTCTTCCCCACAGTACACGAACAACCTGCCAACTGATTTCTATTGAATGACTTTGTTTATTATATCAATCTAATTGATTCTTCCAAAACTTAAATTGATTGAAAACAGTCATACCTCAATATATAACTGCCCCACCAAAATCATAAGTTATCTGTGCAATTAACAAACAAAATCGTGCAATTAAGGATTATAATTCATCCCAAAGGTTCTCATTATTTAGACGGTTTCTAACCGTACTAGGAGAACACCCCATTTCTTCTGCGATGTCTTTATATGAATATTGCTTTTCCTGACGAAGATACAACATCTTATCTGTTGATAAATCCCTGCGAAATGCGTGCGCTTTAAATCCACGTTTTATAGATTGTTTTGATGGTTGTATTTTTTTCTTAATATGCCTTTCTTTTATAATTTGACCGTAACCACAAGCATACTTAAGCATAAATAGCTCAAATTGTGCGTTGTCGGTTTTTAGACGGTTCACAACTGTACTAGGGGAACACCCCATTTTCTTTGCGATTTTTCTATATGAATAACCTTCTATGTAGTATAGATACACCATATCTGATGTCGATAAATCCTGTCGAAATGCCTGCGCTTGACTTCCACATTTATCAGACTGCTTTAATTGCTCTGGTTTTTTCTGCAAGTCGTTATTCTGTCCTTCAATATTCCTACTGTAACCATGATTTATTATATCACTCATTTTACTTCTCCTATGTATTTATCCTTTCTTATGCTCTAATGTACTTCCTATAAAATCAACTTTTCAAAATCTTATTTTTCACCACCTACTGCATACAAAATTTTTCTTCTATGTATGTACCGATGTATTCCCAATTTTTTAAAAGAAGAGCGGATAGTTTTTTGATTTTTCAATTATCCATTTCAAAACAGAAATTTGGTTGAATGCTGAACACTATCCTACTGCCTTCCGTTTTCACCATCCTGCTTATTGAACCGCCTGTATTGCAAGGCCCACTATCACCAATTTCCTAACACCCCCTAGGCCCCATTTTGGTCCCCTCTGGCCCTTTCCATTCCTTCAGCATACCCCTAACCCCTCCAGCCCTTTCCAACCTTCCCAGAACCCTCTGGAACGCTGTACGCTTCAGCTATACACCCCCCTTATTAAATCTACTTACTAATACCAACAAGCCGCAAAAAAAGTACCCACTTCCAAAAGTGAGTACTTTTTATTTTATCTATGCTCTTTTAATAATTGTACCAAATGACCTCTACACGCTTATTATCTTTCTTACTTCCAACGCCTGTTGTTGTATGAAATTCTTCCCGGTGCCATCCTGTGCCCTCATTCAAATATTTGTTGTACAACTGCAAATCATAGTTTGATACCAGAATTCTGCATTTCGCTTTTTGAATACAACGTAAAAACTTTTCTTGGTCGTCATATCCAAATGACATAGAGTATATTTTACCTAAATTCTTAGGCATTCTATCCCCATAATTCTTTTTAATTGCGTCTGATAAACGAGGTGTACTGTCAACATCAATATCCTTTAACAGCTCTTTTTCGCTATCCACGCTGATATATGAAGGGTCACAGTACATCATAACACGGGGATTGTTTATCCACTCATTCAACACTTGAAACGCAGATGGTACTTCATTTAATGGGGTGTCCGGGTCTATAAACATCATATTTCTAAAAAAGGCCATAGCGTCAATTTGAAAAACTTCTACGCCCTCTAATCTTTCAGCACAGTCAAACAGTTTAACGATCTGCCGTCTGTACTGCTCATCTGTTTTAAACTTCTCGGCGCTCCATGTTTGCCCCATTCCATCCCGTGACTGCTGAAATACTACATAAGTTGCTATTGCTAAATCCATGTCAGAAATGTCTATACTATAATCTCTTGACCGCTCAAGAAAACCTTGTGTTTCTTTTAACTGATATGATTCAATCCAGTCAGCAAGATAATTTCTCAATGTTTCTTGGAATTTCCTACGCTCTTTAGCAGTCTTACCTTTTGCGTTGTGTTCTTCCGCTTGCAATACCTGTTGCAACTTATTTAAACCAGCTTGTACTGTTGGTATTATTTTATGTGGTGGTGTTTTTCGTTTTGGGTTAACTGCCTTTTCTGCCATTTCAAAAGACTGCCATAATATTTCATCAAGTAAGTCATTTGCGGTATGGGAACTAACAATCTTTTTATCAATCAATAACCGACGTAACCGACTTTTTGATTGTTCTTCTAAATCTTTTTCAGCACTATCAAAAACGGTCTTTTGTTTATCAAATTCCGCCTGACTATAAACCGTTTCATCTTCCAACCTATGTATAAATTCCACTGATTTAATGGGGTCGGACAGTATACGCATTAGAGCGGTCAAGCCTTCACTGTAATCATTATAACACTCGACTTTATGACGAGGTTTGTTTAACAACACCCGGCACATACCACCAAATGGAGTGACAAAGATGTCCGTATCATCATAATTAAGCCGGTCAGCGATAAAGTGGGCCATGCGGCCCTTGCCGCCATAGTATGGAGCAATCGAAAGAGTATCCCTTTTATTCATCCCCATCATCCCTTTTTTTCCGCTTCTCCTGTTTTTCTGGCATAGTAATGCCTAATTTCTGTCTATGAAATGCAATAACTCTTTCTGGCTTAGTTCCTAATCGTTTTAATATTGCATACCTTCCAGACACCACACGAATATATTCATCTTGGTCAAGCTGCTTTCGCAGATTCTTCAACTCATAGTCACCATAACCACAGTCATGCGAGAGTTCATTAAACATATTAACCGGAATATAACAAAACTCCTCAGATATGTATTCTGTGCCTTCTGCAAAAAATTCCTTCACTTCTGTAATCAAATTACTGTACCGTGTATCATCCTTGGAGAAAATGACTTCCCCAACTTCAATATTTGCATATTCCTTTTCAATCTCACGGGCCAGATCTCTAAAATAGGTATCCCCCATAACTACACCGAATTTCTTGAAGTCCTTCATATCACGGCCCAAATCTACTATGGAAGTAATTATAGAACCGTTCTCGTTTCCATCCTTAAAATTCGTAATTTTCATGCTTTCTATGTGCGTCTGAGCATCTTTATAAATGACCAGCTTAAACTGAAACCTACTTTCTAATTCAGCCTTAACACTATTTTTCATGTCCACACTGAAAGTACTGCTTTCCTTATCTAATACCCAAAAAACCTTTTTAGAATTTTCCGCCATAACATAGCCCTCCTAAATCTTTATATAAGGGTTAACTATTTTAACTGTATCATATATGGCGAAGTTTGTCTATATAAACAAAAGAGATACCTGCCCTAAATTAAGCAAGTATCCTAACAATCAAAAATATATATCGGTTACAGTGGTTATTGCGGTTACACTGGTTACATTTCCTAAACAAGTCAACTTCTGTTAACAGAATAACTTATATGAGCATTTTTGTCAAGTACTAATTTCTTTATTCCAATTTTCACACAGGTGCGAAAAAAGTGAAACTTTTCCCCCACACTTACCAACAGTACTCAACATTTACCAATAGTAATTACAAATAATTCCAATTAGTTTCAACTATTCTTAATCGCTCCAGTCATCACAGAAACACTGTATATTGTAATAAAACTAAGATATTACACAATATATAGCATAAAACAACAAAAAAAGGAAGTAGAGATTAGATATCTCTACTTCCTTTTTCTGGTTGCGGGGACAGGACTTGAACCTGCAACCTCCGGGTTATGAGCCCGACGAGCTACCAATTGCTCTACCCCGCGATATGGTGCCGGAGACCGGGGTCGAACCGGCACGGGATCACTCCCACGGGATTTTAAGTCCCGGGCGTCTGCCAATTCCGCCACTCCGGCATGGGTGGCTTCCGGTCTTTTAAGTTCTCAGATAGAATATCACAAATAACGGGATCTGTCAAGAGGGAATTTACTTGTAGGTGTTACAATTTTGTGCGGGGTACAGTACATAATGAACGACAGGGAAAGAAAAAGGCAAAAGGATGGGAGAGATTCTGGCGGGGCCGTTGGAACGGGAGTGCAGAGACCCTGACTGGCCATTTTCGGCGTCCTTTAAACTAAGAAGGGGCTTTTTTGTTGTTTCAGGCCAAAAGCGTCCAAATCTGACAGGGAGTCTGTCCTATAATGATCTGGAAAATAATGGGTTACACCAAAGGAAAGGAGAGGTTTTGGCATGCCGGTGATCTGTAGGGAAGAAAAACGCCGACTCACTGCTCTGGTGGAGGGGGAGCTGGACCACCATGGGGCCCGGTCGGTGATGGAGGAACTGGACCGCCGCATTGACCTGGCCCAGCCTCGGGAGCTAACCCTGGATTTGAGCGGCCTGACCTTTACCGACAGCTCAGGGATTGCGGTGCTTCTCCGGGCCCACCGGAGGATGGGGCAGGTACGAGGAGCCATGCGGGTAGTAAATACCCCGGAGCAGGCGGGAAAGGTGTTCCGGGCGGCCGGCCTGGAAAGGATGATCCGGTTTGAGTAAAAGTCCCCTGGCGAAGAGGGGAAGGACCGCCGTGCAGGTCACGGCGGCGGGGGATTCTGTCCGCAGAATTTTTCCAGTACGCCGGAATCCCCCGGTCAACGCCTGCGGTGATGCCGGCTCTCTTTGGGAAAGAAACTACATATTCCGCCAAGAAAGGACCGATACATATGAAAATTGAAAATCAGGTTACTCTGGAATTCCCCAGCCGGTCAGCCAACGAGGGCTTTGCCCGAACAACGGCGGCCTGCTTTGCCGCACAGCTGGACCCCACTCTGGAGGAGGTCAACGATATTAAGACTGCCGTCAGCGAAGCGGTGACCAACGCGATTGTCCACGCTTACCCGGAGACCTTGGGAAAGGTGTCGCTCAAGCTGCGGATCAGAGAGGGAAACGTGCTGGAGATCGTGGTAAAGGACTGGGGAGTGGGCATTGCCGACGTGGAGCAGGCCAGGACGCCTCTGTTTACCACCGGAAACGAGGAACGCTCCGGGATGGGGTTCACCATTATGGAGAGCTTTATGGATACGCTGAAGGTTCGCTCCGTTCCCGGAAAGGGCACCACCGTCACAATGGTTCGGCGGATATCCCGCCGGGCCGGACGTTGAGCGGCTCTCTCACCGGCTCCGCTCTTCTGGAGGCCGCTCGGGGAGGGGACAGCGCCGCCTGTGAGCAGGTGCTGCTGGAAAACAACGGCCTGATCTGGAGTGTTGTGCGCCGGTACTACGGCCGGGGAGTGGAGCCGGACGACCTGTACCAGCTGGGCTGTCTGGGCTTTCTCAAGGCCATCCAGGGCTTCGATCCCGAGTTCGGCACCCAGTTTTCCACCTACGCCGTACCCAAGATTGCCGGAGAAATCCGCCGCTTTCTCCGGGACGACGGACCGGTAAAGGTGAGCAGGGGACTGAAGGAGAGGGGAACGGCCATTCGGGCGGCGCGGGCAAGACTGTCCTCTCAGCTGGGTCGGGAGCCGACCGTGTCTGAGCTGGGGGAGGCGATGGACTTGTCTCCAGAGGAGATTGCCGCCGCAGAGACAGCCATCGAGCCGGTGGTCTCCCTCCAGGCGGAGACGGGGGCGGAAGGCCTCACCCTGGAGGGAATGTTGACCACCGGCAATGAGGAGGAGGGTATGGTGGAACGGCTGACGCTCCGTGCGGCAATTGCGGATCTGCCGGAGAGGGAACGGCAGGTACTCCTCCTGCGGTATTACAAGGGGTTAACCCAGATGAACACAGCCCGGGTTCTGGGGGTGTCTCAGGTGCAGGTGTCCCGGCTGGAGCGGCGGGCGCTGGAAAGACTGAGAAATGAGATGTCCTGATTTTTAACGCAGCCGGCGGCGATTTTTGCTGCGGAGATTGGGACGGACAGGTTTAAAAAATCAGTGGAAGTTTTCCATGGCGTATTTAGTCAGCTCCTCCCGAAAATCGGGGTGCGCCACAGAGATCATCGCCTGGGCCCTCTCCATCAGGGACAGGCCGGACAGCTTGACCACGCCGTACTCGGTGGCCACGTACTGGATCATGGTCCGTGGTGCGGAGACCGTGCTGCCGCCGGGAATGAAGGGCAGGATATTAGACTTACGCACTGCGTCCCTGGTCACCCGGGAAGAGTTCATGCAGATGAAGCCCTTGCCGCCCTGGGAGAGGAAGGCGCCCTCCAGAAAGTCCATCTGGCCGCCGATGCCGGACAGCTGGCGGGTGCCGGCAGACTCGCCGTTCTCCTGGCCCATCAGGTCTAGCTGTACGCCGCCGTTGATGCTGATGAAGTTCTTCATCTCCGCCATCCGGTAGGGGTTGTGGACATAGTCCAGGTCGCCGGGGCGGAAGAGATGGGGTTCGGCATCCAGCCAGTTGTACAGCTCCTGGGAGCCCATGGCCAGATTCCAGGTGGACAGCCCCGTGTCGATCTGCTTGCGGGCGTTGGTCAGCTTGCCCGCCTGATGGAGGGCCATAAATGCGTCGCTGATGGTGCCGGTGTGGCAGCCGATGTCCTTCAGATCGGACTGGGCGATCATGTTGGCCACCGTGAAGGGCACGCCGCCCACCCCAAGGGAGAGGACCGCGCCGTCGGGAATCTCAGCCACCACCAGCTGGGCGATCTTCTTGTCGATCTCGGATGCTTCCTTGTAGCTGCGCACCGGCAGGGGTTCATGCTCCCCCTCCACGATGTAGTCCGCCTCGGACAGGTGGACCCGGTGGGAGCCGTCCACCCCCTGAAGCCGGGGCAGGCGCTCGTTGATCTCAAAGACCACTGTGCGGGCCTTTTCGAAAATGGTGCGCCAGGCGTAGTTGGAGATGCCCAGCCCACAATAGTCCTTTTCATCGGGGGCGGACACCGGTACAAAGGCCACGTCCACCCGGATGTGGCTGCGGTACAGCTCCGGCAGGGAACGCAGCATCACCGGCAGGAATTTCACCAGTCCCCGGCTTTGCAGTTTCCGTTCGTAGTCGCCGATGTGCCAGCTGTAATAGGTAAAGGTAGTCTGTTCCGGGTCTTTCTCCACTACCTCAATCCGAGGGCGTATCACCAGACCACCTCGAATTTTCACATCCTTCAGCTCGCCCTTGCGCCCGGCCAATGCCCGGTCCATCAGCTCGGGAAAGCCGGCCCCAAAGCCGTAGTCCACCCAGTCTCCGGAGCGCACCGCCCTGGCGGCCTGCTCCGGTGTTACAAATTTACTTCTGTACTCAGTCAGCATAACAATTCCTCCTTGCGGCCCGTGGCCGCTGTATACACTTTATCGGAAAAGTCCGGCTTTTGCAAGCCGGACTTTTCGGGTAAATCAAAGAGTGAGGGATTCTGTATCCGCTTGTCGGGGAAGAGGTTACTCCGCCCAGATTTCCTCGTCAGAGGGAACATACATGCCGGGTACCTTGTAAGAAATGCGGCTGACGTTCATCAGGTGGGTGTACCACAGATTCTCACTGATGATGTTGTTGCCCCAGGTGCCGCAGCCCAGGGTGGTGGTGGGATTCAGGCCGTTGTCCATGGCGCCGCCCAGGGCGGTGCCGCCCACCTGGTTGACCGCGTAGCGGGAGACGTTGACCACGCCGGGAACGGCCTCCACATGCTCGGTGGTGTTGGAGTGGATGACCACGCTGTGGCCCATGCCCTCCATGGCCAGATTGGCCCGGGCGATCTCCATGCATTCATCCCAGCTGTCGTACAGGAACAGGGCCAGCATGGGGAAGAGCTTCTCCTTGGCCAGCACCTCGTCCCGGGCGTAGCCCTTGGTGCAGCATACGATGACCTTGGTGTCCTCGGGCACGCCCTTCAGCCCGGCCAGATCGGCCATCTGCTGCACGGTGGTGCCCGTCCATTCCTTATTGAACACGCCGTCCGGGAAGGCGCTGCTGCGCACCTTCTCCGCGTCCTCCTGGCTGCCCACGTAGTAGGCGCCGTTGGCCTTCAGGGCGGCGATCATCTCGTCGGCCTTGTCCCGGGGGCAGATGACATTCTGCTCGCAGGTACACAGCACGCCATTGTCAAAGGTGCGGCCGGCAATGACCATTTTGGCAACCTCGTTGTAGTCCACGTCCCGGTCCACCAGCACCTGGACGTTGCCCTGTCCCACGCCGTAGACCGGCTTGCCGGAGGAGTAGGCCGTCTTCACCAGGGCGGGGCCGCCGGTGCAGACGCACAGGTCTACCGCACTCATCAGGCCGGCGGACAGCTCCATGGTGGGCTCGGAGATGATCTGAATCAGATGCTTGGGCATGCCCAGCTCATCCAGGGCTTTGTTCATCAGCTCCACAGTGCGGATGCCCACGTTCTTGGCCCGGGGATGGGGGCAGATGATAACGGCGTTGCCGCATTTCAGGGCGCACATGGAGTTGTGCATGGGGTTGATGACCGGGTTGGTGGTGGCGGTGACGCAGCCCACCACGCCGATGGGCTTGGCCACCTTGACGATTCCCGTCTCCTCGTCTCTGTCAATAATGCCGCGGCTCTTCTTGTCCTTCATCCGCCACCAGACGCTCTTGGACTTGTTGCGGCACTTGGCGATCTTGCTGTCAATCCGACCCATCCGGGTCTCTTCCACCGCCAGATTCGCCAGCTCCTCCGCGTTGTCGTACACGGCCTTGCCGATGGCCTTAACTGCCTTGTCCACGTCCTCCTGGGACAGCCGGGCAAAGGCCTGCTGGGCGGCGCGGGCGTTGGCCACCAGTTCCTGCAAATATTCCTTGGTCTCCATGACGATTACCTCCAATATATCGTTTTCCCGCCTCCCGCCCCTTGAGAGGGGAGGCAAATCAGGTGACTGCGTTACGCCTTCAGGGCGGCGGCGATGGACTCGTCGATGATCTTGAAAGCGATGTCAAGGGTGGCCTCGTCCACGTTCAGCGGCGGGATCAGGCGCACATTGTTGTGGTCGGCGCCGCAGTTGAGCAGCAGCAGGTCCCGCTTCAGGGCCTCGGCCTGAACGGCGGCGCACAAGGCGCCGTCGGGGGCGTTGTCCTTGGGCTTGACAAACTCCACGGCGTTCATCAGGCCGATGCCGCGCACGTCGCCGATGACAGGATACTTCTTCTGCAGCTCGTGTAGCTTGGCCCGGACGATCTCGCCCATCTTCTTGCAGTTTTCCAGAACGCCGCCCTCATACAGCTCCTCCAGAACGGCCAGGGAGGCCGCGCAGGACACCGGGTTGCCGCCGAAGGTGCCGCCGTGGGCGCCCTTCATCCACTTGTCCATGATCTCATTTTTGCCAAACACCGCGCTCAGGGGCAGGCCGCCGGCGATGGCCTTGGCGGAGGTGAAGATGTCGGGCTCCACGCCCAGGGTCTGCCAGGCAAACAGGTCGCCGGTGCGGCCGAAGCCGGACTGAACCTCGTCAAAGATCAGCAGGATGCCGTGCTTGTCGCACAGCTCGCGGACGTACTTCAGCCACTCCACAGGGGGAACCACGTAGCCGCCCTCGCCCTGGACGGGCTCCATGATGATACCGGCCACCATGGACGGGTCCACAATCTTCTTGAACATGTCATCAAACTGAGTCATGTACTCCTTGGGGCACTTGCCGTCCTCCATCTTGTAGGGAGTGCGGAACAGGTAGGGGTACTCGGCAAAGTACACGCTGGGCATCATGGGCTCGTAGTTCTTGCGGTAGGCCGCGTTGGAGGTGGTGATGGTGGCGGTGGCCATGGTGCGGCCGTGGAAGGCGTTCTTCATGGAGATGATAACGGGGCGCTTGGTGGCGTACTTGGCCAGCTTCATGGCGCCCTCGTTGGCCTCGGCGCCCGCGTTGGAGAAGTACAGCTTGTACTTGCCGCCGGTCTTTTCCACCAGCTTCTCCACCAGGGTGGTGTAGGGCTCGTAGTACAGAATGTTATGGCCTGCGTGAATCAGGGTGTGCAGCTGCTTCTCCGCCGCCTCGATGACCTTGGGATGGCAGTGGCCCAGGGCGTTACAGGCGATGCCGGACGCAAAGTCCAGAATCTTCCGCCCGTCCTCGGTGTAAAGATAGCTTCCTTCCCCTCTCACCACGCAGGGTGTTGTGTCCGCGTGCAGCGCCATGGGGGGCATCAGATTTTGCAGTCTCTCGTTTTGTGTCATGGTGAGATCTTCCTTTCCAATTCAATATTTGGCGGCCGCCCGCCATATGTATCCTGTATACTGGAGCAGTTTAAATACATTGTATCTAAAAAGACCGTCGATGGATTGTAAAAAGTGGTCTATTTTTCATAGAGGCAGCACATTAAAAAATGCGGTCTCCGATCTGCGGACGTGCAGAGCGGACACGTACCTGAAGAACAGGCGTTGGCCGAGAGACTTCTGTGCTTGTCTGCGGCGGCGGGACGCGGATAAGAAAAAAACCGCCCGGGATGGGGCGGTGACGTAAGAAAACATTTGTAGGGGCGGCTGATAGCCGCCCCTACAGGGTTTTGGAAAGCAGCGCCTCTGAGTCGGGCGGAGCCGTGTTATACGATGATAAGTCCGGTGTTTTTCTGCACAAGGAAGGTGTTTGGGGTCATGGAGGTATACTGCTTAAAATCCCGGATGAAATGGGCCTGGTCGTAATAGCCCAGATCCGCGATCACATCCATAATGTCGGAGGAGCCGAGATAGTCGATTGCGGCCTGGGCCCGGATAATATCCGCGTATTTTTTCACGGAGACGCCAAAATGATTTTTGAATACATTGTTGACGTAGCGGTGACTGTAGCCCAGGGACTGAATCAGCTCCGACACCCGAACCGCCCCCATATTCTGGCGGATAAAGTGGTTGGCGTGGTCGGCGATGATGTGGGCGGGGAAGATGCGCTGGTCTTGGAAAAACCGCAGTGCAGTTTCAATGAGGTCGGAGAGCCGAGACTGGGGGGTGAGTTCTTCCTCCAGGCGGCGGATGTCCAGAAAGTGTTCCAGAGGAATCCGGCTGTCCATCAAGGAATCCACCCGGTTGCACTGCAAAAATGTAAAAAGCACCCCCGGATGCAGCTTCAGGCCGAAGCAGCGGGAGTAGGTGCTGGTCAAGGAGAGGCGGCCCTGCAGGAAGCTGCCGCATACATAGCCCCGGCAGACGTGGTCGGTCCAAGTAAACTGCAAATCAATACATCCGTCTGGAATGGCGACAATATCTTCGCACAGGGGGTTTTCAATCAGGTAACACTTTTCGAAGGGGCCGTCGTCCGGCACGGCCTCCTGATATCGGATGCGGCTGTTGTTGATATAAAATGTTTTAAGATTCAAGCGACCACCTCCGAAGCTGGGTATGGGAAGGGATGTACTGCCGTCAGGGAATTGAGATGGAGATAAAGCGCCGGCCCACAGCGGTAATATGGTCCTGCATGGCCTGAGCCGCCTGGGCGTAATCTTCCCGTTCCAGCGAGGTGAGAATGGCGGTGTGCTCCTGAATGGCCGGAGAGCGGGAGGCGTGCAGGGTGGTGGAGAGCATAAGACAACGGTTGGAGTGGGTGTTAATCCGTCCAACCAGGTCGTAGAGATATTTATTTCCGGTGGCCTTGGCCAGTGTGGTGTGGAACAGACAGTCCAGATGAATATACTGCACAAAGTCCTCCGCAGTATCCATAGACAGCTGGGCCTGATCTTGGATCGAGGTGCGCAGCTGGGAGAGAAGGGTGGGGGAAACGTGGCCCCGCAGCTCTTCCATCACAAGCAGTTCCAGCCGCATGCGCACAGACTGTACGGCGGCTACGTCGGCATGGGTCATGCGGCTTACCACCAGATTTTTGCCGCTGACCTCTACCAGACCCTCGTCCACCAGCCGATGCAGGGCGGTGCGAAGGGGGGTGCGGCTGATGGAGAGAGTCTCCGACAGTCTCTCCTCGATCAGGGGCTCCTGAGGCTTTAATTCATTGATGACAATGGCGTTGCGAATGATTTGATAAGCTTGATCTGACAATGTCGCGTTCTTTTTTACAGGTGCCAGGGACAAAGCGACCACCTCATTGACTATATTTCCTGCCGAAAAGCAGGGATACCCGGCAGGCGGAGGCCTGTCGGGTATCCGTGTCAAGGCCCGATTTATGAGGCCTGGCCGCATTTCCAGGAGACAGATGGACTCTGTACCCTTTATTCTAACACTCGATCAGATATTTTTCAAGGGTTTTCAGCATAATGTAGGGCAGTTTTCGGAACGTATACTCCTTATGAACCCGTTCTGTCCATTTGTGGGCATCCTTGCCATGGCATCCGAAGTTGAAGGCGGGGATATTCAGCCGCTTAATCTGGTCAACAGGCACATTGTAGAAGCCCTTCATGTTGGGGAGGTTGTTGACCAGGGTGTCGACAGAGGCGTCAGTGTCGTCCAGCTTCAGGTAGCTGCTGTCGGTGAGTACCGGGAAGAACTGCATCATCTTCAGCTCCTCGCCCAGCTCCTTGCCCAGCTCGCCCAGCAGCTGGGTCACTTCATCCAGGATTTCTCTCTCCTGGGGATTTTCCCGCTTCAGGGTGTTGCGGGGACAGTAGGGAGGAGCAAGGAATACAATCACAGTGGGCTTGTTGATGCTGCACACGGTAGTCAGGTGCTGTACGATCTGGAGGGTAATCTCCCTGCGGTCCAGGTTGGCGGCCATAGCCTTGCCGGTAATGGCGTCAATTTCCTGGTCAATGCCGGGGCGGACGGTTTTGGCCTGCTGATAGAGCTGGCTGTAATCCAAAACCTGGGTATCGTAGTGGACAGGCTGGTACTTGTCTCCGGTTTTTTCACAATAAAGCTTATACTGCGCATCAGTGTAGCGGTTCACATAGTCCATGGCATCCTGCGCGACGCCTTTCAGACGCTTGAAGATGTCGTCCATCTCCATATTGTGAATGAAATAGTTGAAGTAGACAAAAGCGGCGAAGGCGGTCTGCACATCGTAGGCGGGTTTCAGGTCTTTAAGTTTCAGCACTGTGGGGGGCATGGTGTACTCATTGTTGTACACGTCGCAGAACTCCGCCCGCAGGTCGATATTCCGCACAATCTCCGACGCGGCCATAGAGGCGCTGAAGCCCTCGTAGCTCTGTCCGGCGTGGGTAGGCTTTCCGATGATGTAAAAACAGGGAAGAATTTTGCCTACCGCGCCGGCGTGGAAGTAGTGGGCGGTATCGCCGGGGAAGGCGGGGGAGATAAAGTCGGTGTTCATGGCCATTTTATACTCCAGCCCGTATTGATCCCGCAGCTGTTCCAGGATATCCAGCGAGTCGATGATGCCGGTGTGCTGGTTCTCCTCCACAGGATTGGTCATGAAGATCAGGTTTCCGTCGAAGCTGTCCAGGTGTTCAGTGAAATACTTCATCAAAGACAGATTCACTGCGTCGCCGCACTTCATGTCGGAGGCGCCCCGGCCGAAGAGCCACTCGCCGGACTCGATGTCCGCCAGAACATCGGGGCTGTCGGTGATGGCCTTGATTTTCTCCGGCAGCGCGTCGCAGTCGAAGGCATACTCTTTGATGGAGCCGTAGTCATCGACCCACACGGTATCGCAGTGGCCGTGAAGAATGATCGTGCGTTTGCTGTCACTTTTGGCGCCGAAGGCGATAGCAATGGTGTTGACCCGGTTCCAGGGGTCATTTTTCAGGGGGGCCACAATCACTTGGTCGGGATACTGTGCAAAGTAGGGCAGCTTCCGCAGCCACTCGGCCATATGCAGGGCGATGGTGCGCTCACCATCGGAGTTGTTCAGACTGGGGATAGCGACCAGTTCCTTGGTCAATGCCAGAGTTTCCTCATAAAAATCGTGGGTAGGCATGTCGCGTCAATCTCCTTATTTTTAAATTGGAGGCGAATGATTGTACTCTGTATACAAAAACGGCAAGGTTATTATACTGTTCGAAATTGCTTTTGTCAACCTTGTAGGAAAAAGAAATTAAAGTTCTGACAAAATGTGTCTAATATGCAAAAAAGGAGTTGACACCTCTGGTGTCTTTGTGGTAGTATAACCACATCATTTCCATCTGCAGAGGAAACGTCTTGCAATCTATTGTATACAGAGCACAGTATTCTGAATGTATATGTACGAAAACGGCATCCGTATCATACTTTTTGCGAATGCTGCTCTGAAGACAGGATGCAACAGGAAAGGTTGGGAATCATAATGATGCGCAGAGCAGATCGGGAGGTTACCAGGCTGGAGGACAAGCGTGACATTTTAGCGTCCTGCCAGGTTTTGTATCTCTCGGCCCAGGACAGCCAGGGGCTGTTCGTATTCCCGGTAAACTTCGGCTATGAGTTGGAGGGAGAGAGGCTGACCCTTTATTTCCACTCCACTCCGCACGGAAGGAAGGGCGCGGCTTTTACCCAGGCGTGTCCGGCTGCCTTCGCCATGGATGGCGACCGTCGGCCCAAGACCAGCGATACCGCCTGCACCCACAGCTTTTTCTTTCGCAGCATTATGGGCACCGGAACGGTGCGTACCTTGACAGACCCGGCGCAGAAGGTCCGCGGCTTAAACGCCATCATGCGGCAGCTGACCGGGAAGGAGTGGGAGTTCCCGGAGGACAAGGTAAACTCCACTGCCGTATTCGCGCTGACCGTAGACGAATGGTCTGCGAAATCTAAACTGTAAAAATTGAGGAGGAAAAAACATGAAAAAGACCCTTGCTGTGATCCTCGTCCTGGGAATGGCCCTGAGTCTGGCCGCCTGCGGAGGAGGCACAAAGCCTAACAGCACGCCCTCCAGTACCTCCACACCCAACACGAGTACCCCTGTCGCCCCCTCGGGCGACGCTGAGTTCAAACTCGTCATCGGTTCCACCATTCAGGATGACTCCGCTTCCGGCATCGCTCTGCTGGATTACTTCAAGCCCTACATCGAGGATCACTCCGACGGCCGCATTCAGGTGGATGTGCAGAACAACTCCGTGCTGGGCGGCGACCGCGACCTGTATGAGGGTCTCCAGCTGAACACCGTGCAGGCCTCCTTCGGCCCCATGTCCACCTTGGCCAACTTCGAGCCCGACTACGCTGTGTGTGACTTCCCGTTCCTGTTTGAGGACAAGGACGAGGCCTACGCCGAGCTGGACGGCGAGTTTGGCGCCAAGCTGGCCGAGGATCTGCCCCAGATGGGCATGCGGCTGCTGGCATACGGCGAGAACGCCTTCCGCAATATCTCCAATGCTGTCAAGCCCATCAACACCATAGAGGACCTGAAGGGCCTGAAGATTCGGGTCATGGAGTCTCCCGTGAACATCGCCACCTACACCGCCCTGGGCTGCAACCCCACCCCCATGGCGTTCGGCGAGCTGTACACCGGCCTGCAGCAGAAGACTGTGGACGGCCAGGACAACGGCGTGGTGCTGACCTATACCGCCAAGCTGTATGAGGTTCAGCCCTACTACACCTTCACCGGCCAGATCTACGCCCCCAATGCCATCGTGGTGTCCGAAGCCTTCTGGCAGTCTCTGCCGGAGGACCTGCAGAAGGTGGTTCAGGAGGGCTCTGAGTACGCCATGGAGAATCAGCGCCGGCTGAACACTGAGATGGAGGCCTCCCTCCAGGAGACCATGGAGGCCGAGGGCGTCTCCTTCAACAGCATGGATCCTGCTGAGGTGGAGCGCATGCGCGAGGCCACCGGCAGCGTGTGGGAGCAGTTTAAGAGCGATATTGATCCCGAGATCTACGAGATGGCCGTGGCCATTCGTGACAACTGATGCCGCGCACATAATTTCATACGATTGACCCTGCCGGGGGACGGCGTTCTGGGCGGCGAAGTTCCGCCGCTCCGGCCTGTCCCCCGGAAATTTTATACCATATAACCGATATGCAGGATGGGAGTTAAGAAATGAAACAGACCATATACAAAATCTGGGACCATTTTGAGGAGTTCCTTCTGATCTATTCCCTTATGGTGAGTGTGGCCCTGGTCTTTCTTCAGGTGGTCATGCGCCGCGTGTTCAACAATTCGCTGTACTGGTCGGAGGAGCTGGCCCGGTATCTCTATGTTTGGCAGACCTGGCTGGGCGTCAGCTACGCCGCCCGCAATGGGACCCATTTGCGCATTACCATGCTGAAGGACCGGCTTCCTGCCGGAATGCAGAAGATTCTGGAGCTGTTTGTAACATTGGTGTGGCTTGGCTTTGGCATATTTGTCATCTATCAGGGTATGGGCGTGGTCGGTACGATCGCGGGCTTCGGCCAGAAATCCTCCGCCCTGAAGATCCCCATGCAGTTCTGCTACGCGTCCATTCCCGTGGGCATGTTTGTGATGTGCATTCGGATCGTTGAGCGTACCATCAAGGATCAGTTCGGGCGGAAGAAGGAGGCGGCAGAATGAACATTGCGGTACTATTCGGCATCTTTTTTGTCCTGGTGATGCTCAGTGTTCCCATTGGAGTCTCTCTGGGCGTGGCCACCTCGGTGACTATGGTGTTTTTCAGCAACATCTCTCTGACCATGATCGCCCAAAAGGCGTTTACCGGCCTGGATTCCTTCACGCTGCTGGCCATCCCCTTTTTCATGCTGGCCGGCAACCTGATGGCTCTGGGCGGCATTGCCCGGCGCATTGTCAATATGGCGGACGCCCTGGTGGCCAGACTCACCGGCGGACTGGGCATGGCGACCATCATCGGCTGCATGTTCTTCGCGGCCATCTCCGGTTCCGGTCCCGCCACCGTCACCGCCATGGGCTCCATCATGATTCCTGAAATGGAGAAACGGGGCTATGATAAGGGTTTTGCCACCGGTCTGACCGCTACGGCCGGCACCATCGGCGTTATCATCCCGCCCAGCATTCCCTTTGTCATCTACGCCGTGGCCGCCGGCGCGTCGGTGGGCGATATGTTTACCGCCGGCCTGATTCCCGGCATTCTGATCGGCGTTGCCCTGATGCTTGTATGCTACATCATTTCCAAAAAGCGCGGCTACAAGGGCATGACTATCGCAGAGGCCAAGGAGCATCCCGGTCTGTGGACCACCTTTAAGGATTCCTTCTGGGCACTGATGGCCCCTGTGATTATTTTGGGCGGCATCTACGGCAGCTTCTTCACGCCCACCGAGGCCGCCGTAGTGGCCACTGTCTACTCCCTGGTGATAGGCGTGTTCGTGTACAAGGAGCTGACGTGGAAGATCTGGGTTGACGCCCTGAAGGCTACTGCCGACCTGAACGGTCTGACCGGCCTGGCGCTGGGCTTCTCCATGGCCTTCGCCTCCTATCTGACGATCGAGCAGATCCCCAACAAGATCGCCGCCGCCATGATGTCCGCTATCTCAGCGGACTGGATGCTCCTGCTGGTCATGATTATTGTGCTGCTGATTTTCGGTCTGTTTGTGGACAATATCTCCTCCTGCCTGATTCTGACACCTGTGTTCCTGCCCGTGGTCACCGGTATGGGTATGAGCTCGGTCCATTTCGGCATCGTTATGACGGTTGCCTTGGCCATCGGCTTTGTCACCCCTCCTTACGGCGTCAATCTGTTTGTCGCCGCGTCGGTAGCCGATATGAAGATCGAAAAAATATCCAAGGCGGCAATCCCCTTTATTGGCGCCATGCTGATCTGTCTGCTGTTGATCACCTATGTGGAGCCGATCTCCATGGGGCTGGGCAGAATCTTCGAGGCTATGGGCTGAGGTTGATTTTTGCATGGAAGACAGAACAACTTTTCTGCGCTGCGGGGCCGAGAGCTATTCGGTTTTCGTGCCGGCGGGAGTGCGTTTTCAATGTGCCCGTCTGAGCCCGGGCCGGCGTACGGCGGATCCGGCCGCCGCGGTGCGCGCCGCGCTGGACCGGCCGGTGGGCGCGCCGCCCATTGAGCAGGTGGTCCGTCCGGGGCAGAAGGTGTGTATCATCAGTGACGACAACACCCGAATGACCCCGGTTTCCCTGATTTTGAAGGAACTGCTGCCCCGCATGGAAGGCGCCGGGGTTCGTCGGGAGGATATCTTCATTGTAATGGCCCTGGGCAGCCACCGGTACATGACGCGGGAGGAAATGATTTCCAAGCTGGGCCAGGACATTTTCGACCGCTACCGGGTGTACAACAGCGAGTTTGAAAATCCGGACCGGCTTGTCCAGGTTGGCTGCAGCGAGCTGGGCACACCCATTCGCGTGTTCGCCCCCGCCATGGAGGCGGATGTGCGAATCGGAATCGGCAGCGTGGCGCCCCATGGCTGCATGGGGTGGAGCGGCGGCGCGAAAATACTGTATCCGGGCATTACTGCGGCGGACATTGTCTCGCAGTTTCATGTGATGCAGGGCCTGCGGGAGGAAATTCTCCTGGGCATGGTGGAGGCGCCCACCCGGCTGGCTGTGGAGAAATGGACCGCACAGATCGGTCTGCACTACATTGTCAACACGGTCCTGGACGAGAACATGGAGCTGTACGCAGTAACTGCCGGCCACTACATCCAGGCCCAGCGCAAGGCGGTCTCCTTTGCCCGGGAAATTTATGGCATTGCACTCAGCCGGCGGCCCGACGTTGTGCTGAGCTCGGCCTACCCCATTTATATGGACTTTTGGCAGTGCGGCAAGGCGGCCTACGGCCCGGCCAGCGTGCTTCCGGAGGGAGGAGAGCTGCTTTTGCTGGCCGCCTGTTCCGAGGGAGTGGGACCCCACCCAAAAATTTTGGATTATATGGGGATGGATCAGGGACAAAAGGAGCTGGAAATGCGGGTCCAGGCCGGACAGACCGGGGAAGACCTGCTGACCATGGCGGTTGGCGTGAGTATGGGCCGGATTGCCCGGCAGTGCCGCATGACCCTCATCAGCGACGGTATGACGCCGGCCCAGTGTGCCCGGGCGGGGATGGGACACTATGCACAGGCCCGGCTGCAGCAGGCGCTGGAGGAGGCGCTGGCCCGGCGAAGCGATCCGTTCCTTTTGATCATTTCAGAGGGGGGAGAGGCGGTTCCCATTTTGGAGCCGGCGGTCCCGCCGTCAAATCTGTAAAGCCGAACGCGGCCCCTTCCTCGGAAGGGGCCGCGTAGACTGTCAAATGACCTCCGTCCAGTACCCCTCCGGGTATGTGACATCCGTAAGGCGCAAAGCCGCCAGCGGCTGTCCGATGTGCGCGCTGGGGCGCCTCCTTTCGAAAGGAGGCTTTTGGCGCCTTGACAGAGCTGATTTTCAATAATTTTCTGTTCTGGGCCTACTCCCACTTGCGCTTTTGCCTGTTTCCCGGTATAATAGGCCCAAAGAGAGGAGAGATAGGATGCGCGTTATGGCCATTGACTACGGCGACGCCCATACCGGGGTGGCCCTGTCTGACCCCACCGGCTTTCTGGTGGGCACCACCGCCACCATCAACAGCTGGCGGCAGGAGGTGGTGCTGGACAGGCTGCTCGAATTCATCGAGGAGTACCGTCCCGACGAGGTGGTGCTGGGTTTTCCCAAAAATATGGACGGCACCGACGGGAGAAAGGCGGACCTGTATCGGGAACTGGCTGCGGCGTTGGAGGAGGCCGCCGGGATGAAGGTGATTTTGTGGGACGAGCGGCGCACCACCATCGATGCCCACCGGATTTTGTTCAATCAGGGCAAGGACGGCCGCAAGCGGAAAAAAATTGTGGACGCCGTAGCGGCGTCCCTGATTTTGGAGAACTATCTGGACTTTAAGCGAATGAAACGGGAGTGATTTGACATGAAACGACGTATCCCTAGTCTGCTGCTGTCCCTACTGCTGCTTTTGAGTCTCACCGGTTGCGGTGGGGATGTTGTGATGAACCAGGGCAGCCGCAGCGCCGTCATACATGGTGTTTATGGATCGTCCAGCCAGCTGGTTGACCTGCCCGTCCAGGAACCGGAGGGCGGCAGTCAGGACGGGAACCTCCCCGACGATGGCCAGAGCAGTGTCCCTGACAACGATCAGACCCCCTCCAACGAAGACCCCAACGGCAACGAGGCTGAGGGCAACCGTCCCGACGGCAAGTCTGATGAGGGCAATGCCTCCGTCGATGAGGACGGCTGGTATACCTCCAAGGAGGAGGTAGCCCTGTACATCCATCTCTACGGCGAGCTGCCGGACAACTACGTCACCAAGGCCGAGGCCGAGGACGCCGGCTGGAGCGGCGGCAACGTGGAGAGGTACACCGGCGAGGGCACCGCCATCGGCGGGTCCCGCTTCGGCAACCGGGAGGGTCTGCTGCCCAAGGAGAAGGGCCGGACCTACACCGAGTGCGACATCGATACCCCGGGCGAGAATTCCCGGGGGGCCAAGCGTATCGTCTTCTCCAACGACGGTTTGGTCTACTACACCGACGACCACTACGAGAGTTTTGAGCTTCTGTACGGGGAGCCATAAAAAAATAAGAAAAGGAGAAAGAGGTATGAGCTTTGGAGTCAATGTGACCTATCGGGTAAAGCCGGGCCGCGGGCAGGAGTTCCTGGACGAGCTGTCCGCCGCCGGGATTCGGGACATCGTGCTGAAAGAGGAGGGGTGTATTCGGTATGACTTCTACCTCCCAGTGGAAAAGCGGGACGAGGTGCTGCTGGTGGAGTGCTGGGAGAAGCAGGAGGACCAGCAGCGCCACGTAAAGCAGCCCCATGTGGTCCATCAGATTCGGGAGATCAAGGAACGTCTGGTGGATGAAACCATTCTCGTCTGCTATGAATTTTGATCCTGTGTAAAACGACAGCCCTCGCCGTAAGGCGGGGGCTGTTTTGAGATTGACCTACCTCTCGCATTTCCAGAAAAACGCGCTGTAGGGGGGCAGCTCACTCCCGCCGCCGAAGTCGTGGATTTCCCCGGAAGTCAGGTCCACGGCCCGGCCGCAGCCGGCGTCAAAGTGGGCGGTGTAGGGGGTGCCCTCGGCGTTGATGGCTACCAGCACCCTCTCCTCGTCGCATTTGCGCTCAAAGATGATCTGCTTGTTGGTGAGTACCACGTTGCGATAGGCCCCATAGCACAGGGCAGGGCTTCCCTTCTTGGCCTCGGCCAGCCGGGAAATCCAGTCGGTGAGGTCGTTCCACTCCGGCTTTTCGGTGGCGGGCCGTAGCTCCGCGTCGCTGCCGTGGCCTTTGGTGCCCTTCAGGCCCCACTCGCTGCCGTAGTAAATGGCGGGCACCCCGGGCATGCCGAAGGCCATGGCCCAGGCGGGGCGAAGCTGGTCGGGGTTGGTGAGCTGGGAGGCAATGCGGTTGACGTCGTGGTTGTCCAGGAAGCTGAGAAGATGCTTTCCCTTGTACAGCGTCCACTGTTCCGGGCCGAACTGCCGGGCCAGGGAGTGTCCGATTTCAAACATGTTCATGGAGTTGAAGGCGGACCACAGCCCCTTGTAGCACTCGTAGTTGGTGACCGAGTGGCACAACTCGTCCCCCATCCAGCGGTTGTAGTCCCCGTGGAGGGTTTCGCCCATGAGGACGAACTCCGGTTTGACACTGTTGGCAAATCCCCGCAGCTGCTTGAGGTACTCCGGGGGCAGGCAGTAGGCTACATCCAGCCGCAGACCGTCGATGCTGAACCGCTCCACCCAGGAGCGGATGGCCTCGAACTGGTGTTCCACCACCGCCGGATGGAACAGATTCAGCTTGACCAGTTCGTTGTGGCCCTCCCAGCCCTCGTACCAGAAGCCGTCGTTGTAGTTGGTGTTGCCGTCGAAACTGATGTGGAACCAGTCCTTGTAGGGGCTGTCCCACTTTTTCTCCTGCACATCCTTGAAGGCCCAGAAGCCCCGGCCCACGTGGTTGAATACTCCGTCGAACATGACCCGCAGCCCGGCGTCGTGGAAGGCCTGGCACACCTTGGCCAGGTCGTCGTCCGTCCCCAGGCGGGGGTCGGTGCGGAAGTAGTCCCGGGTGTCGTAGCCGTGGCGGTCGCTGTCCAGCACCGGATTGAGAAGGACGGTGTCCGCCCCCGTCTTCTTGATATGCTCCACCCAGTCCAACAGACGCAGGATGCGCGGAGTTACTGCCCCGTCGTTCTCCGCCGGTGCGCCGCACAGACCCAAGGGGTAGATTTGATAGATGACTGCTTGATCAAACCACATAACGATCTCTCCTTTCGCCCGAAGGGGCGAGTTGTTGTCTGGTACATCATACTACGTTTGCCCGGGTTCCGCAATAGGTAACTGGCTTCAAGTGTTGGAAAAGCGACATGGGTAACGCAGAAAAAGGGGCGACACGGAGGCCACCCTCTACTGCTTTACTTCAGCGCGTCGGACACCTTCATGAGGGTCTCCTCATGGGTGTGGTCCACCAGGTGGGTGTAGATTTTGCCGGTGGTGGCGGGAGTGGCGTGGCCCAGGGCCTTGCCGATGTCGAACAGAGGCACCCCCTGGAAGGAGGCCACGGTGGCGAAGGAGTGGCGCAGGCCGTGGAGGGTGACCCGAGGCAGCCCGTTTTTCTTGACGAACCGGGTAAAGGCCAGGGACAGGGCGTTGGGGGAGTAGGGCAGGCCCTTGTGGTCCAGCACTACAAACTCGCTGGGCGTTTGCAGCTGCCCGGAGAGGTACAGCTCCTTCTGCCGCTCCTGTTCCGTCTGGAGCAGCCGGGCCATGTCGTCGGACAGGAACAGAGTGCGCACTGAGGAGCGGGTCTTGGTCTCCTTCTGGACAATGGTGGCGCCGAAGGCGGTGCGGGCCTCACGGATAAAGAGCAGCTGGCGTTGATAATCGATGCACTCCCACTTCAAGCCGCAGATTTCCTCCCGGCGCATGCCCAAGCTGCCCGCCAGCTTGACGCACAGCTCCAGGGAGTGACCCTCCACCAGGGTGTACAGCCGCTTCAGCTCCTCGGGGCGATAGTAGGAGGCCTCCTTCTGCTTGGCCCGGGGCGGCTCCACCTTGTCCATGGGGGAGACCAGCAGCTTGTCCTGCCGCACCGCCGAGCGCAGGGAGGAGGAGAGGAGGTCGTGATGCCTGCGCAGGGTGTTGTTGGACAGGTTGGCGTTCTGCTGGACCTGGATGTAGTACTGCTGAATATCCATGGGGGTGAGTTTGAGAAGGGGAATATCTCCCAGAGAGGGGAGAAGGTGGTTGTCGATGATCTTCTGGTAGCCGTATACGGTGGTTTCAGCCCGGGTGGGCCGGACGATGGTTTCCATCCAGCTATCCAGCCAGTCTCCCAGGGTGAGGTCGTGACGGGGCGTGCGCAGCTCCTCCTCCCGGTGAGTGAGGAAGTTGCGCAGACCCATCCGGGCGGCGTACAGGGTGCGGAAGGTCTGATAACGCTTGATCCGCTTGCCGGACGAATCCTTGCCCAGATCCATGCTTACATAGTAGATTTTCCGCTGGTCGTCATAGGAAATGTTGCGCTCTACTTTCTTTCTTGCCATAGTGAATACCTCCATACGTCTATTTTTCTCTGGGTAGTTTTTCCACGGAAATGGTGGAAAATTCTCCCTGATAAGAAATATGGACTATCCGACTTCCATGCACAAGCGAAATATGGGTAAAAACATCGAAAATTGTCGATTATATGGGAAAAGAAGATTTTAGTCTTTCCGATTTTCGGTTTCTATGGTAAGATATTGAAAAATCAGCGGGAGGGATAGCTATGCTGCGAATCGGAAATATACCGCTGCCCATCGGGGGAGATCTGGAGCAGCTGCGCAGGCGGGCGGCCCGGGCCCTGGGGGTGCGCCCTGGGGCGCTGGGGGAGATAGAGATTGCTCGACAGTCCATCGATGCCCGGAGAAAGGATGACGTACACTATGTGTACACCGTAGAGGTCAGCCTGCCTGACGAAGAATCAATACTGCGGGCCGCCTCCGGGCGAAACATTACCCTGGTGGAGAGGATCCCCTACGCCTTCCCGGCGGCGGGAAGGCGTTCCGCCCTGCCGCCGGTGGTGGTGGGGATGGGGCCGGCGGGGCTGTTCGCGGCCCTATTTTTGGCCGAAAACGGGTTTCCGTGTGTCGTTCTGGAGAGAGGGCAGGATATCGACCGCCGCACCCTGGATGTAGACAATTTCTGGGCTGCCGGGGTGCTGAACGAGGAGTCCAACGTCCAGTTCGGAGAGGGGGGCGCGGGCGCCTTTTCTGACGGAAAGCTGACCACCGGTACCCACGACAGGCGCATCTCCGCCGTGCTGGACACCTTGGTGGAGGCCGGGGCCCCCGCCGACGTGAAATATTCCCACAGACCTCACATCGGCACTGATGTTCTCCGGGAGGTGGTCAGGACCATTCGGAAGAGACTCATCTCTCTGGGCTGCGACATCCGCTTCGGCCACAGACTCACCGGCCTGACCGTAAGTGGGGGAGCCCTGACGGGCGTGGAGGTGGAGGGCCCCCAGGGGAAGTACCTTCTGGACGCGGACGCCCTGATCCTGGCCCCCGGCCACTCCGCCCGGGACACCTTCGCCATGCTCCGGGAGGCGGGGGTGCCCATGGAGAAGAAAAAGTTTGCCATCGGCCTGCGGATCGAACATAGCCAGCGGGACATCAGTTTACAGCAGTACGGCCCCGCCTGGGAGAGACTGCCTCCGGCCGATTACAAGCTGGCCTGTCATCTGCCAGATGGCCGTTCCGTCTTTACCTTTTGTGTCTGTCCCGGAGGACAGGTGGTGGCGGCGACCTCGAAGAAGGGGAGTGTGGTTACCAACGGCATGAGCTATCGGGCCCGGGACGGAGAGAATATCAACGGCGGACTTCTGGTGGGGGTAGGTCCGGAGGACTTTCCCGGGGAGGATGTTCTCTCCGGAGTCCGCTTCCAGGAGATGTGGGAGAGGGCGGCGTATCGGCTTGGGGGCGGAGATTTTTGGGCCCCGGCCCAGCGGGTTGCGGACTTTCTCCGGAGTCGGCCTTCGGAGGGCCCAGGGGCGGTGGCGCCCAGCTACCGCCCGGGGGTGACCTGGACCGATCTGCGGCCCTGTCTGCCCGACTATGTAACTGGCGCTTTGCGTCAGGCCCTTCCGCTGCTGGACCGCAGACTCCGTGGCTTTGCCGCCCCGGACGGAGTCCTTACTGGGGTGGAGACCCGGTCCTCCTCACCGGTGAGGATTCTCCGGGACGAGAGACTCCAGTCCTCCCTCCGGGGGCTCTATCCCTGCGGCGAGGGGGCAGGGTATGCCGGGGGCATCGTGTCCGCTGCTGTGGACGGGATTCGAGTGGCTGAAGCGGTAGCCTGCAGGTAAGGAATTTTTTTCGCCAAATGGGATACACTAAGGCCATCCAATACAAGGAGGTCTTACCCATGAGCAAGCCCAAAAAGCAGCAGGCCCGCGATCCCCGCACCGGAAGAAATCTGGAGGGCTCCTCTCCTCTGGCCGGCCAGAACCGAACCGACACCGCCACCAATGCTCAGGATCCCATGTCTGATCCTCTGGAGATGCGGATGAAGCGGGAAGGACATGATATGTAAAAATGACCGGGGCGGCAGAAACCGTCCCGGCCATCTTCATATTTTTTTCACAAAAAGTTCCAAGTCTGGTGAAGATTAGCGGAAGGCGCTGTGGTATTCTATAGGCAGATCAAGGAACTGATCTGATTTCCTCCCGGGGCGGCAAAAGCAGCCCCACGGTCCGGCGGACTGCGCAGAATACCGGACATATTTGGTAATCCAACCCAAGATGCCAAAGCCTCACGGCGCGAGGTACGCGCCCCACTGCCGCCCCGCAGGCGTCGGCCCCGGCGCGGCAGACCAAAGATCCCCGTCTGCTGACGGTTTATCATATTGCCATTTATCTCCCTTTCTTTGTCCGCAAGACGCCTGCCGGTTATTCCGGCGGGCGTCTTGCGGCAGAAGGGGTTTTAAGTTTTCCCGTCGGTGATCATGCCCGCGTGTTCCAGCGCCAGGCGATAGTAGTCGGTATCCAGAATGGCGGCAGAGTAGGCCACCCGGTTCTGCACCTCCGCCACCAGCTCCGCCACCTCGTCCAGGTCGGGTTCCTCCCCGTCCCAGCGGGTGAACTGGTCCAGAACGGAGTTGTAATAACCTGTGCTACTGACAAAGCTGTAGTTGGAAAAGATGACCAGCGGGTCCTCGTTGGAGAGGATATCCGAACCGATGATCAGCCGGGAGTCGTAGTCCAGGCCAAAGAGGTTGGACAAAGTGGGCATCACGTCCAGACTGGAGCAGTACTTGTCCACATGGACGCACGCCCCCTCCATATCGCCGCTCCAGAGGATCAAGGTATTTTGAAAAATCTCAAACACCGGGTCCACCTCGTGGCCCAGCAGCTCGCTGTACTGCTCGTCGCTGAGTCCGTAGGGGTAGTGGTCGGCGGACAGAACGATCACCGTGTCGTCCAGCTTTCCGGCCGCCTTCAGCTGATCCACCAGCGTCTCCAGGGCCAGCTCCAGTTCCATCTGACAGGCCAGATAGCACCGCACCTCCTCGCTGTAGGGCAGGTCGGCCACCGCGTCCCAGTGGCGCTTGGACATGGCGTTGGAGTCCAGGGTGTAGTTCAAATGGCCGCTGACCGTGAGGCAGTAGACCATGAATTTGTCCTCGTGGAGGAACATGGGGATGATCTTATCCATCATCTCCAGGTCGGAAGGGGGCCAGACCTGTTCCAGCTCCAGTCCCTGTCCCATGGCGTAGTACTCATACCCCATGTTGGGGTGGGACTTATCCCGGTCGTAGTAGTCATACAGGTAGTTGTGGAAGGCGAAGGTACGGTAGCCCTCCTTGCAAAACTGATTGCCCAGGGCAAAGGGCATGTAGTTGTCAGAGGACATGGAGTAGCTCCATACCCCGGATTTGGGGATCAGGCCGGTGGTGGTGACATACTCCCCGTCAGAGGTGGACACCCCCCACAAGGGGGTATAGAAATGGTCAAAAACGAAGCCCTGGTGGGATAGCTTCCAGAGGGTGGGGGTCCGTTCCGGGTCCATGGCCAGGGTAGAGAAGCCCTCCGCCACAATCCAGATGAGATTTTTCCCCTCGAAATACCCTGTCCACAGGTTTTCTGGGGTGGGCTTACGCTGAGAAAACCACATGTGGGCGCTTTTCAGCCCCTCATCCTCCTCGTTTTCGATCAGGGTTTCAAAGTCGATGGGCAGGGTGTGGTAGCCGGGGATGGTCTCCGGACGGAATACAGGCGGATCATCCTCCGGCGGCAGAGTGGGCTCCAGATCGGGCGGGGCCCGGTCCGGGGCGGGCTCGGCGGAGATGTCCGGGTCGTCCGGCCGGATGCCGAAGAGTACCCGTGAGATTTCTAGCTGAGTCTGGGTCAGCACGCCGAAATTCTGCACCTCCAGCTCGGGGGTGGCGGTGCGGTAGTAGATATACCGCAGAGAGAGAACGCCGCTGCCGCACAGCAGCACCAGGCCCATGGACACCAGCTGTACTGCGGCGGCCATGACCGCCCAGCGCAGACACCGGCCTCTGCCGGCGTCAGGCGACTCGGATACCAGCCGCTTTCGGAAAACCAGGGCCAGCACCACGGGGGCGGTGAGCATCAGGATGGGGAACCAGCTGGCCAGCACGTTGCCCACCGCCATCTCCCCAAAGGATTTGGCTACCATGACCATCTTGGTCAGGGAGAAGATGGTGAGAAAGGTTTTAAACATGTGGTAGTACACCAGCTGAGTTCCAATCCACAGGGAGACCAGGGTGGTGATCAGCGGCAGCAGGAGACGCCCCCGCCGGGGAGACACACCGCCGCACAGCAGCCCCAGCAGCAGGGCTGCCGGCAGGGTAAACAGCAGGGTGAAGAAGGTGCCCTCTGCCGTCAGCGCACGGAAGCAGTAGAGCTTCAGAAACAGCTCCTCGCAGTAGATGACTCCCAGCAGAAAGAGGGAGGGCACACTCAGCCGCCGCCACTTGTCCCACAGGGTGAGAAAATCTGTTTTGCTCTCCAGGAAAAACACCTCTCTCAGGGGGCGGTCTTCAGCCTCCGTCCTTTTGAATTACCGCAGCATGTTCCGCACACGCTCCACGGCGGTTTTTGTGGCCTGCGCGTCGCCGAAGGCGGTAAGGCGGATGTATCCCTCGCCGCTGGGGCCAAAGCCGGCGCCGGGAGTGGTGGCCACATTGGCCTCGGCCAGCACCCGGTCGAAGAAGTCCCAGGAGCCCGCGCCGCCGGGCGTTTTGAGCCAGATGTAGGGGGCGTCCACCCCGCCGAAGCAGGTCAGACCGGCGGCGGTCAGGCCCTCGCGGATGACCCGGGCGTTCTCCCGGTAGTAATCGATGTTGGCCATAATCTGGGCCCGGCCCTCCGGGGTGTAGACGGCGGCGGCTCCCCGCTGAACCACATAGGGCACGCCGTTGAACTTGGTACACTGCCGACGGTTCCACAGGCTGTTCAGTTTGGCGCCGTCTCTCTCCAGTTCCATGGGCACTACGGTGTAGGCGCAGCGGTTTCCGGTGAAGCCGGCAGTTTTGGAGAAGGAGCGGAACTCGATGGCGCAGGTGCGGGCCCCCTCGATCTCAAAGATGGTGTGGGGAACGTCCCCGCTGGTGATGAAGGCCTCATAGGCGGAGTCGAAGAGGATTACCGCCCCGTTGGCGTTGGCGTAGTCCACCCATTCCTTCAGACTCTCCCGGCTGATCACCGCCCCGGTGGGGTTGTTGGGGGAGCAGAGGTAGATGATATCCGGAATTTCCTTTGGCGGTTCGGGGGAGAAGCCGTTTTCCTCCACGCAGGGCATATAGACCAGGCGGTTCCAGCGGCCCAGCTCCTCCTGATACTCACCGGCCCGGCCCGCCATGGCGTTGGTGTCTACATAGACGGGGTACACCGGGTCGCACACTGCCACCACGTTGTCTGTACCGAAAATGTCGCCGATGTTGCCGCAGTCGCTTTTGGCTCCGTCGGAGACAAAGATTTCATCGGGCCGAATATCCACCCCCCGGGCGGCGTAGTCCCCCTGGGCGATGGCCTCCCGAAGGAAGGCGTAGCCCTGTTCCGGGCCGTAGCCATGGAAGCCCTGAACGCTGCCCATCTCGTCCACTGCGCTGTGCATGGCGCGGATCACCTCGGGGACCAGGGGTCGGGTCACATCGCCGATGGACAGCTTGATAATTTCCGCCTCGGGATGGGCGGCGGTGTAGACGTTGATGCGCCGGGCTACCTCGGAGAAGAGGTAGCTGCCGGGCAGCTTGAGGAAGTTTTCATTCACTTTTACCATGGAGGATCCTCTCCTTTACAGTTAAACTTTTGGCATTATATCACAGGGAGGGCCGGGCGTAAAGGGATAAACGTCATAGGCGGCGCGGCCGTGGGCGGGAAAATTTGTGTTCTTAGCCAGTTTGTTCCCCGGTCAGCAGGTGGAACAGGTTGACAAGGGTAACCACACTCTGCTCTCTGGTGTAGGTGTTCCGGGGGGAGAAGCCGCCTCCCGTGCCGTTCATAATGCCGGCCGCCTGAACCTGCCCCACCGCGCTTCGGGCCCAGGGACTGATATCGTCGGCGTCGTCAAAGGCGGGGACGGCCTGGGGGAGGGGGACGTCCAGCACACGGGCCAGGCCGGCGAGGATGACCGCGGCCTGCTCCCGGTTCAGGGGGGTGTCGGGACTGAAGGCGCCGCCGTCCACGCCGGAGACGATGCCCAGTCCGGCAGCCTTTTCCACATTGACATCCTGGGTATCAGAGAAGCTGACCCGTTGGGACTGTTCGATCTCCTGGCCGGTGCAGCTCTCGTAAAGGCGGACAGCCAGAGAGCAGAATTCGGCCCGGGTGATGGTCTGATCGTAGTGGATGCGCAGGCTGACGGGGAGGAAGTCCCAGGCGATGGCCTCGTCCACGGCGGCGGCGGCCCAGGCGGCGGGACGGCTGCCGTCAGCGGGAGAGACGTGAGAGGGGGTTCCGGTGTCGATATCCGCCATTACCTGAATGGGAAAAGCGGAGAATCGGGGCACATAGTTTCCGTAGAATAGACTCTCTCCATTGCCCAGCTGGCCGCTGACGTTGGACCCCCAGGTCCAAAGTGCGCCGAAGGTTCTGCGCGCCAGGACGTGGTCCCAGCCCACGCTGACATCCTCCACGCCGGTGAGTACCAGAACAGGAGACAAGCGATCCTCTGTGGTGCCGTCTCCCACGTCGCCCGAGTGGTTGTTCCCCCAGGCCCAGAGAGTCTGGTCCTCACGCAGGGCGTAACCGTTGTTGTTGGACAGGTGGACGGAGACCACGTGGTCCAGCACCTTGGTGGGGATGGAGTGATCCCGGCTGACATCTGGCCCCCATTTTTCAATCCAGGCGCTCAGGGTTTCTTGGAGTATGGCGTTCTCCTCCGGGTCATCGGATTCCCATTTCCAGCTGGGCCCCCAGATCCAGATGGTGCCGTCTGCCAGCTCTCCCTGCCAGTTGCGGCCCCAGGTCCAGAGGGTGTGGTCTGAGCGCACGGCGGCGCTGAAGCCGTAGCCGGCGCTCATGCAGACCACCTTGTCCAGCACCTTGACCGGGGTGGGCCGCTCCCGCCCGGAGCCGTCGCCCACCTCGCCGTCGTGATTCTGCCCCCAGGCCCAGAGGGAGCCGTCCCCCTTCAGAGCCAGGCTGTGGCCGAAGCCGGTGCAGGCGGCGGTCACGTTGTCCATGATCTTGACGGGTTCAGACCGCTGCCGGTTGGTCCGGTCGCCCACGTATTTGCCCCAGGCCCACAGGGTGCCGTCCGTTTTGACGGCCAGGTGGGTACACACTCCAGTGCTGGCTGAGGCCACATCGTCCATGATTTTTACAGGTCTGGTGCTGTTTACCAGGTCTGGGGAATTGGGGAACGCGTCGCTGACATTTCTCCCCCAGGCCCAGAGGGTGTTATCCTGCAAGACGGCGTAGGTGTGGGACTCCCCGGCGCTCACAGAGAGAACCCCCTCCAGCACTCTGACGGGGGTGGAGCGGTCCTGGGTGGTGCCGTCGCCCAGCTGGCCGAACTCGTTGGCGCCCCAGGCCCACAGGGTGCCGCCGCCGTCGACGAAAAAGCTCTCCGCTGCGCCGCCGCTCATGAGCTGGGGGGTGTCGGGCCGGGCGGAGTCGTAGGCGGTTGCGGGAAGGGCAAGGGAGAGGGTGAGGGCCAGACTGAGGCCCAGGGTGAGAAGCGTGCGGTGTCGCATGGTGTTTCCTCCTTACGGTGTGAGAATATCCGCCAGTCCGTGCGGAAGGGGGAATCTGCGGATGTTGACATAAAAGGCCTGTCAGGGCTCTCCGGAGAGAAGAACCTGGTCGCCCGACTGGTACTCCTTGGCGTATCGTCCAGGGGTAACGCCGGTGAGGTGGCCGAAGGTGCGGATAAAATGGGAGTTGTCAGAGAAGCCGGACAGCTCTCCCGCCCGCTGGACGCTGACCCCCTCCTGAAGCAGCTGCCGGGCCCGGAGCACCCGGCTGTAGATGATATACTCCATAACGGAGAAGCCGGTGGCCGCCTTGAAGATGCGGCACAGGTAGTGCTTGCTGATGTAAAACTGCCCGGCGATCTGGTCCAGGGCGAGGGGCTGGTCCAGATTGTCCCGAATGTAGTCCAGAATGGGCGCCACCCGGAGAAAATCTTTGTTTTGAATGGATTCTCCGGCGGTGGCCACATTCAGGGTGGGGGCCACCCGAATGAGCAGATTGAGAAGAGCCACCAGCTGCCTGGTGTCGCTGCCGAAGGAGCCGTCGTTTTTGTTGCGCTCCAGGGCCTGAAACAGCTCGATAATCTCGGTCATTTCCCCTCCGGACAGCTCCGCCCGACGGAAAGAGGTGTTGCAGAACCGGGTCAGGTCGGTCTGGGGGGAGGACAGCTGGGCCAGGGCCTTTTTGCTGATGTGGAGGACGTATCGGGCGTGAAAGCCCTCCGCCATGGTGCGGTGGAGGGTGTTTTCCCCGATGAGGTACAGCGTTCCACGGCGCAGAGGGTAGACCTGGTCGCTGACAAAAATGTTGCCCGGGCTGACCAGGGGGAGCAGCAGCTCGCAGTGATCGTGAAAGTGCAGCCGACTCATGTTCCAGGTCTCGTTGTGGTTTAATTGCAGGTGAAATTCCACGTTTGTCAATGGAAATCGCCTCCTTGTTTATTGCATGTATTTTGCCGCAGGCAAAATACAATCCTCTGTCACCCGCTTCACGGATGCCATCTCCTTTTAAATTAAAGAAGGCTTTTTGCGCACTGTGTTCCCGGTGCGTTTTGGACCTGTTTCCCATTATACCACGCCAGATCAAGATATGCAAACTTTATGCTAAATTACAGGCTAGACCAATTGTAGGATTTGTGGTAAAATGGCCACTGTAGAAAAGCGCGTTACGGCACCTTGACAATCAGCAAAGAAAGAGAGAACCAAAAAATTGTAATGGGGGTATTACTATGAACAAGGTATATTCCATGCACGACGCCGTGGCGAAGTTTGTCGAGGACGGAGACGTTCTTGCCATCGGCGGCTTCACCACCAACCGCAAACCCTACGCGACAGTGAACGAGATCCTGCGCCAGGGCCAGAAGGACTTTATTGTCTATGCCGGCCCCGGCGGCGGCGAGG
>CATONV010000021.1 GCA_951801655.1 uncultured Oscillospiraceae bacterium | reverse complement strand
AACGTCCATGTGTTCAACTCCTGTTCCGCCGCTTCCGGGGAGCTGCTGGTGGCCATGGCCATCCACCGGCTGGCCTCCTCCGGGATGCCCTACAAGCGGGTGGTCACCGAGGTGGAGCAGTTCATCTACCAGATGCAGACCCTCTTTGTGCTGGAGAGTCTGGAGAATCTGCGGAAAAACGGCCGGCTCACCAAGCTTCAGGCGGTCATCACCGGGGCGCTGAAGATCAAGCTGTTCATGGGGGCCACCCCCGAGGGAGAAATCTGCAAGCTGGGCCAGGCCCTTACCGTGAAGCAGGCGCTGAGCAAGATGGTGGACAAAATTGCCGCGGATGCCGCCCATGTGGGTCGTACCTTGGCCATCTGCCACTGCAACTGTCTGGAACGGGCCTTTCAGGTGAAGGCCATGGTGGAGGCCAAGTGTAAATTTGCCCACATCCTCATCACCGAGGCGGGGGGCATCACCAGTGTCTACGCCTATGACGGCGGCATCGTGGTGGCCTATTGACAAAACGGCTCGTTTGTGTTCATAATGTGTAGGGGCCGCCGCCCACGGCGGCCCTTTTTCCATACGAGGGCACGGGCCGCCCGGAGGGACGGCCCCTACAAAATAATAAGGAGAGATAGTTATGTCCATGACCCGTTCCCAGGCTTGGGACCTGCTGACCCAATACAACAAGGAGCCCTTCCACCTGCGCCACGCCATTACGGTGGAGAACGTGATGGGCTGGTACGCCCGGGAGCTGGGCTACGGGGAGGAGGCGGAGTTCTGGTCTATTGTGGGCCTTCTCCACGACCTGGACTTTGAGATGTGGCCCGAGGAGCACTGCGAGAAGTCTCAGGAGCTGATGAGACAGGCCGGGGTGGACGAGTCCATCATCCGGGCCACCGCCTGCCACGGCTGGGGCCTGCGGGTGGACATTAAACCGGAGCACGAGATGGAGAAGGTCCTCTACGCCAGCGACGAGCTCACCGGGCTCATCGGCGCAGCCGCCCTCATGCGGCCCTCCAAAAGTACCGCCGACATGGAGCTGAAGTCCCTGAAGAAAAAGTTTAAGGACAAGAAGTTTGCCGCCGGCTGCTCCCGAGACGTGATTGCAAACGGGGCCCAGCTGCTGGGCTGGGAGCTGGACAAGCTGCTGGATATGACCCTCAAGGCTATGCAGGCCGAAGAGGGGGCCATTGAAGAGGCAGTGGCCGCGCTGGGCTGAAAAAAACCTGCCCGGGGGTTGCAAATCGGGTAAAACAATGGTATAATACCTCCGCCTATTACACAAGAAGGGGAAGATATTCATGTCCGGACATTCCAAGTGGCACAACATACAAAAGACCAAGGGGGCGGCGGACGCCAAGCGCTCCCAGATTTTTACCAAGATCGCCCGTGAGATGATCGTGGCGGTGAAGACCGGCGGCAGCGGCGACCCGGCCAACAACTCCCGGCTGGCCACCGTGATCGCCAAGGCCAAGGCGGCCAATATGCCCAACGACAACATCAAGCGCACCATCGACAAGGCGCTGGGTTCCGGCAATACCGACAGCTTCGAGAATGTGGTCTACGAAGGCTACGGCCCCAACGGCGTGGCCGTTATTGTGGAGGCCCTTACGGATAACCGCAACCGCACCGCTCCCGAAGTGCGCCACCTGCTGGACAAGTACGGCAAGGGGTTGGGGGCCACCGGATGCGTGTCCTGGTCCTTTGACCGGAAGGGCGTGATCGTCATCGAGGCCGAGGACCTGGATGAGGACACCGTTATGATGGACGCCCTGGAGGCCGGCGCCGACGATATGCAGGCTGACGACGAGGTCTTCCAGGTGTATACCAACCCAGATGCCTTCGCCTCTGTCACTGAGGCCCTGGAGGCCAAGGGCTACACCTTTCTGGAGGCCGGCGTGCAGATGGTGCCCCAGAATTATGTCACCCTCACTGATGAGGGCGAGATCAAGAACATGGAGAAGCTTATCGACCTGCTGGAAGAGAACGACGACGTGCAGAACGTCTACCACAACTGGGATCAGAATTAAAACGCGGGACCGTTGCCCGACAGGGCGGCGGTCCTTTCAAATTGCGATAAAGGGAGGATTGTTATGAATTGAAACCGATATCCTGCGTAATTGCTCTGCTGAGCAGCGCCTTTCTGGCCTTTGGACTGTACCATGTCCACTCCTTTTCCGGGGTGACGGAGGGGGGTGTGCTGGGCATGACACTGCTGCTGGAGAATTGGCTGCACATCTCGCCGGCGGTGTCCGGGTTTGTGATGAACGCTGCGTGCTATGCGGCAGGCTGGAAGCTGCTGGGCCGGGAGTTCATCGGTTACTCCGCCATCTCGGCGGCGGGCTTTTCCCTGACCTACCGGGTCCTGGAGCAGTTTCCGCCCCTGTGGCCCGGGCTGGCGGAGCTGCCGCTGGCCGCGTCGGTGCTGGGGGCGGTCTTCGTGGGGGTTGGAGCCGGGCTGTGCGTCCGGGTGGGGGGTGCCACCGGCGGGGACGACGCCCTGGCGATGTGTGTCTCTCATGTGACCCATTGGAACATTCAGTGGGTCTATCTGCTGTCCGACTTTATCGTGCTGGCCCTGTCCGTCAGCTACATCCCGCTGAGCAGAATCGGTTGGTCGGTGGTGACGGTGGTGCTGTCAGGCCAGATTATTGGAGTGATTCAAAAGGTGAGGCTGCCTTTTGAAGAGAAGTGAAAAAAGATTCAGAAAAAGCGGTTATTTCCCCTCTGATATTGGTCGATATAGACAATAATAGGGGGGAGTACAATGAGCGGTATGAGTGTGTCCGGAGTGGGCGGAAGTGCCTGGAAAGCGGGCGGGACGGAGGAGAAGACTTTGGCCCGTACCCTGCGCGAGGAGCAGGAGAGCCGGCCCGACCTGGCTGAGATGATGAAGGAAGCCAGGGAGAAGGTGGCGGAGAGGGAAAAAATGTTTAAAATTCCCCAGAACAGCCGCCGCTACGGCGACGCGGCCATGATCGCCTACTCCAGGCTCGCCCGGGCCAGGAGTCTGGGGGATGTGGATGCCGCCTCCGGCTATGCCCGGCGGCAGATCGCCCAGCTGCGGGCAGCCAAGCGCACCGACAGCGAGAATGCCGACCGCATTCAGGCAGCCATCAACCAGCTGCAGAAGGCGGTGAACCGGGCGGGGCGGAAGAAGCGGGAGATCTCCCAGGAGAATCTCACCGCCAAACGCCAGGCCCGGCTGGAGAAGGAGAAGCGCACCAGACAGGCCAAGCGCCTGCGTCATCAGCTGAAAAACCGCCAAACCCAGCGGATACTCCGGGAATCGGGCTACCTGCGGGAGGCGGAGATTGACAACCGTCTTCAGGGCCAGCTCTCCGCCGCCAGGCTGGAGCTGAGAGAGCAGATGAGGCAGCTGAGTGAGAGCACCCAGGTCCCAGTGGACGCCGCAGTTGAGCAGTACGCCGCTGCCGCCGCCCCGCCCGCCCCGCCTCCGAAGATCAGTGTGGAGGCGTAGACGCCGGCTGGCCGGATGTGGCCGGGGAACACGGGACTCCTGCGCCTGTGCCGCCGCAGGTTTGAGTACGGGAAAAAACAGCTTGCTTTTTAAGGGGAAATGTAATATAATAAAACCGCAGGCTGTGATGTAGCCTGTGATTTATAATGGCAAAAGCCCGACCGGGCTTTTCGTTCTTCCATCCTGGAAGAACAGTGCCAATCTGAAAATGGAGGAAAGAAAACATGAAGAAGAAATTAGCCCTTGCGCTCTCTTTTGCCATGGTCATGACTATGGCGCTGACTGCCTGCGGCGGCGGTAACAAGCCCAGCGGCTCCGCCAGCAAACCCGAGGCCAGCAATCCCGCAGTCAGCACACCTGCCGGCTCCGTCAGCCAGCAGCCCAGCGGCGGCCTGTCCGCCAAGGACGGCGGCACCAGCCTGACCTTCACCACCGGCGGCGACCAGGGCACCTACTACGGCTTTGGCGGCGTTCTGGGCGGCAAAGTGGGCGAGACCACCAGCACCACCGTCACCGCGGTTCCCTCCGGCGGCTCCAAGGCCAACATTGAGAACATGGACCTGGGCGACGCTCAGCTGGGCTTCGTGCAGTCCGACGTTATGGCCTATGCCTACAACGGCGAGCGCCTGTTCGACACCAAGATCGACAGCTTCTCCACCGTGGCCGCTCTGTATATGGAGCAGGTCCAGATCGTTACCCTGAACCCCGACATCAAGACCGTTGCCGACCTGAAGGGCAAGTCCGTCTCCGTCGGTGACCAGGGCTCCGGCGTATACTTCAACGCAGTCGACGTGCTGGCCGCCTATGACCTGGACGTAGAGAAGGATATCAAGCCCCAGTACCTGTCCTTCGGCGATTCCGCTGAGAACCTCCAGGACGGCAAGATCGACGCCGCCTTCGTGGTTGCCGGCGCCCCCACCACCGCTGTCACCACTCTGGCCGCCTCTCGCGACGTGTACTTGGTCAGCCTGGACGACGAGCATATTGAGAAGCTGATCGCTGCCTCCCCCTACTACAGCAAGAACGTCATCTCCAAGGACGCCTACGGCACTCCCGAGGATGTGACCACCGTGGCTGTGGGCGCTGTTGTCATCGCCCGCAACGACGTGTCTGACGCCGACGTGTACAACTTCCTGTACGGCGTGTTTGAGAACATCGGCACCCTGGGCCACGACAAGGCCAAGGAGCTGGACCTGGAGTTCGCCTCCTCTGTTACCGCCGTGCCTTATCATTCCGGCGCCGTGGCTTACTTTGCCGACAAGGGCATCACTGTGCAGTAAGCAGACGCTGTGAAGTTCCCCTTAGCGTAAGCCAGGCGGCTGCGGCGGGCTGGTACCGCCGCAGCCGCTTCCTTTTCAGTGCGCAATTCCGCGGAGCGGATATATCTGTATTTGGCGGAATGTCGATATATCTGCTTCGCGGCTGATATGGAGAGAAGAAAGGAGAATTCTATGGGATCCAATGAAAAAGACAGACTGGAACTAGAGGCCAAGTCGGTGGACGCGGAGGTTGGAACAGAGGCCGATCTGGACGAGGTCATGAAAAAGTATGACCGAGAGTCCAACACCCGGGTCTGGGAGGGCATACCCAAACTGGTGGTGAAGTCCATCGCGGTTTTGATCTCCCTGTACTGCATGTACGTGACCCTGTTCAGCCAGGCCGCTCAGAATGTGCGCCTGTACAACTTCCTGGCCATGATGCTGGTGCTGGGTTACCTGACCTACCCCATCAAAAAGGGAAATGTAAAGGTCAATTCCTTCCCCTGGTATGACGCCGTCTTTATGCTGGCGGGCGTTATCCCGCTTCTCTACTGCTCCTACGTGTACGAGAGCATCATTGTGGTCCAGGCCCGTAAGGTCACCTTGAACCCTGTGATGTGTATTCTGGCCGTGGTGGTGATCCTGTCTCTGGTAGAGCTGTGCCGCCGCTGCGTGGGTCTGCCCATTCTGTGTGTGGTGGGTGCGCTGATGCTGTACACCTTCCTGCCCTTCGGTGCGGGCATCAAGTACGACAAGGCCCTCTACGACCTGTTCTACACGCTGAACGGCCTGCTGGGCGCCCCCATCAACGTGTGTGCCAAGTACATTGTGCTGTTCATCATCTTCGGAGCATTTCTGGAACGGACGGGAATTTCTACCTTCTTTATCAACCTGGCCAACTCGGTGGCCGGTTCCGCTTCCGGTGGTCCCGCCAAGGTGGCCGTGCTGTCCTCCGCCCTGTGCGGCATGGTGTCCGGTTCCTCAGTGGGCAACACCGTCACCACCGGTTCCATCACCATCCCCATGATGAAGAAGACGGGCTATAAGCCCGAGTTTGCCGGCGCGGTGGAGGCCGCTGCCTCCACCGGCGGTCAGATCATGCCTCCCATTATGGGTGCCGCCGCCTTCCTCATGGCGGAGTACACCGGCGAGCCCTACGGCAAGATCGCCCTGCTGGCCATCCTGCCCGCCGTCCTCTACTTCACCGGCATCTTCATCGCCGTCCATCTGGAGGCCAAAAAGCTGGGTCTGAAGGGCATCCCCCGGGACCAGCTGCCCAAGATCGGCACCCTGATGCCCAAGATTTACCTGCTGCTGCCCCTGGTGGTGCTGGTTTGGCTGGTGTCCTCCGGTAAGCGCACTATGCAGTCCTCTGCCACCATTGCTATCATTGTTACCATCGCGGTGGGTATTATCACCAATATTGTTAACAATGTGACCAAAAACCCGGACAAGAGCGACAATATCACCGTGAGCAAGTTCTTTGACGCCCTGGAAGCCGGCGCCAAGGGTACAATCAGTGTGGCCGCTGCCTGCGCCATGGCCGGTCTGGTCGCTGGCTGCATCACCACCACCGGCCTGGCCTCCAAGCTGATCACCGCCATCGTTCGGGTGTCCGGTGGGCAGGCTCTCATCGCCCTGTTCCTCACCATGATCTGCTGTATCGTGCTTGGTATGGGCGTGCCCACCACCGCCAACTACTGCATTATGGCCTCCACTTGCGCTCCCATCCTGATGAACGATGCCATCGGCATCCCCATGATCTGCGCCCACTTCTTCGTGTTCTATTTCGGCATCGTGGCCGACATTACGCCCCCCGTGGCCCTGGCCGCTTACGCTGGCTCTGCCATCGCCAAGGCTCCGCCTATGAAGACGGCCTTCAACGCCACCCGATTGGCCATTGCTGCCTTCATTGTGCCCTACATCTTCGCCATGAATCCCGCCATGCTGTTCCAGTTTGAGGCGGGTACCTCCACGGCGATGATGGTGATCCAGGTTATTCAGATCTGTGTGACCTCGCTGCTGGGTCTGTTCGGCGTGGCCGCGGCCCTGAACGGCTTCCTGTATCGGCCCATGAACCCCCTGTTCCGGGGACTCATCGCCGCAGGCGGCCTGTGCATGATGATCCCCGGCACCCTTACCGACGTGTTCGGTCTGGTGGTCGTGGGCGGCGTGATCGTCTTCCAGCGTATGGGCGCCAAGAAGAGCGCCGCAGCCTGATCGCTGTCCGTCTTCTCAATTTGACCAACTTAAACAACCGGCGGGACCTTTTGGCCCCGCCGGTTGTGATAGTTTTGGACAGTTCTTTCTTGAAAAGGGAGCCGTTCTATGATAAAATTATATAATACCTACAGCTGTACACGTTGTATTGAGAGGACGGCGTTTCGCCGGACAGGAGAATCGATTATGAAAGGTATCGTCTTAGCGGCGGGGAAGGGGACCCGTCTGTATCCCATGACCAAGCCGGTGTGCAAACCCCTGCTACCGGTGTACGACAAGCCGCTGATCTACTATCCCATCGCCATCCTGATGCAGGCGGGTGTTTCAGACATTATGATCATCGTCCCTCCGGATGAGACAGCTACCTTCCACACCCTTCTGGGAAACGGGGAGCAGTACGGCCTGCGTATTCAATACGCCGAGCAGCCGGTGGCCCGAGGTATTGCTGACGCTTTGCTGATCGGTCAGGAGTTTGTGGGCAACGACCGGGTGTGTCTGGTGCTGGGGGACAATATCTTCTATGCCCCCACCCTGGCTGCGACTTTGAAGCGGGCCGCCGCTAACGACAGGGGATCCACCGTGTTCGGCTATTGGGTGGAGGATCCCCGCCCCTTCGGTGTGGTGGAGTTTGACAAAGAGGGGAAGGCCATCTCCATTGAGGAGAAGCCCCGCTATCCCAAGTCTAACTATATTATTCCTGGCCTGTATTTCTACGACCACCAGGTGATGGAGATCGCCAACCACCTGAAGCCCTCCGCCCGGGGAGAGCTGGAGATTACCGACGTGAATCTGGAGTATCTGCGCCGGGGTCAGCTTCAGGTGATCCCCTTGGAGAAAAATTTCACCTGGCTGGACGCCGGCACCGCCGACAGCCTGCTGGCTGCCAGTGACACCATCAAGCGCATTCAGGACAGCACCGGGCGCTATGTGGGCTGCCTGGAGGAACTGGCTCTCTATGAGGGATGGATCACCGAGGAGCAGGTCCATAGGATTGGGGACGAGCTGTCTATGACCCTGTATGGGAAATATTTGCAGTGCCTGTAAGGAGAGAGAACATGAAACGCATTCTGATGCTGGCCACTGGGGGTACGATCGCCTCCATGGAGACCGGACATGGTCTCAGTCCCGCGATTACCTCGGAGGAGATTTTGAGCCACGTCCCCGCTGTGGGGGAGCTGTGTCAGGTAGAGGCCGTACAGCTGATGAATTTGGACAGCACCAATGTGGGGCCCGCCCACTGGCTGGAGATGGCGGCGGCCATCCAGAAAAACTATGAGGATTACAGTGGTTTTGTCATCACCCATGGCACCGACACCATGGCCTATACCGCCGCCGCCCTGTCCTACCTGATTCAGGATTCCCCCAAGCCCATCGTAGTCACAGGTTCCCAGAAGTCTATTGCCCTCAACGACACCGATGCCCGACGGAATCTGTGCGATAGCTTCCTCTACGCCGTGGACCGGGACTCCCATGATGTGAGTCTGGTCTTTGACGGCAGAGTGATTTTGGGCACCCGGGCCCGAAAGGAGAGAAGCAAGAGCTTTAACGCCTTTTCCTGTGTGGACTATCCGGAGAGGGCGGTCATCCGAGACGGCCGGCTGATCCGATACCTGGCCCCCAGGCCCTACGCCTATGGGGCGGAGCCCACCTTCTACGACAAGCTGGAGGACAGGGTGCTGCTGCTTACCCTCATCCCCGGCATGGGGGCGGACGCCCTGGAGTTGCTGAAAGACAGCTACCAGGCGGTGATTCTCCAGTCCTTTGGGGTGGGCGGCCTGCCCGGCGGGGAGAAGGGTCCCCTGGCCCAGGCCATGGAGGAGTGGCTGGCCGCCGGAAAGACCATTGTCATGATGACCCAGGTGCCCTATGAGGGCAGCGATATGTCGGTCTATCAGGTGGGCCAGCAGGTGAAGGAGCGATTTCAGCTGATGGAGGCCTACAACATGACCCTGGAGGCCGCCGCCACCAAACTGATGTGGGTGCTGGGCCAGACCAGTAATCCGCAAAGGATACGGGAGCTGTTTTACCGCCCTGTTCAATTTGATGTGATTCAGTGAAAGATGTTAGGAGGTGTCGTGTGTGAAGCGCCGTGCTTTTGCTTTTCTGCTGACGGTTATGTTGTTGTGTTCCCTGGCCGTGGCGGCGTCTTCAGGAGAGCATACCACCACGGTTCTCTTTACCCACGACCTCCACTCCCACTTTTTGCCCCAGTCCGACGGACAGGGTGGCGAGTCGGGGGGCTACGCCCGGCTGAAGACCGCCCTGGACCGGGAGAGGAGAAGCCATCCGGAAGCCTTGACCCTGGATGGGGGAGACTTCTCTATCGGATCACTGATTCAAACGCTGTACACCACCCAGGGGGCGGAGCTGCGCACCATGGGCGCCCTGGGATATGATGCCGCCGCTGTGGGCAACCACGAATTTGACCACACCGGTCTCGGCTTTGCCGAGATGCTCAACGCAGTGGTGGACAGCGGAGAGAGAACACCCGCCCTTCTGATGGCCAACTACAAGCCGGCCGCTGACAATCCCAGGCGGCTGGATATCCAGCGGGCAATGGCGGCCTACGGCGTTCAGGACTATATGCTCTTGGAACGGGGAGGAGTCACCTACGGGATCTTTGGACTGATGGGGACGGATTCCGACTCCTGCGCCCCCTCCTCCGGCTTTGCGCTGGAGGATATGGTGAGCGCCGCCCAGCGGTGTGTGGACGCCCTGGAGGAGCAAGGGGCCCAGTTTATCATTTGTTTGTCCCACGCCGGGACCAATGAAAAAAAGAAGCTGTCTGAGGATGAGCAGCTGGCCGGTAAGGTGGAGGGCATTGACCTGATTGTCTCCGGACATACCCACACCACGCTGGCTGAGCCCATCGTTGTCAACGACACCTATATCGTCTCCGCCGGGCCCTACTGTGAAAATCTGGGTTCCATCACCATTACCTGGACCGAGAGCGGAGGAAAGACCCTGTCCGATTACCACCTGACTCCTATTGACAAATCCCTCCCAGACGCCCCAGAGATCACCGCCATGGTGAACCGGTGGAAGGGGCTGGTGGGAGGCAGCTACCTGGCCCCCTACGGCCTGACCTATGACCAAGTGCTTACCGTATCCGGCTTTGATCTGCCTACCCCGGCCTCTGGAATTCAGGCGGGCAACGCCTTGGGGGAGCTTGTAGCCGATTCCTTCCTATGGGCGGTGAACAACCTGGAGAAGGACGCCCCCGATGTTCCAACTGTCACTGTCACAGCGGATGGGGTGCTCCGCGCTCCTATTGCGACAGGAGAGATCACCACCTCCATGGCCTTTGACGTGCTGTCCATGGGGGTGGGAGGTGACGGCACCTCCGGCTTTCCCCTGGTAGGGGTGTACCTCACCGGCAAGGAGCTAAGGGCCATCGCCGAGGTGGACGCCTCGGTGACCCCTCTCATGCCCGCCGCCCAGTTGTATATGGCGGGTGTCGACTACTCCTTCAACACCCACCGAATGTTTTTTAGCCGGGTGACGGATATTCGGCTTGTACAGGAGAACCGCCGGACAGAACCCGCGCCTGTTCTGGGCGGGGGAGAGCAGGCCAATGAGTATGCTTATACGATTACCCATACCGACCGAACCTACCACGAGCTGGAGGATGAACGGCTCTACCGTGTGGTTACCGGCATGTACTCCGCCCAGATGCTGGGCACGGTGAAGGATAAATCCTTTGGCCTGCTGTCTCTGGAGCCAAAAATGGCGGACGGCAGCCCGGTTGCCAGCCTGGAAACCTGTATCCTTCGGGATGAGAACGGCAACGAGATCAAGGAGTGGTATGCTTTGGCGGCCTACCTCCAGAGCTTCGGGGAGGAGGGGGTTCCCAGCCGATACGCCAAGCCCGATGGCCGGAAAGATGTCAGCCGTAGCTGGAATCCGGTGGAGTTGGTGAAGGACCCCAACTGGATCACCGTCGTGACGCTGATTGTGTTGGCGGCGGCCGCCATTCTGGCGTTTTTCGTGATCCGCGCCCTGCGCTACGCCCACCGGCGGCGGCGCTATGGGAAAAAGAAAACGATGTGATCTGTGCGGCGGGGCCGCTGGCAATATTCTGCGATGCAAAAAGGAAGAACTCTGACAGGAGGAGAAACAGTGAAGAAGTACGAAATTGCGAAAAAGAAGGCGCTGACCCCTGAAATTGGACAAATTTCAGTGTATGCGCCGCTGGTGGCCGCCAAGGCCAAGGCAGGTCAGTTCATCATCCTGCGGGTGGACGAGGAGGGAGAGCGGATTCCTCTGACCATCTCCAGCGCGGTGGACGGTCTGGTCACCGTCATCTATCAGAAGATTGGCGGCACCACCATGGCCCTGGACCTGCTGAATGAGGGCGACTGTCTCCAGGACTTTGTGGGCCCCCTGGGCCAGCCGACCGAGGTGGAGGATCTGGGTCGGGTGGCTGTTCTGGGTGGCGGCCTGGGCTGCGCCATCGCGCTGCCGGTAGCCCGTGCCCTACACCAGGCCGGCAATCAAGTGGACCTGATCGGCGGATTTAAGACCAAGGATATTGTCATCCTGGAGGAGGAAATGTCCGAGGCCTGCACCGACCTGCATATCTGCACCGACGACGGTTCCTACGGCTACCACGGCTTTGTCACTGGAAAGCTAGAGAATCTGATTGAGAGCGGTGTCAAATTTGACCACGTGTTTGCCATCGGCCCTCTGCTGATGATGAAGTTTGCCTGCAAACTCACCGAAAAGTACAACATTCCCACCACCGTGAGCATGAACCCCATCATGATCGACGGCACGGGAATGTGCGGCTGCTGCCGCCTCACAGTGGGCGGCGAGGTGAAGTTCGCCTGCGTGGACGGCCCCGATTTTGACGGCCACAAGGTGGACTTTGACGAAGTAATCGCCCGCAACGCAACCTATCTGGAACAGGAGACCAAGGCGCGCGAGAAGCATCTCTGCCGCCTGGGAGGAGGTGCCATGAATGGCTAATATGCAGAATGTACGGACTCTTATGGGGGACCAGGATCCGGCCAACCGTGTCAAGAACTTTAAAGAGGTGGCCCTGGGCTATTCTACTGGCGCGGCCATGAACGAGGCCGACCGCTGCCTGAGCTGTGTCAATAAGCCCTGTGTCAGCGGCTGTCCGGTGGGCATTCCCATCCCCGATTTCCTCCGCAAGGTGGCCGACGGCGATATCGCCGGGGCTTATGAGATCCTCTCCAACGCCAACGCCCTGCCCGCCATCTCCGGTCGGGTCTGCCCCCAGGAGACCCAGTGCGAGGGCAAGTGTGTTCGAGGCATCAAGGGCGAGCCCATCGCCATTGGCCGCATCGAGCGGTTTGTGGCCGACTGGGCCGCGTTCCGGGGCATCACGGATAAGGTGGAGCCCGTCCCCAGCAACGGTCACAAGGTGGCAGTGATCGGGTCCGGCCCCGCCGGTCTGACCTGCGCCGGTGAGCTGGCCCGCATGGGCTATGAAGTCACTATTTTTGAGGCCTTCCACGTAGCCGGCGGCGTACTCAGCTACGGTATCCCCGAGTTCCGTCTGCCCAAGTCTGTGGTCAAGCGGGAAGTGGAAAAGCTGGAGAAAATGGGTGTCAAGATCGAGTTGAACATGGTCATCGGCAAGGTGCTCACCATCACGGAGCTGTTTGAGCAGGAGGGCTTTGAGGCCGTCTTCATCGGCTCCGGCGCAGGCCTGCCCATGTTTATGAAGATTCCCGGCGAGAGCCTGGTGGGCGTCTACTCCGCCAACGAGTACCTCACCCGTATCAACCTGATGAAGGCATACAAGGAAGGTGCCGCCACCCCCGTACTCCGCAATAAGAAGGTGGCCGTGGTAGGCGGCGGCAATGTGGCCATGGACGCCGCCCGGTGCGCCAAGCGTTTGGGGGCCGATGTCCATATTGTCTACCGCCGTTCCGAGGCAGAGCTCCCCGCTCGTGTGGAAGAGGTCCACCACGCCAAGCAGGAGGGCATTGTCTTTGACCTGCTCACCAATCCTGTGTCCATTGAGGGCGACGAGAAGGGCCAGGTACAGTCCATTACCTGCGTGAAGATGGAGCTGGGCGAGCCCGACGCCTCCGGACGCCGCCGCCCCATGGCTATCCCGGACAGCGAGTTCAAGATGGAGGTGGACGCCGTTATCATGGCGCTGGGCACCCAGCCCAACCCCATGAGCTATGAGGGCACCCCCGGACTGGAGAAGAACAGAAAGGGCTGTGTGGCAGCCGACGAGAACGGATGTACTTCCTGTCCCGCCATCTTTGCCGGCGGTGATGCCGCTACCGGCGCCGCCACTGTCATCCTGGCCATGGGCGCGGGCAAGTCCGCTGCCAAGTCCATCGACGAGTATATCAAGAGCAAGCAGTAATACAGAGGAGGGCGGCCCAATGGGCCGCCCTTTTACAAAAGGAGCCGTCATGACCTACCTAACCCGTTTCTCCATCCCCAGCGAGGGGACTGAGGCAAACTTCCTGGCCCAAAACTTTGAAAACAAGCGCACCTGTTACACCAGTCGCTATCCCTTTGGGATTTTTCTGAACCGGGCCCTTCCCACTCTGGAGATGGAACCCATTACCATTCTCTGCGGAGGCAACGGCAGCGGCAAGACCACCATCCTGAACCTGATGGGGGAAAAGCTGGGCCTGCGCCGGGGGACGGTGTTCAACCGCAGCGCCTTCTTTGAGGACTATATGGAACTGTGCCGGGCGGAGACCGCCCCAAGATTCCGGCAGGCCAGGGAGAGCAGCCGGGTCATCACCAGCGACGACGTATTTGATTATCTCCTCGATTTACGGTATATGAACGAGAACATCGACCACCGGCGCAAGGAGCTGCTGAAGGAGTATACCGGGGCCCGGTACGCCAGCTTCCAGATGCGTTCCATGGAGGACGTGGACAGACTGCGCCAGGTGGTGGACGCCCAGCGGCACACCGGTTCCCGGTACGTACGGGACCGGGTGATGAACGACGTGGTGGAGAAGTCCAACGGGGAGAGCGCCTTTGCCTTTTTTACCAAGGAAATCCAGGAGGGCGGACTGTACCTGCTGGACGAGCCGGAGAACAGCCTGTCCCCCAGACTCCAGCGGGAACTGGTGGGCTTTTTGGAGGACTCGGTCCGATTTTACCGCTGTCAGTTCGTAATATCTACCCATTCACCCTTCCTGCTGGCCATGAGAGAGGCCAAGATTTATGACCTGGACAGCGTTCCCGTCCGGTCCCGCCCCTGGACTGAGCTGGAGAATGTACGGGCCTACTGGCAGTTCTTTCAGGAGCGTGGAGGGGAATTTGAGCAATAAAACCGCCCGATTGGGCGGTTTTCGCTATTTCTCCTTGGCCTGTCGAACCAATGCGCTGATTGTATCGTCGGCGGCCTGCCTGGCGTTTTTGGCAGTCTCTTCGTCGGTGGGGATGTGGATGCCCTTCAAGGCGTAGGGGTCGTTGAGACGCAGGCCGCTGCCGGTGAGCATGGCCCGCACCTGAGTGTAGGTCCACTGCCGCTCGCCCGCCGGCATACTGGCGTCGAAGTAGTCAGTCCAGGAGCACTGGTATTTGGCGGCAATAAAATTCAGCTGGCTGGGCAGGTCCCGCCCCAGAGGACTGTTCAGCGCTTCTTGATAGGCGCCGGCGTAGTATTCCTTGATGGTGTTCTCGGCGGTGGCACGAAATTCCGTGACTTGAGAAACTAAGGAGTCGAAGTAGCTTTTGCACCAGATTTGGCCGTCCGGGTCCACGGTGGCGTTCCAGTTGACCTCCAGCTTTTGCTCGCCCAGCTGCTCCTGGACCACAGACATAAATTCATCCTTGGTCATGCCGCGCAGAGAGGTATCCAGCTTTTCCCAGCGATGGTCAAAATCCGGCGCTTCCGCAGTGGCACGCTGGCCATCGTGAGAAATTTCCATTATGTCCTGAGACTGCCCGGCGGCCTGGACCTCCTCTTTCTCAGGTGCGGCGAACCGGGCTGTCCGCATGGGAGAAATCTGACCGGCCTGGGGGTTGAATGTAATATCCATTGTTTAATCCGCTCCTTTGTGGGGTGATATATTGGTATATCGGCAGAAAACTGGAAAAATTAAGCGGCTGTCCCATAGGGGGACAGCCGTGTGTCATTTGACTCTAAGTCTTTTCGCCAGCTCCCCGTCGGGGGTGACCTGGGCGGTCTCATAGGTGGTGTAGATTACCATGCCGGGCCGGGCGCCCCCGGGCTTTTTGACATAACGCACCGGGGTGTAGTCCACCGGCACCTTGCTGCTGTCCCGGGCCTGGGAAAACCAGGCGGCCAAAACGGCTGCCTCGTTCAGGCTTTGCAGGTCGGGCTGGCCCCCCTCGGTCCACAGGATGACGTGGGAGCCGTGGATTTTCTGGGTGTGGAACCAGATGTCCCCCTTCCCGGCCAGTTTGCAGGTGAGAAGGTCGTTCTGGCTGTTGTTCTTGCCCACGGAGATACGCAGTCCGGAGGTTGACATAAATTCCATGGGCTTGGAGGTAACCCGCTTCCCCCGATCCCTGGCCTTTCCGGGACGGCGGAGATAGCCGGTGTCCGCCAGTTCTTGACGAATCTCGGACAGGTCTCTCTCGCCCTCGGCCAGGGAGATGTTTTCCAGCACGCTGTTGAGATAGTCCAGCTCCTGACGGCCTTTTTCCAGCTGGATGGTAAGCATCTCCTCTGCCTTTTTGGCCCGGTTGTAGTCCTTGTAGTACTTGGCGGCGTTCTGCTGAGGGGTGAGGAGGGGATCCAGCTTGATCTCAATCTCCTTCCCCTCCGGGTCGTAGAAGTCCGCCGCCCGTAGACGGGCCATGCCCTTTTCCATCTGATAAAAATTGCTGGTGACGATGTCGCCCAGCTGCCGCAGCCGGTCCCGGTCCTTGGTAGCGGCCAGCTCCTTCTCTTGGTTGGCAATTTTCCGGGCGGTGCGGTCCCGGGCATTGGTGACGGATTTGATTAAGTCCTGCCCCCGCTGGCGAATCCGGTCCTGCCGCTCCCGCTGCTCAAAGAAGGCGTCCAGCATGGGGGAGAAAGCAGGCCAGCCCTCCACCTGGGCGGCCCCCTCGTACTGCCCCACCGGCAGGAAGGTGAAGTCCCGGGGCCGGCCATCCATGAGCACCATTTTTGGCATAAAGTGTTTTTCCTTTACGGAATTCCGCAGTTCTTCGAAACAGTCCAGCAGCCGCTTTTGACCCTTGGGGCCTAAAGCGTTGAGCCGGATGTCAGTAGCGTCCCCGGCCCGGTAGGCCAGCTCCCGGCAGACCAGGGGGGACAGCCCGCCAAAAGTGTCCAGCAGCCACTTGTCGGCCTGGGCCTGCTCCGGGGCGGCGGACAGCAGCTGCTCCAGGTTCTCCCGATCTGCTGTAAGGGGATTTTCCTTGTCAACACTTGGAGGCAGCCGGTAGAACATCCCTGGCTGAAGTACCCGGCCGGCGGTGACGTCGCCCCCGGTGTGGCGGATGCAGTCCAGGATGCGGCCCTCGCCGTCCAGCAGAAGGAGGTTGGTTTTGTGGCTGATGGCCTCCAGGATGAGACGGCGTTCCACCCGGTCACCCAGCTCGTTGAGCGCCTCAAAGCGCAGGGCGGCCACCCTCTCCAGAGGGGGCTGGACAATCTCCAGCAGCCGGGCCCCGGACATGTGCTTGCGCAGCAGCATACAGAACATGGGGGGCTTTTCCGGGTTTTCCAGAGGCAGGGTGGTCAGGTGAAGCCGGGGGTGGGCCGGGTTGGCCGACAGCAGCAGCCGCACGTTGCCCGACGCTGGAGCGCGCAGGGCCAGTACCACCTCGTCCCGTCCCGGCTGGTAGATCTTGTCCACCCTGGCCCCAGCCAGGGCGGTATTCAGTTCATGGATGACGCCCGACAGGCACAGCGCGTCTAAAGGCATTGAAATCACCTCTTGGAGTTGTTTGTGGGGGCGGGTAATAGCCGCCCGTTTCCATGGCAGGATTACTTGGCATCCTGTGGGCGGATGATCTCTGCCTCTACAGGGTTTCTTCCATCATTGCGGCAAACAGTTCATTCAGCCTCTCCGCCCTCCCCTGGAGGTACAGCCAGCCGAAGAGGGCCTCCAGGCCGGTGGCGGTCTGGTACTGGGCTCGGCTGGCCGCCTTGGGGACGGAGTGTGGGTCGGTGTTCCGGCCCCGGCGGAAGACATCCTCCTCCTCCTGGGTGAGCAGAGACCTGAGGCGTTCAAACCGCTCCGCCTGGGCGGGGGCGGCCACGTATTTTACCGTGGCCCGGTGGAGGTCCTTGGCCTTGGCCTTGCCGTGGAGCACCAGCCAGGAGCGGACCATTAGCTCATATACCCCGTCCCCCAGGTGGGCCAGCCCCAGGGTGGACAGGGACAGCAGGCGGTCCCGGTCAATAGTTAAATGAAAATAATCGGTCATGGCAGAGGTCTCCCTTCGGAAATTGGATTGATTCTAGCATATTTTCCCGGGATTGGCAAGTAGGGCGGATGTTTATCACAATCTTCAAAATGACAGGCAGATTCATGCAGGACGTGACCACTGGACATGTCGCTGCTCCGGTCAAGCGATGCACCGAGGTCGTCGAGCCCCTACTTGCATTTTCCCCAAAAACATGGTACGCTGAGACGGGAACAATCAAGGGAGGGAGGAGAAGACATGCGTGTACTGGCTACCTTTGCCTTCTCCTTTGCCGTTGCGGTCTTTTTGGATATCTACGGCGGGCTGGACGGCTGGCTGCTGCCGCTGGGCGGGGGACTGGCTGTTATTGCGCTGCTGCTGGGACTGCCCCTCTGGAAGAAAAGCCGCGCCCGGACCCGGGCTCTGCTCATTCTGTCCGGGCTGGCCTGCGGCTTTCTGTGGACGGCCCTGTATATGGCTGTGTTTTTCCGGCCTGCCCAGGACTTGGATGACTGTACCGTCCGCCTGACCGCCACGGTGGCCGACTGGCCCCAGGAGGGGACTTACGGCGGCTATACCGTGTTGATTCAGGCGGAAACAGGCAGTTGGGTGAAGGTGTCCGCCATCCTGTACACGGACGACCAGGGGGCGGACCTGCGCCCCGGAGACCGGATTGAGACCATTGCTCATTGCACATTAGGGGAGAGCACCTTTGCCGGGGAGAAGATTACCTACTACACGGCGAAGGGGATTTTCCTCCGGGCCCAGGCCTATGGCCGGCTGGAGGCGGAGCAGCTGGACCATGTCCCGCCCCGGTATTTTGCCGCCTGGGTTTCCAGGGCCCTGAAAACAGGAATCGACGCCGCCTTCCCGGAGGAGGAGGCCGGCTTTGTCAAGGCATTGGTGACGGGCAACCGGGATAACCTCACCGACGAATTTACCACCTCGCTGGAGCGCACCGGCCTGAGCCATACGGTGGCGGTGTCCGGCATGCACCTGGCCTTTCTAGCCAGCCTGCTCACCGCACTGCTGGGCCGGGGAAGACGGTCTGCCGCCGTGTGTACCATATTGTGGGTGGTGCTGTTCTGCGGCATTGCGGGAAATACGCCGTCCGTACTCCGGGCGGCGGTGATGATTTTGATGCTCCAGCTGGCCCCTCTGCTGGACCGGGAACGGGACGGTCCCACCTCACTGGCCCTGGCCCTGCTTCTGCTGCTGGGGGTCAATCCCTTTTCCGCCTCTCACATCGGACTTCAGCTGTCTTTTGCGGCAGTGGCGGGTATCCTGCTGGTGTCCGACCGGGTTCAGGACTGGCTGCTGCGGTACTTTCACATGGACAAGCTGTCCAGACCCAAGCATTTTGGGATGAAACTGCTGCGGGCGGCTGCATACTTTGTGATTTCCACTCTGTCCGCCACCTTGGGCGCCTCGGTTCTTACCATCCCCCTGGTGGCGGTGCATTTCAATATGATCTCCCTCATCTCGCCCCTGTCCAACCTGCTTACCCTGTGGGCCATCGGGTTTCTCTTCCTGGGCGGATTGGGGGCGGGGGCGCTGGCCGTCGTCCTGCCCGGACCGGCGGCTGTGCTGGCCCTCCCCTTCGCCGTCCTGGCCCGCTATCTGCGGTGGGTCATTGATCTGCTGGCCCGGCCCGCCTTGGCGGCGTTGCCTCTGGAGTCGGTGTATTACCGGGCCTGGCTGGTGTTGGTCTACGCTTTGCTGCTGGTCTTTGTCCGCGCAAAGGGACGAAGGCCGGTGTGGATTCCTCTGGCTGCCGGGACTGCCGCGCTTGTGCTGGCCGTGGTCCTCACCCGGGCCTCTTTTTACATGGGAGATTTGGCGGTGACTGTGCTGGACGTGGGGCAGGGACAGAGTGTTCTGATCCGGATGGGGAATTTCCTTACCCTGGTGGACTGCGGTGGGGACAGCCGGGACGATCCCGGCGACATCGCGGCCAACTGTCTTCAGTCCCTGGGCCGCAGCAAGATTGATCTGCTGGTGGTGTCTCACTACCACGACGACCACGCCAACGGCATTGTTCAGCTGCTGCGGCGGATCGATGTGGGGGAGATTGTCCTGCCCGACGTAGAGGAGGACGCTCCGCTGAGAGAAGAAATTCTGTCCTCCGCCCGGCAAAGAGAAATCCCAGTGCGCCTGATCCGGGAGGATACCCGGTTTGAAACGAAAGGGGACAGAACCCTTTCCGTGCTGGCTCCCATGTATGCGGGGGGAGTGTCCAACGAGAGGGGACTTACCGTGCTGGCCCGCGTCGGAGAGGCGGACGTCCTCATCACCGGCGACATGGAAAGAGAGGGGGAGCTGCGTCTGGTGGAGACCGTGCCCCTGCCCCAGGTCGAGATACTGGTTGTGGGCCACCACGGCTCCGCTACCTCCACCACGCCGAAGCTGCTGGAGGCGGTCAGACCCGGCCTGTCCCTCATTTCCGTGGGACCGAACAACAAATACGGCCACCCGGACTGGGATACTCTGGTCCGGCTGGACGGAATCGGATCAAAAATTTACCGCACCGACCTCTATGGCACGATAGAGGTACAGTTTAAAGGTTAAACAGAGAAAGACGCAGTTTTTCAAAGTTTTCTTTCACTTCCTCTCTTTTTTAAAGAAAGGAAGAAAAAGGAGGAACCGCTATGCCGCCAAAGAAAAAGCCCGACAACTCCGGGCTGGAAAAGCTGAAAAAGGACCTGTCTGAAGGCGGGCCCGGACAGCTGTATGTCTTCCACGGGGAGGAGACCTATCTTCGGGATTACTACCTGGGCCGTCTGCGGGAGGCTGTACTCACCGGGGGGCTGGGGGAGTTCAACCGCCACGACCTGAGCGCCAAGGACATGTCCCCCCATGCCCTGGAGGAGGCGGTGGACTGCCTGCCCATGATGGCGGAGAGGACCCTGATTCAGGTGACCGACTTCGACCTGTTCAGGGCGGGGGAGAAGGACCGGGACGCCTATGTGCGTATTTTGTCCGCCCTGCCCGACTACTGCTGCCTGGTCTTTCTTTACGATGTGCTGGAGTATAAGCCGGACGCCCGTACCAAGCTGGCCGGGGTTATTCGGGAACAGGGCACGGTGGTGAATTTTGTCCGTCAGGGCCCGTCGGAGCTGCGGGACTGGATCCGCCGTCATTTCCGGGCTCTGGGCAAGGAGATTGAACCCAGGCTGTGTGACGAGATGGTCTTCTACTGCGGCGACCTGATGCAAAATCTTCAACAGGAGATAGAAAAAATCGGGGCCTATGCCAAGGGGGAGCGCGTCACCTGGGCGGACATCGAGGCGGTGGCTGCCCCTCAGCTCGGCGCTGTGGTTTTCCGCATTGCCGACGCCATCGGGGAGAAAAACTTCGACAAGGCCGCCGCCACCTTGGGGGAACTGTACCAGATGCAGAAGACCCCCTATGAGATTATGGGTGCCTTCGGCAAGCAGATGCGGCAGCTCTACTCCGCGCGGCTGGCCCTGGATGGGCGGAAAAACGCCGCCTGGGTGGCCCAGCTGTGGGGGATGCGCTACCCGGCGGACCGCCTGATGGTCACCGCCCGGCGGTTCTCCCTGCCCTGGTGCCGGAACGCGGTTATCCGCTGTGCCCAGACCGACTTGGCCATGAAGTCCACCGGACAGGACGCAAAAGAGCTGATGACCACCCTGCTGCTGGAGCTGGCCAACACAGCGTGATGCAGGGCGCGGTGAATCCGGCGCGCCGTGACCTTAGAGAGAGGGCCGCCGAGGTCATCGGCCCCGCAAGACGAGAGGAAAATTCTATGCTGCACATTCGAGAGGCCATCGTGGTGGAGGGCCGATACGACAAAAACGCCCTGTCCCAGGTGGTGGATACCCTGATCCTGGAGACAGGGGGCTTTCAGATCTTCAAAGACCCGGAACAAATGGCCCTTCTGGAGAGGGCGGCCCGACGGCGGGGATTGATCGTCCTCACCGACTCCGACGGGGCGGGCTTCGTTATCCGAAACCGGATCAAGGGGGTGATTCCGGCCCAATTGATAAAGCACGCCTACATTCCCGACGTATATGGTAAGGAGAGACGAAAGCGCCAGCCGGGGAAGGAGGGCAAGCTGGGGGTGGAAGGGATGCCGCCTGCCGTGCTGGAGCAGGTGCTGCGCCGGGCGGGGGCCGCCTTTCTGGAAGAAAATGCTCCAGAGAGGGAGACACCGCGTCTCACCAAGGCTGACCTGTTCACCGCAGGCCTGTCCGGGGGAGAGGGGAGCAGCGAAAAGCGCCGGGCCCTCCTCAGCCGGCTGGAGCTGCCGGAGCACATGTCCGCCAACGCCTTGCTGGCCGTTCTTAACGGCTGCTACAGCCGTGCGGAGGCGGAGGAGATATTGAAAAACGCCTAGGGGCGGCCGGTGGCCGCCCCTGTTGCTATTTAACCATAGCCACGATCTCGTCCAGGTAGTCCGACAGCGGTCCGGAGCCCATGTACTGTACCAGAACCACCTTGTCCCCCAGAGCGGCGGCGGCGGTGTGGTAGACGCCGTTCTCACTGTCGGCCACAGACAGCCAGTCTGCCCCTGCGTGGGACCAGTCCTGAGCAGACCAGACTGCGGCCTCCCTGTCGCGCCAGGGGTAGGTGCGGCTGTTCAGCTTCATGGAATCGGTGAGGAGGTCCTTTGCCGCCGGGACGGCCAGGAAGGACAGCCAATTGGGAAAGTCGAACCAGTAGACCTGCAGAGAGAGAAGACGGCCCTCGTCGGTCTCCATATCCCAGCTCTGCCGCTGATTCCAGCACAGAGGGGAGAAGCCCCAGCCGCCCATATCGGTCCCAATGACCTTCCCAGACTCCTGGTCGGTTACGTACAGCGGAGGAAATTCGGTGACAGGCCGGGCCAGACCCAGTGTCCGTCCGGCCCCCATGAGGATGACGAGGAAGCACACCAGAAAGGCGAGATAGGCCGCGCCCGCCCAGGAGAAGACCTGCCGGCTGGGAAACCAGAACCTGTGTTTTGCAGGCTGTCCCTCCAGCTCACGGATGACAGCGGACAGTTCCCGCATCCGGGAGTAGTAGACGCCCAGCTCGATCAGAGGGCGCAGGGCGAGAACAAGCAGAATATTCCAGGTGTTGACCTCAAAGAGAAGCAGTCTGGTCAGGGGCGTTCCACCCCGAAAGAGGAAAAATGCGACAACTGCCAAGCAGGCCAGCACAAAGAGGCCTATGTGCTGAAAATCCTTCCGGGCCGTCCGGTATAGCTTGTTCCACTGCTCCAGCTGGATGTCCGGGTCGGTGTGGGGCTCGGGGGCGTGGGGGTCGGCACAGGAGAAAATGAGCATCTCGTGGTGGACCTCTCCCACATGCCGCCAGCCGCACTCCTGAAACAGCTCCACCATGTCGTCGGGGAAGTCCACCGCCAGGGAGTAGGGGTAGGGCTCCAGGCGGTAACGGACACGCCTGGCCTCCCCTTTTTCAAAGGTACACACCAGAGGGCGGTACTTTTTTAGGAAAAGCCCCTGAGCCGCCAGCTTCTCCAGCCATTTTTCCAGCCCGTGTACGTCATACATGGACACGGGGGTGAATTTATAAATGTGTCTCATGATGCCACCTCCTTATCAAGCGCCTCCAGGAACAGGGGCAGGCAGTCCTCCCACGGGGCGGAGTTGGTGCAGCTGACCAGCAGCACGTCGTTCCCCTGCAGGGCGGCGAAGGTCCAGCCCTCCTGCCCTCCGGAGACGAACTGGGCCACCTCCAGCCGGTCCAGGCCGGGCCAGTCCCGGGGGGAGAGGGGTTCCAGGCTGGTGATACGGGAGGGGTAATAAGTGCGGGTCTGCCACTGGTCCAGCTTGGTGGCCCGCTCGTCCCTCTCCAGCCGGTAGATCCGCCGGGCTGCTCCGGGGGAGACGGCCCGGACGTAGCGGATGGTGGTGTAGAAGGGGCAGGGGGAACTGTCCAGCTGGTTGAGGGAGGCCAGCTCCTGTACCGGGGCGAGGCGGGAGCTGTTTTTGACAAGATACCCGTCCACGTTCAGGGACTGGCCGGGATCGACCTGCTCCAGCTGGACGGCGGTGGGCCAGGGGTGGGCCAGGAGGGCGGCGCTGTAAGTGTACAGCGTCTCGGCGCTGTAGTTGATTGCCAATTTGGAGAAGAGAGAGATCAGAATATAGAGAGGGATGAACCAGGCGAGGTAGCGGGGGCGGTTCCACCGGCGGCCCGCTTTCAGGGGCAGGCCCTGTTCCAGGGTGCGGCAGACGCTCCACAGCCGCTTGAGATAGAGACCCTCCCATATGGCGGCCAGGAAGAGAGAGGCAACAAGCAGCATGCAGACCAGCGGCTGAAGTGGCCTTTCCCCCAGAAGCAGGTTCCGGACGAACTCCTTCCTCTCCACGAAGAGGAGACAGACGGTGAGAAAGGCGAGGACCAGAAAGAACAGGCCGTCTTTCCGCAGAAGGCGGCGGAACAGCTGTTTTACGGCGCAGGACAGGGACTGAGGGTCGGTATACAGCTCGGGGACCGTGGGGTCAGCGCAGAAGTAGACGCAGTACAGGCTGGTGACCGTGTCCGCGAACTCCCAGCCCGCTTGGGCGTACAGCTCTCTGCGCTCGTCGTAGTTGTAACCGGGCACGATGGGGTCCAGCCGGTAGCGGACCGTCCTGGGCTCGCCGGTCCGGAAAATAAAACGGTCGTTGTGGAAAGAGATGCGTTCCAGAAACAAGCCCTGAAGGGCCATTTCGTCCAGCCAGTTTTGGAGGCCCTCCATGTCGTAGATGGAGCAGGGCGTGGGCTTTTTTATAGTCATAGGAGCAGCCTCCTTGTTCAGGAGTTGGATTCTGCCTGAACCATGCCGTCCAGCAGCCGCATGATATGGGGCCAGGGGTCTTTTACACCGGTGAAACAGGTGTAAACATACTGGGAACCCACCCGGGCGTGGAGGATCAGTGATTTCGCAGGGGGGTGCCCGTTGAGGGAGGCGTTGGCGTACATTTCATCCACGCCGGGGTAGTTCAGGGACTGCCAGTTGTTCCGGTCGCAGCGGGTATTGTACCTCTCAAACATGGCCTTGGCAAAGGCGGGGGAGAGGGTGTCGTAGAGGTTCAGCTCCAGCATGGCCTCCTGAACATCCAGATTGCCGCGCCAGCCGCCCTTCCAGCCGTAACCCTGAGTAATGGAGTAATTGACCGAAAAGGGAGAAGGGGAGCGCTCATAGTCGTTGTTGAGGGGCGGCTCATAGCCCTCCTTCAGCTCCATGTCGTACAGGGAGAAGAGGGGCGCGGGGAGACTGGTCTCCGGCTTGAGCATTTGATGGTAGGTGAAGGGGGGCACGCTGTGAAAAAAGACCAGCAGGAACGTCAGTAGGAAGCAGGCCGCCGGGAAGCACCAGGAGAGGGCGCTGCGGACCAGGGAGCGGGGGTAGCGCCTGCCCTCGTCCAGGGGGATCCCACGTTTCAGCTGGCAACGCAGCTGCCAGATTTTCCAGGTCCGCCACAGGTAGGCGGCGGTGACCGCGATGCCCCAGGGGATTAACAGGAGGCTGATGATTGCCAGCCAGGGGTTCAGGACCAGAGAATACAGGGTATTTAATAGAAATTGGGAGCCGTTTTGGGCGATGTTAACGGGGGCGCAGAGGTGGTCCCGGACATAGAAGGGGACAGCCAGCAGGAAAACGGGCAGCCGCCGCTTGAACATGCGGTCAAAGACCAGACTCTGGGTTACCGGGTCGGTGTGCAGGTCGGGGACGGAGCTGTCCCGGCAGCGGTAGATGTAGTAGTACCGGGAGATAAAATCCACATACTCCCAGCCCTCCTGGGCGTAGGCCTCGTTTTTCTCATAGTCCAGGGAGCGGTCCCAGTAGGTCATGGGCTCCAGCCGGTAACGGACCCCAAACTCCGGTTCGCCCACCCGGAAAATGGCGCTGCGGATGCCGAAGCTGTCCAAAATCAGCCCCTGGGCGGACAACTCCTCAAACCACAGCTCCATGCCGTGGATGTCGTAGAGCTGCACCGGCAGAAATTTCCGTACCAGCTTGTCTCCGTTAGCGTTATACATGGTCGTCTCTCCTTTCTTGATTCCGAGTCAGTTTAGGGCCTCCAGGCCGTCGTTCACACAGGCGCGCAGCCTCTCCAGCTCCTCCCGGAAGGACTCCCGGCCTCTGTCCGTAATCTGATAGGTCCGCTTGCGGCCCTCTACCGAGATTTCGGCGATGAGGCCCTCGTCCTGAAACTTGGCCAGCAGGGTGTACAGCGTCCCCGGCCCCAGCTTTACCCGGCCCGCCGTCTTTTTCTCCACGAACTCGGTGATCTGTGTGCCGCACATCTCCCGATCCAGAAAGGACATGAGAACATAGTACATAGGCTCGGTGAGGGGACCTTTTTCCCGTCCTGCCATGGATTGCCCCCTTTCTGATTTTATCGCACCATAATATCGTCTGACGATATTATAACAGGATATTAAAAGGCTGTCAATAGAGGAGGGATAGAAACCGCCAAAAACCCCTATCAAAATTCTGACCGTTTTCTCCCGTTCGGACTCCTATAATAGGACGTGCTGAGAGGGGGGAGGCAGTTGACTGTTATCTACATAGACACGCTGTTCCTCCTCAACGCACTGGTGGATTATCTGTTGCTGCTGGCGGCTGCCCGGCTGGCAGGGGAGACGCTGCGCCGCTGGCGCTTCGCCCTGGGGGCGGCCCTGGGAGGAGGGTACGCGGTGGCCATCTTTCTGCCCGGACTGGGGTTTTTGGCCCATCCACTGTGCCGTTTGGCCTCGGCGGCCCTGATGATGGTGGTCTCTTACGGCGGGAGCCGTCGACTGCTGCGGCAGGGAATTTTGTTCGTTTCTCTGACCTGTGCCTTTGGGGGCGGGGTGGTGGCTATCGGTCTGCTGGGCGGAACGGGGCTGTCTTTGGGCAGGGGCGTGTTCTATTCCGCACTGGACCTGAAGGTGGTGCTGCTGTCGGCAGCGGTGTGCTACGGAGTGCTTACCTTGGTGTTTCAGCGTCTGACCCGGCACAGCGCGGCGGATGGGTCTCTGGTAGACATAAAACTCCGCCTTGGGGAGTGCAATGTGGTCCTCACCGCTCTGGTGGATACGGGAAATACCCTCACTGATCCGGTATCAGGCCGCCCAGTGGTAGTAGCGGAGGGGGAGAGAACCTGGCCGCTGTTTCCTAAGGACCACCGGCCCGGCGCCGCCGACCTGCGGGACCCCGCTGCCGCCCTGCCTCGGCTGGGAACGGGAGTGTGGCGGTCCCGGTTCCGTCTGCTGCCCTACCGCAGCGTAGGGGTGGACCGGGGGCTGCTGCTGGCCGTCCGTGCGGACAGCATGGAGCTGAACGGACAGGGGAGAGGCCCTGTGCTGGTGGCTCTGTCTCCGACCCCAGTGTCCGACGGGGGTGGGTATCAGGCGCTGATTGGAGCGGCAGACGACATGTAGAGGCGGATGACATCCGCCCGCATACATCGAATTTGAAATTGACGGGCGCATGATATGCGCCCCTACAGCACGGAGGTATCTGAACATGTTTCGCTTGAGAAAGATTTACATAAAAATAAAAGAGCGCCTGCCGACTCTGCTGTCCCGGTTGGGAGTGCTCTTGCCCGGAAAGGTGATGTACATCGGCGGCAGCGACACCCTGCCCGCCCCGCTGAAGCGGGAGGAGGAGTCCACCCTCATCGTCCGCCTGGGAGAGGGGGACGTCCAAGCGAGAAATCTGCTGATCGAGCACAATCTGCGTCTGGTGGCCTACATCGCCCGCCGGTTTGAGAACACAGGCATTCACATTGAGGACTTGATCTCCATCGGGACCATCGGGCTGATCAAGGCGGTGGGCACCTATCAGCCGGAAAAATCCATCAAGCTGGCCACCTACGCCAGCCGATGCATTGAGAACGAGATTCTCATGTATCTGCGGAAAACCGCCAACCAGAAGACGGAGCTGTCCTTCGATGAGCCGCTGAACACCGACTGGGACGGCAATGAGCTGCTGCTGTCTGACATTTTGGGCACCGATGAGGACCTGGTGGTTCAGCCCCTGGAGGCCGACGTGGACCGGCAGCTTCTCCGTCAGGCCATGGAGAGGCTGGACGAGAGAGAGAGGCACATCATTACGCTGCGTTTCGGTCTGGACGGACGGCGGGAGTGTACCCAGAAGGAGGTGGCCGACCAGCTGGGTATTTCCCAGTCCTATATCTCCCGGCTGGAGAAGCGGATTATCGCCCGGCTGAAAAAGGAGATTGTGAAAATGATGTAAAAAAGCCCCCTCTTTCGAGGGGGGGCTTGGAAACGCTACAATTTTCGACATAGAAGCTGGAATTGGCTGCCGTCCGCAGTGCTGACGGTGAACAGATCGTGCCTGTCATCGGCGGTAATGTCAGAGAGGTCCATTGCATCACTTTCATTCAGCAGATCGAAAAGCTGATCCTTAAAAAAGTCAAGTTCCATTTCCGTCACCTCCTTTTCTATGTTTCTGTTAGTAACGTGTAGAGATAATAACACATGAAATGACTTCTGTAAACATCGTAACGACGTTTTAAACGGGTTTAACGGATGCTGATACGCCTCTAAACTATAACGGAGGTGACAAATGATGAAAGAAAAGTATCGGGAACAGTACCGGAAATTTGGTTTGAATGTGGTTTACTACAGAAAAAGTTTGCGGGTTACACAGCTTCAGCTTGCGGAGATGCTGGACATCGAAAGAAGCCACATCAGCGCCATCGAGCTGGGCAACGTGGGCGTGTCCATGGACCTGATTTTCAAAATGTGCGAGGTGTTCAAGATTAAGCCCAAGGAGCTGTTCGATTTCAGGGACTGAGGACTGGGAGCTTCCCAGTCTTTTTTGCCTGTGACTTTAGATTGACCGCAAGGTGGTTAGATGGTATAATATATGCAGGAAATTATATCTGCATCGGGAAAGGAGCGGATCGTATGAACAGCAATTTGGCATATCAGGAGGAAGTTCGGGAGGAGCTGATCGGCGGCGAGGTTGTCGCCATGTCTCCCCGGCCAACCTTTAACCACAACCGGGTGGCGAGCCGAATATTTCGGGCGTTTGACAATTATCTGGACGGCGGGCCGTGTACTGCTATCGCCGACGGGACTGACCTGTATTTGACCGAAGAGGACCGCTTTGTCCCCGACATGATGGTGGTCTGCGACCGGGACAAAATCCGGAAGGACGGTGTCCACGGCGCGCCCGACCTGGTGGCGGAGGTGCTGTCGCCCGGCACGGCGAAGAACGACCGGATGCACAAGAAGGTGGTCTACGGGGCCTGCGGCGTGCGGGAGTACTGGCTTGTGGACCCGGAGAACCGGACCATCGAGCAGCACCTGCTTCAAAACGGGAGATTGGAGCTGCATACCGTCTACGTCTCCTACTCTGAGGAAGAGCTGAACCGCATGACAGAACAGGAGAGGGCGTCGGTGGAGACCCACTTTAAATGCAGCCTGTACGACGACTTTGACATTGCCCTAGACGAAATTTTCAGCGGCCTGCTGCCGTAGGGGAGCGGTGGGATGAAACGAAACGCGAAGGTATCGACCGCAGTGATTCGCCGCCTGCCCCGGTACTACCGGCAGCTGTCTGAGCTGCAGGAGACCGGAGTGGTGCGCATCTCCTCCGGCGCTCTGGGCAAGTCCATGGGGCTGACGGCCTCCCAGATCCGTCAGGACCTGTTCTGCTTTGGAGAGTTTGGACAGCAGGGCTACGGCTACAAGGTTGACAGTCTGAAGGAGGAGATCGGCGAAATTTTGGGCATCAGCCGGGGACACACCCTGATTGTGCTGGGCACCGGAAACCTGGGCCGGGCGATCATCCAGAATTTCCGCTTTTCCGCCAACGGCTTCGCTCTCCTGGCCGCCTTCGATGTGGACCCAGTTGTGGTGGGAAGCAGAATTGCCGGAGTGCCTGTCCGCCATGTGAACGGACTGGAGGACTTCATCGCTGCCCACAGGGTGGATGTGGGCCTGCTGACGGTTCCCATGGCCGCTGCCCAGCAGATGGGGGATCGGCTGATGGACGCCGGGGTGAAAGGGATCTGGAATTTTACCAACTATGAGCTGGTGTGCGCCAGGCCCGACGTGGTGTTGGAGTCTGTCCACTTCTCCGACAGCCTTCTCACCTTGAGCTATCTTATCTCCCAGCGGGAGGATATGGAGGAAAACCCATGAAAAAATTTCTGCGCCCCCTGGGGCTTGTTTTGGTTTCCGCTCTGTTGACGGTGGGAACCTGTGCCGCGCTGTCCGGAGACAGCATTGTTTCTCTGAGCTATCTCCAGAGTGTGTTTTTCCCCAAGGCTGTCCAGGCGGGGGAGGAGGCGGGAGTCAAGGCCCTTCAGGAGACCTACGACAGCGCGAAAAAACAGTTGGACACCCTTGGCGGAGGGACGGCCGGCAGCAGCAGCGATACCCTTCGACGTCAGGAGTGGCCCGACGGCCAGATTATCACCCTGCCCACGGGGAGCGGCTTTCTGATGCTGGACGGCTCCGCCGGTCTGGTTCACACCGGAGCGGTAGTAGATGTCACCGCCGGGGAGGAGGTTCCCTCTGGGGCTGCGCTGGTAAAACATCACCGTTATTTGGTGGGGGAGAGCACCGAAGCCGCGGTAACTGTCCGCTCGGGGCAGGCCGCCATCGGTCTTCAGGGCAGCTTTGGACTGACGGCGGGCAAGACAGAACATACTCCTTTTTATGATGTAAGTCAGAACGACTGGTTCTATGCCCCGGTGGGCTACGCTTACGAGAAGGGGCTGTTCTCCGGGATAGACGCCAACCACTTTGCCCCCGGTTCCCCCATGAACCGGGCCATGCTCATGTCGGTTCTTCACCGATTGGCCGGGTCGCCCGCACCCGTCAGCCAGATTGCCTTCAACGATGTGCCCGGAAACAGCTGGTATGCCCAGGCCGTCCTTTGGGGGGCCTCTCAGGGGATCACCTCCGGAACGGGGAATGGAAACTTCAGTCCCGACGGCTTAATTACCCGGGAGCAGGCGGTTGCCATGATGTATAACTACGCCACCCAATATATGCGGATTGGCACGGGGCAGGGGGCGGACCTGTCAGGGTACGCCGACCTGGCGCGGCTGAGCGGCTGGGCCAGGCCCGCCATGTCCTGGGCGGTGGAGCAGGGAATTATCAGCGGCGTAGCCAACGGCACCGCGTTGACGCTGGAACCGGGTCGAAACGCCACCCGAGCGGAGATGGCCACTATGCTCCGGGCCTTTTCTGAGAAAATTTTGTGAGCAAAGGCACCCATTTCCCGCCCTGACATATGATGGTATCGAGAGCGGCAAACAGCCCTCTTAATACTTTCATATGTAGGAGGTACTCATTATGGGGTGCTGCAATAACAGCTGGGGCGGCAACAGCTGCCTGTGGATCATTATCCTTATTATCATCCTGTTCAGCTGCGGCGGCTGGGGTAGCAATAACTGCTGCTGCAACAACAACTGCGGCTGCAACAACGGCTGCGGCTGCTGAGGCGCCGATCCGGGGCGCGGAGGGGAAATTTCCCCCCGCGCTTTTTTTATACTCCGCTTTGGGAAAAAATTTTGCCGAAAAAGGGGACATGCCCCTACAAAAAACTTGCAATCTTTTCAAGACTGGTGTATCATTACCTTTACGCAGCAAGACCGACGGTTTCAACAAAAGCAGAGGGAGAAGCCGGCGGGTTTTGTCGTGTGTCTGACGCAGTCAGGTGCGGCAGCCGCAGCGCGGAACTGGAGAGGGCGAAACAGGTCCGGACTGCGGTATCCCAGCAAGTTATAGGGAGGTCGAAAACTTACATGAGCAAATTTCTCAAACGATCTGCGCAGGGTGCGCAGGTCCCGCACGAAAAGCGGACGTCCAACCAGGAGACCGTGAAGATGCCTCTGCCCTCTAAGATCGTCCTGTCCATGGGGCAGCACATCGGCGCTCCCGCCGCTCCCCAGGTGGCCAAGGGCGACCAGGTCTTTGTGGGCACTGTGGTGGGTAAGGCGGGCGGCTTTGTCTCCTCCGACATTCACTCCGGAGTGTCGGGCACGGTGGACAGCATCATCACCATCACCGCCCCCAACGGAGCGCCTCAGACCGCCGTTGTGATTATCCCCGACGGCAAGCAGACGGTAGACCCGGCCATCGCGCCCCCCACCGTCACCGATCTCAAGTCCTTCCAGGACGCCGTCCGGGCCAGCGGCCTGGTGGGCCTGGGCGGCGCCGGCTTCCCCACGGCGGTGAAGCTCTCTCCCAAGAATTTGGACGAGATCGACGTCCTCCTCATCAACGGCGCCGAGTGCGAGCCCTATATTACCTCGGATAACCGCTGCTTCCTGGAGGACACCCAATTCATCTTGGACGGTATTCAGGCGGTGATGAAGTATTTGGAGATCCCAAAGTGCATCATCGGCATCGAGGGAAACAAGCCCGAAGCCATCGCCAAGGTGAAGTCTGTGGCCACCGCCGGTATCGAGGTGAAGGAGCTGCCCTGCCGCTATCCCCAGGGCGCTGAAAAGGTCCTTATCGAGAACTGTACCGGCCGTGAGGTCCCCTTCCCCGGCCTGCCCTCCGACGTGGGCGTCATTGTGATGAACGTCACCTCTGTGGCCTTTGTGGGCAAGTACCTGGCCACCGGCATGCCTCTGACCACCAAGCGCCTCACCGTAGACGGCGATGTTATCAAGGAGCCCAAGAATGTGGAGGTGGTCATCGGCACCCCTGTTCAGGAGCTGATGGACTTCTGCGGCGGCTTTACCGAGGAGCCGGGCAAGGTTCTCTACGGCGGCCCCATGATGGGCAACTGTATCGCCAACCTGGACCAGCCCATTTTGAAGAACAACAACGCTGTGCTGGCCTTCTCCAAGAAGATGGCTCAGCTGCCCAAGGCCACCAACTGCATCCACTGCGGTCGGTGTACCAACGCCTGCCCTCTGGGCCTGTCTGCCAAGGAGATCGTCCAGGCCTACAACGACGGCAACGTGGAGCTGCTCGTCGAGCTCAACGCCGACCTGTGCATGAGCTGCGGCACTTGCTCCTTCGTCTGCCCGGCCAAGCGGCCTCTGGCCCCCTCCATCGCTCTGGCCAAGATCATGATGAAGAATGGAGGTAAGAAGTGATGGAAAATAAGTTGATTGTCACCGCCGCGCCCCATATCACCAGCGCGGACAGCACCCAAAAGATCATGGGCCGCGTCTGTCTGGCCCTGTGCCCGGCGCTGGTCGCCTCTGTGATCGTTTTTGGCGTTAATTCCCTGATTCTCACTGCTGTCACTGTGGCCTCCTGCGTCTTCTTCGAGTGGGCCTACTGCAAGCTGATGGGCCGTGAGGTTCCCATCTCCGACCTGTCCGCCGTGGTTACCGGTATGCTGCTGGCCTTCAATATGCCTGCCAGCCTCCCCTGGTGGATGGCGATTGTGGGCGCGTTTATCGCCATTGTGGTGATCAAGCAGCTCTTCGGCGGACTGGGATTTAACTTCGCCAACCCCGCCATTGTGGGCCGTATCGCCCTGGCCGTGGGCTTTGCCAGCCGTATGGCCAACTATCCCAAGCCCGCCAACGGCATTGACGCCCTGGCCTCCGCCACTCCTCTGGCCGTGGAGAAGGGCGTACTGGGCGCCGGCGAATATGTCACATTGCTGCTGGGTAACCACGGCGGCGTGCTGGGCGAGACCTGCGCCCTGGCCATTCTGGTGGGCGGCGTTTATCTGATCTGGACCAAGGTTATCAGCCCCATGATCCCCGTTACTTACCTGGCCACCGTAGCTGTGCTGTCTCTCATCGGCGGCTATGACCCCATCGTGCAGCTTCTCTCCGGCGGCCTGATGCTGGGCGCCTTCTTTATGGCCACCGACTATGTCACCTCTCCCACCACGGATAAGGGCAAGCTGATTGCCGGTATTTTTATGGGTGTGGTTACATGTGCCATCCGGTTCCTGGGCACCATGAGCGAGGGCGTGTCCTTCGCCATCCTGCTGATGAACCTGGTGACGCCCTACATCGACGCGCTGACCCGGCAGGATAAGCTGGGCATCGCCAAGAAAAAGAAGGAGGCGGCAAAATGAGCAACTGGAATAAAATATTCAAGCCCATTGTGGTGCTGTGCATCATCTGCATTGTCATCACCGGGGCTTTGGCCGCCACCAACAGCGCCACCGCCCCCGTCATCGCGGCGGCTACCGCTGAGGCCCAGCGGCTGGCTCGTATGGAGTTGCTTCCCGAGGCCGATGACTTCACCCGGGTGGAGGGCATTGAGGTGGAGAACGTCTCCGATGTCTATGCCGCCAACAACGGCACGGGCTGGGTAATCACCAGCACCGCCAAGGGCTACGGCGGCACCATGACCGTGATGACCTCCTTCACCCCCGAGGGCCAGGTTAAGCAGGTCAAGGTCACCGACGCCCAGGAGACCCAGGGCATCGGCTCCAATGTGTCCGCCAAGAAGGATTACTGGGACAAGTACGCCGGCCTGGACGGCACCGCCCCCCTGACACTGGGTACCGACGTGGATGCCTACGGCGGCGCCACCATTTCCAGCCGGGCGCTGAACAGCGCCGTCAATTCCGCCATCGCCGCGTACAACGCGATTCCTTGAAAGGCAGGTGAGTCAAGATGAGTGAGAATAAAAGCAAACTGAGTATCCTTACCAACGGTATTTTGAACGAAAACCCGGTCCTGCGGCTTGTCCTGGGCACCTGTCCCACTCTGGCCGTCACCACCATGGCCTCCAACGGCATCGGCATGGGGCTGGCCGCCACCTTTGTGTTGCTGTGCTCCAACATCGTGATCTCCGCTCTGCGGAACATCATCCCCAATCAGGTGCGTATCCCCTGCTACATCACCGTCATCGCCGGCTTTGTGTCTGTGGTGCAGATGATCGTCAAGGCCTACGTGCCCGACCTGGACAAAGCCCTGGGCGTGTATCTGCCCCTGATCGTGGTGAACTGCATCATCCTGGGCCGCGCCGAGATGTTCGCCTCCAAGAACGGTATTGTGGACTCCGCTCTGGACGGCATCGGCATGGGCATCGGCTTTACCATCACCCTGACGGTTATGGGCTCCATCCGTGAGATTCTGGGTTCCGGCACCTGGATGGCTGGCCTGGGCGGACTGATCCCCTCCCTTGGGGCCGACTTTGCCATCCGGGTCATCCCTGAGTCCATCGACACCTTCTCTCTGATGACCAGCGCCCCCGGCGGCTTCTTCGTCTTTGGTATCCTGATGGCCGGGGCCACCTGGCTGACAACCCGTCCCAAGAAGGAAGCCCCCGCTGCGGAAGGAGGTAACGCATAATGGTCAAACTTGCTGCCATATTCTTTACCATGATCCTGGTGGATAACTACGTCCTGGCCAAATTCCTGGGCATTTGTCCCTTCCTGGGCGTGTCCAAAAAGCTGGACAGCGCCGTGGGTATGTCTCTGGCCGTCACCTTTGTTATGGTCATGGCCACCGCCGCCACCTGGCCCATCTATAAGCTGATCCTGTGCCCCGACTGGGCGGTGGGCACTGACCGGGATATGAGCTACCTCCAGACCATCGTCTTCATCTTGATCATCGCCATCCTGGTGCAGCTGCTGGAGAACTTTTTGAAAAAGTTCATCCCCGCTCTGTACAAGTCCCTGGGCGTGTATCTGCCCCTGATTACCACCAACTGCACCATCCTGGGTGTGACCATCCTGAACCTGGACAACGGCTATAACTTTATCGAGTCCATCGTCTGCGCCGCCGGCGCGGGCATCGGCTTCCTGGTGGCCATGGTGCTGTTCTCCGGCGTGCGCCGCCGGGTGGAGCAGGCCGTCACTCCCAAGTGCTTTGAGGGTCTGCCTATCACGTTGGTGGCCGCCGCAGTAACCTCCCTGTCCTTTATGGGCTTCGGCGGTATTGTGGACGCCATCTTCAAGGCTTGATAGAAGGGGGAGAGCAGTATGAATCCGATTTTAATGGCAATCATCGTTGTTACTGTAATTGGCCTGATCGGCGCGGTAATTCTGGTGGCCGCCTCCATCTTCATGTATGTCCCTGTGGATGAGAGGGTGGAGCAGATTACTGCCGTGCTGGCGGGAGCCAACTGCGGCGCCTGTGGTTGCGCCGGCTGCGCCGACTACGCCAAGAGTGTGGTGGAGGACGGCAACGCCGTCAACAAGTGCATCCCCGGCGGTGCGGCCTGCGCCGCTAAGATCGCCGAGATCATGGGCGTTGAGGCGGGGGCCTCCACCCCCATGAAGGCTGTGGTGACCTGCTCCGGCACCTGCGGAAAAACGGGCAAGAAGTACGAGTTCCAGGGTATCCAGAGCTGCCAGGCTGTCAAGGGCTTCTACGGCGGCGACGGTATGTGCAAGTTTGGCTGCCTGGGCTACGGCGACTGTACACGTGCCTGCGCCTTTGACGCCATCCACATCGTAGACGGCATCGCCAAGGTGGACCGGAGCAAGTGTACAGGCTGCGGCGCCTGCGCCGCAGCCTGTCCCAACGCGGTCATCTCCATTGTGCCCGAGAACAAGCGCAAGCCTGTGGTGCTGTGCCAGAACAAGGACAAGGGCGCTGACACCCGGAAGGCCTGTACCGCCGGCTGCATCGGCTGCATGAAGTGCGCCAAGGCCTGCCCCAAGGAGGCCATCACCGTGGAGAACTTCCTGGCCAAGATCGACCAGGACAAGTGCGTGGGTTGCCAGCTCTGCGTGAAGGAGTGCCCCATGGGCGTTATTCACGTTCCCGCCAACGAGTGAGACTCTGAATGAGAAAGCCCCACCTCTAAGGTCAGCGGAAAATGAGGCGGCGCAAACAAGTAAATAACAGCACAGAAAACGGGCGATGTCGATAAGACACCGCCCGTTTCCGCACCCCGGCCAATGCCGCAGATTTTGAAAAAGTCTGCGGCGTTTTTTCATGTGCAGACACCGAGAGGTGAGGAAAGCCAAGGACCTCCCACCGTGGGTGGGAGGTCCAATTTTGCATCGGGGGTCCCACGATGCCCTGTTTACCGCTTTTGCTCCACGCTGTAAAGAGTAAGGAGGAGTTTTTACAAAAATCTGTACTTT
>CATONV010000020.1 GCA_951801655.1 uncultured Oscillospiraceae bacterium | reverse complement strand
CGCCAAAGCCCTGGCTGGCGAAGGTGGCGTATTTGGCGGAGCCCACGCCGCAGGCCATGGCCAGAACGGCCAGCACCAGCATCAGTCCGCCCATGAGAAAGATGTAGCCCACATCCCCGGAGGGGATGGCCACATCCACGATCTCCGCCATCACCAGGGGGAGGAGAAGCTCGCAGATGACCTCCAGGATGATGAGGATGGGGGATTTGACCGCCTCTTTTTTATAGCCCTCCAGATGGGTCAGGAATAGGGAAAGCAAGGTGAAATCACTCCTTTTCGTGGGAATTTATTAAATTGTCCAGCATTCGGCGCTGAAACTGGGCCAGCTGCTGAAGCTCTTCCGGGGTGAAGCCGGCCATCATCCGGGCGGATACCCGGACGAAGACGTCCCGGCAGCCCGCTACAGCGGCGGTCCCCTTGTCGGTGAGGATGACCCGGTTTCGCCGGGCGTCTCTGGGCCAGGGCTCCCGGCGGAGGTAGCCGTCCCTCTCCAGACATTTCAGGGAGTTGGCTATGGCGGGAGGGGAGACATGGAGCAGGTCGGCCAGTTCCCGCTGGGCCTGGCACTGGCCCTCCGGGTCCTCGTCGGCGGACTGGAGGATAGACACCAGCATAGGGTGGCCCACCTTCTCCAGTCCCGCGGCGTGCAGCTCCGCCTGCACCGCCGCGCGGTGGGCGTTGCTCAGGCTGCGGGACAGCAGTTCCATCTCGTGAAACAAAGTTTCCACAAGAAAACTCCTTTCCGATAAATAGTTAATCAGTTAATGATTAATGCGTTTATCATTTTACTCGGGCAGAAAAAAATGTCAAGGGGGTTTTGATGGAGTTCAAAGATTGTTTACAGACAGCGTCGGAATATGGGTGTACGGGTGTGTGCAACTTTTTGTGGTTCTGTTCCAGAAATAGGAAAGGAAGTGAGCCATGTTTATTTTATATGCGGAGAAAAACAGGCTGATCCTCCGCCAGGGAGAGCCAGTGACCAGCGGGTCGGTGAACGTGTATCCGGTACGCTTTCAGTTTTCTGAAGACTGGGAGGGACTGGAGCGGACCGCGATTTTTCAGGCGGGCTATGTGTCTCGGTCGGTCCTGCTGGACGGAGACGGAGAGACCGACGTCCCCTGGGAGGTATTGGACCAGCCTGGCTTCCATCTTCTGGCCGGGGTGAGGGGCCGGGCGGGGGAGGAGACGGTTCTGCCCACTGTATGGGCCGATCTGGGGCCGATTCTGGAGGGGGCGGCCGGCGGAGGGCCGTCCCTGCCGCCTACCCCTGATCTGTGGCGGCAGGAGCTGGACAGAAAGGGGGACGCCCTGGCCTGCGACGGACAGGTTCTCTCGCTGATGAGAGGAGATAGAGTTCTGTCCACGGTGCAGATGGCCGGGGTCCGGTTTGGACACGGGCTGAGTGTGCGGGACGGAAGCGTGTCTGTGGAGACAGCCGGCGATTTTTCCGGGGACAACACCCTGCCTGCCACTGCGGCCCTGGTACAGTCCGCAGTGGGAAACATTGAAGTCTTATTGGAATCGATTTAAAGGAGGAAAAGAATGAGTATTGCAGCAGAAATCAGCAGAATACAGACAGGAAGAAACACCATTCGGGCCAAGCTGGTGGAACTGGGGATGGCCCAGAGCGGCGACGGGCTGGACAAGCTGGCCACGGCGGTGGAGGGCATTGAGAATCAGGGGGCGGTGTCCGTCACCGTGCAGGAGGGGGACACCTACACAATCCCGAAAGGCTACCACAACGGCAGCGGCACCGTCTCCGGGGTGGCTGGCGGAGGCAGCTACGGATTGCAGTCGAAAACCGTCACCCCCACCAAGCTTCAGCAGAACATTACTCCGGACAGCGGCTTTTACGGCCTGTCCGACGTGACTGTGGCCCCCATCCCCGAGAGTTACCAGGATGTGTCATCCGTGACGGCGGGGGCGGGCGACGTGCTGACAGGGAAGGTCTTTGTTACCGCCGCCGGCAAGGTGACCGCCGGCACCATGCCCAACAACGGCAGCATCAGCAGCACCATCGACGGACTGACCTCCGTCAGCGTGGCCATTCCCGCCGGCTACACCGCCGGCGGCACGGTGAGTTTGGGCGGAGACATTGAGGAAGCCCTGGCGGCGATCTGAGGTGCGGCATGAGCATACGCAGAGAGATCGACCGGATCAGGGACAGCATCGCCGCCGCGTATACGGCCGTGTCTGAACGGGGCGGGACGATCCCGGAGGCCCAGACCTGCGGAGGGCTGGCGGAGGCCGTCAGAAGCATTCCCGGGGGCGCCCCGGTCCTCCCCCTGGATCCTGCTGAGGTATACAGGGCGGCCCGTCCGGCGGACTGGATGTCCATGCCTGAGCCGGGAGAGAACGAGATATATCTGCTGGTCCATATTCCAAACGGCGCATCCTCCCTGCTGGCCTTCACGGTAACATGTACGGGGAGTTGCGTGGTGGAGACCGGTGAAGCCGAGGGGGAGGGCTTTCAGCCGCTGACCAGTATGCAGTGCGCCAGCGGGACCGTCTTCGAGACAGAGCTGAACGCCTCCGAGTTCGGCCACCCCACAGGGACCGGAATGCGGCAGGCCCTGGTCAGAATTACCGGCCAGGACCTGCGGAGCTGGGAGACAGCCGTTCACAGCAAAAAGACAGCCCCGGCAAATTATAAGAGCTGGAACATTGTGGAGATCAGCTGCAGGATGCCCTCGGGAACGGGCGTCAGGTGTGGGAACAGTACAGACACCGACTCGCTGAGCTGTCTGCGCTTTTTTACCTGGAGAGGGAAGAACAACCTGACGGATGCCTCCAAGATGTTTAACTTCTGCAGGGCGCTCACGGCGGTTGTGGAGCTGGATACCAGCCTGACGGAAAATATGAACAGCATGTTTGGGAGCTGTACCGCACTTGCTGCCGTCCCGCAGCTGGAGACGGGGTGCACCGTCAATATGAGCAGTATGTTCAGCGGGTGCGCCGGACTGACCGCAGTCCCGCAGACGGATACCGCCAAGGTGACGAATATGTCCGGAATGTTTTCGGGCTGCTCCGCCCTGACCGCCTCTCCGCTGCTGAATACCGCCAGCGCCACAAATATGGACAGAATGTTCTATGCCTGCGGGGCCCTTACGGCGGTCCCGGAGCTGAACATGGGAAAGACGACCAGCGCCTCCCGAACCTTTTACAACTGCTACCATCTGGGCAGCGTCACGCTGAACCCTGAAACTGCCGGCTGGGCGGGAACCAATCTGGAGCTGGCCAGGTGCTCTCTGAACCGGGGGGCGCTGACGGCGCTTTTCAACAGCCTCCCGGTTATCACGGGAGGGAAGCGGCTGGATGTGTCCGGAAACCCCGGCCTGTCAGAGCTGACGGAGGAAGAACTGGCCCTGCCGCAAAGCCGCGGATGGGTACTGTACACGTAGCAGCCTGACGTCACGCCCTTTTGCAAGTCCTCAGATTTAGCTTTACATCAGAGCCGTTTTACGGTAGAATAGCGGGAGAAATTACGCAAGTCCGGTGTGTCCGTTGGGCGGTGACTCTTTTGACCCGGACTTCTCTGGGAGAGAACGCCATGGACTATGACAAGCTGCTGAATGTTTCTGTGGAGCTGGGCTGCCGCCTGATGTCCAGCGGAGCGGAGATTTATCGGGTGGAGGAGTCGGTGCGCCGCCTGCTCCAGGCCTACGGTCTGGAGTCGCCGGAGGTATTTGCCATTCCAAACTGCGTGATTGTCAGCATCGCCACGCCGGAGGGCCACCCCATTACCCGGATGCGCAGAATTGCCGGACACGGGACGAACATTGAGCTTCTGGAGCAATGCAACGGCCTGTGCCGCCGCCTGTGCGCCGAGAGACTCCCTGTAGACGAGGCCCAGGAGCTTTTGCTGGCCCTGGCGGAACACACCCCTCAGTATGAAAACCGAAAGGTACTTTTGGGCTATGGTATTGCCCCGGCTTTTTTTTCGCCTTTGTTCGGCGGCGGGGTGGAGGACGCCCTGGCCGCGCTGATTGGCGGTTTGGCAGTGGGCTTCTGCCTGCTGTATGGCGGTCGGCTGATTGGCACCAACAGCTTTTTTCGGACGGCCATTTGCAGCGCCGTGGCCTCGCTGCTGTCGCTGCTGCTGGTACGCCTGGGCCTGGGGCAGAGTGTGGACACCGTGAGCATCAGCGTGCTGATGGTGCTGGTGCCCGGGGTGGCGCTGACCAACGCCATGCGTGAGATTATGGCCGGAGACATTATCTCCGGCCTGAGCCGGGCGGCTGACTCCATTCTGACGGCCGCCGCCATCGCCATCGGGGCAGCCATCGGGCTGGCGATTGGCGGGATATTTTGATGGAGGCGCCCTATGAGTGCTGTTTGGACGGAATACATACTGCCCTGTGTCTGCTCCTTTGTGGCCTGTTTGGGCTTTACGCTGGTGTTTAACATCCACGGTGTGGGCAAGCTGATCTGCGGTGTGGGCGGGGCCCTGGGCTGGCTGGTTTACCTGCTGGCCGGGAGCACCATCCTGGCCGCCTTTCTGGCCTCGGCGGCAATTGGCGTCTATTCTGAGATGATGGCCCGGCTGCGCCGCTGTCCTGTGACCGGCTATCTGCTGGTGGCTCTCCTGCCGCTGGTGCCCGGAGGAGGTATCTACTACGCGATGAGCTACTGTGTCGCCGGTGATATCCAGCGGTTTCTGGACACCCTGCTGCATACCTTCGGCATGGCGGCGGCGCTGGCAGTAGGCGCCATGATGACCGCCTCCCTGTTCCGGGCGGCCTACCCCTATCTGCGGCGGTCAAAGTAAGACAGGCCTGATACAGCGTAAAAATCCCGTTTCTGTTTTAGAAACGGGATTTTTTTATCCGGGCTGCACTTCTTGGCCGGGATTTCGGGAACGCAACCTGGCGCAATATGGTTGAAGGTGCAGCTCCTCGCCGGGGATATGGAAGCCCAGGCCCAGATTGTCTCCGGAGTCCAGAGAGAAGCCGCAGTCTGTGGTCTCCAGAATGTGGAAGTTCCTCTCCGCCTCCCGGAGAAACCAGCGGATGTTAAAGTTGTTGGGGGAGGCCTCAGGGTAGTCGGAGAGCAGCTTGCGGAGAGAGGCCCTCCCGTTGCGAAAGAAGAAGTAGACTCCGAACAGCCGGCAGTCCCCCTTCAAATAGGGGAGCAGCTGGTTGAGGTACAGGTCCCCATGGTAGAAGTTGTGCTCGTTGACCGCAAAAAAGTCCATCACGCAGTCGATTATGTTCTCCCGCAGAGGGGGGGAGGCGCTGCAGTCGGAGATGTACAGGATATCGCAGGGCAGATTCTGCTGCTCGATAACCGCTTTGTAGGCTAGCAGGGTTTCGGGAAATTTGTCGATTACCACCAGCTGATCGCTGCTGTCCAGCAGCTCCAGGTGATTGTGGAAGAAAAACCAGGCGTTGACGTAGCCCTCCAGCCACACCTTGCCGTGGGAGACGCCGCTGCGGATGTTCTCCTCCAGCCAGCGGTAGGAACGCTCATAGAGACTGAGGGTCATGGAAGGCAGATCCCGGTACAGCTCCCGGGTGGTGTCAGGCTTGTCAAAAAGACTGGTGTTGACATTCTTGGTCTGGAGAATACCGTCCCGGATGGCGGCCGAGTAGCCGCAGCCGCAGCGCAGGACGGCCTGAAAGACGTACTTTGGACTCATGTTAGCGTTTTCCAGCATCAGCTCTCCCCCGCAGTTGGGGCAGCGCAGCAGATGGAGCATGGACACAGGAACGCCGGTCCGGGTGCCGGCGGCGGGACTGCTCTCCAGCTCAAAGAGCTTTCGTCCCACCTGCTGCCGGGCGGCGGAGATCTGCGCCTGCCGCCGCTTCAGCTCGTCGGCCTGCTCCTGGAAAATGGCCCGCAGCTCCCTGCGGTCCTCCTCAGAACAGAAGTTGGAGATGCGCCGCAGAGAGAGAAGCCGGTGAATGGTCTTTAACGGAAATTCCAGCTCTTTCAGCTCCAGCAGCCACTCCAGCTCCTCCAATGTGTGCTGGTCAAAAACGTACTGACTGTTCCGCCGGGGCGGGACCAGAAGGCCACTGTTGATGTAAAAGTACAGCGTGTTGACCGGGACGCCGTACCGCTGAACCACCTGTCCGATTTTCACTGCGGACGCCTCCCTTTTGCACGGCTCGTTTCGACACCTCTTTGCCGACACGTTGTGTTCAGACTGCTTTCGACTATACCACAAAATCTATAGTGTGGTCAAGAAAAACGTAAAGATTCAGAAATATTTGGGCTTGACCTGTTCTATGCTCCATACCTTATGATGGGGCCATCACGGACAAAGGAGGCAGATCAGCATGGAATATTTAAAGCAGGCGGCGGCGCGCCCCGCAGAAGAGGTGGAGGAGAGGGGACAAAGAGTGGCGGAAATCATCCGCAATATCCGAACCCATGGGGACAGCGCCCTGATTGAGTACAACACCCGTTTTGACGGAAACAGACGCGCCGCCCTGCGTGTTACCCGGGAGGAGATTGACGCCGCCTACGCCCAAATGACCCGGCAGGAGCTGGACGATCTGCGTCAGGCGGCAGAGAACATCCGCAGGTTCGCGCTGGCACAGCGAAGCTGCCTGACGGAGCTGGACGGCTTTTCCAATGTGGCCGGCTCGGTTCTGGGCCACCGGGTCATTCCCGTCGGCTCCTGCGGCTGCTATGTCCCCGGCGGCTCCTATCCCCTGTTTTCCACTGCGCTGATGCTCATTATCCCGGCCCGGGCGGCGGGGGTGCGCCGGGTGGTGGCCTGCGCCCCGGCGGTGAAGGGGACGGACTGCATCCACTATAAAACCCTGGTGGCCATGGACATCGCCGGCGCTGACGAGATCTACGCGGCGGGAGGCGCCCAGGCCATTGCGGCCCTGGCCTATGGAACCCAGCAGATCAAGGCGGTGGACGTGATTGTGGGTCCGGGCAATCAGTATGTGGCCGAGGCCAAGCGGCAGTGCTACGGCCAGGTGGGCATCGACTTTTTTGCTGGTCCCAGCGAGGTGCTGGCCATTGCGGATGACAGCGCCGACCCCCGCATTCTGGCTGCCGATATGCTGGCTCAGTCAGAGCATGACCGGCTGGCCAAAGGGATTGTGGTCACCACCAGCCGGGCCCTGGGGGAGGCGGTTCTCCGGGCAGTGGAGGAACAGCTATCCACACTGGAGACAGCGGAGATCGCCCGGGCCTCCTGGGAGACCTACGGCGAGGTGGTTCTGACCTCCAGTCTGGAGGAGGCGGCGCAGATCGCCAACGACTACTCTCCGGAGCACCTGGAGGTCGTTGTGAGGGACGAGAGTATCCTGCCCGAACTGGTGAACTTCGGCTCGTTGTTTATCGGTCAGGAGACAGGGGAGGTCTTTGGCGACTACGCCTCCGGGACCAATCACACCCTGCCCACGGTTCGGGCAGCCCGTTACACAGGCGGCGTGTGGGTGGGCACCTTTTTGAAGGTGTGTACCTTCCAGCGATATCAGCCAGCCGCCATGGGGGAGATCGCGCCGCTGGTGTCCCGCATGGCCCACGGGGAGGGGCTGGCCGCCCACGCCCGGGCGGCGGAGCTGCGCCTGAAGCTGCTGTAATTTGGAGAGGAGATATGAATTATGAGTAAATCACCAGACGGGGGCCTGGAGCTGAGACGTTCCTTCGGTATGCGGGAGTCGGTGACCATCACGGTGGGACAGGTAATCGGCGTGGGCCTGTTTGTAACCGGCGCCAATGTGGTGGGCCTGATGGGCAACCACATCATTCTGGCCACGGTGGCCGCACTTTTGATCACCATTTACCCCTCCCTTCTGTACGCGGAGATGGGTGCCGCCATTCCATACTCCGGAGGCACTTACCTGTATGCGCTGCTGGGACTGTCCCGGCCCATGGGCTTTCTGGCGGGCTGGAACTACATCATTGCCATTATCTGCGTGGCCAGCAGCGAGGCCTTTGCCTTCACCTTCTATTTCAAAACAATGTTCTCCGCCTTCGGCGTGGAGCTGCCGGTGAGTGATCTGGCGCTGGCCTGCCTGTGCATCCTGTTTTTTACCATTCTCAATGCCCGGGGGGTGGAGATGACCGGCCGCATGGCCAATGCCTTTATGTTCTTTTTCTGGGGCGTGGCCATTGTGTGGTTCATTATGATGATCCCCAATATCAATTTGCCTCACTTTGTGCAAAAGCCTGCCTTCCTGAGCGCCGGTCCCCAGAGCTTTATCGCCAATGTGGCTATGGTCTGGTGGTGCTTCGCCGGATTTGAGGCCTGCTGTTCTATGAGTGAGGAGATCAAATACCCACACATCAACATCCCCCGCGCCATGGCGCTGACCCCCTTTATCATTCTGGCGGTAAATCTGTTTTTCCAGTGGTACCTGGTGGGCATTGTTTCCCCTGACCATCTGGAACAGCTGGCTGCGGCCACCGCCCCCTATGCCGAGGCTATGGTGGCGGCGGGCATACTGGGCATCCCGCTGGCCCTGCTGGCGGCGGGCATCGCCTTCGGCGGCGGACTGTCCACTATGAATTCCTGCATTACCACTCCGCCCCGGACCCTCTTTGCCATGGCGCGGGACGGCATGTTGCCCCAAGTGTTCACTAAAATCCATCCTAAATACAAAACACCCTATGTGTCGATTTTGTTCCTGGGTGTGATCGCGCTGCTGCTCACCATGACCAACTCCATCCAGTATGTGGCCTCCCTCAGCCTGTTTGCCGACCTGTTTTTCTACGTGATCGGCATTATCTCCGCCGGCGGCATGCGGAAAAAGCACCCTGATCTCTACCGCCCCTATCGGGTCCCTGGAGCGGAAATCGGCATCCCGGTGTCGGCCGTTTTATACATTATCATGATGACCCAGCTGGGCTTCTCCGCCATCATCAGCGGCGTAGTCTGGTGTGTCTGCGGCATGGTGCTGTACTATGTCTACAACGCCCGCACCGGCGGAAGGAACACCGAGACCATCGTGGAACTGCCCACCCGGCCGCCCGAGGAGCCTCCGGCGGAGGAGAAGGGGTTGATGGACCGGGAGTACCGGCTGTGGCGGACCATTGTGGCGGTGGCCGTCGCAGCGTCGCTGGCGCTGTATATTGTGCCCTACTTCCTCGTCTGATTTTCTGTTTCCTGTGACGGCGGCCGTTCCCCCTCGCGGTGCGCCATGTTTGGAAAAATGACCGGCGTCCTCTGATCGGAGCTTTGGGCCCGACAGGGGGCGCCGGTCTGCGTTTGCGGGATTTCTATTTTGCTACCTCCTCGGAAAAATTGCAGAAAAGATAAAAGCGGACTTCCCTTCCAGGGAAAAGTCCGCTTAAAATGTCATTTGGAGGTGGTAAACATCGAAAGCGTAAGTTACGGGTACATCCGGGTTAGTACCCGGGAGCAGAATGAAGACCGTCAGCGGATTGCAATGCAGGGTCTGGCAGTTCCGGAGGAAAATATTTACATGGATAAGCAGTCCGGGAAAGACTTCCAGCGGCCGCAGTATCTGAAGATGGTCAGAAAGTTCAAGCAGGACGACCTGCTCTACATCAAGAGCATCGATCGCCTGGGACGCAACTACGAGGAAATTCTGGAGCAGTGGCGGGTTCTGACCAAGGAAAAGGGGATCGATATTGTGGTGCTGGACATGCCCCTTCTGGATACCCGGCGGGGCAAAGACCTGATGGGCACCTTTCTGAGTGATATTGTCTTGCAGGTACTCTCGTTCGTAGCTGAAAATGAAAGGAGCAATATCCATCAGCGTCAGGCGGAGGGCATCGCGGCGGCCAAGCTCCGGGGGGTGCGGTTCGGCAGGCCGCCCGCCCCTCTCCCCGCCAACTACTTCAGCGCCTATCAGCGGTGGAAGGCGGGGGTCATCACCGGCACGGCGGCGGCCAAGGAGTGCGGGATGCCCCTGTCGTCCTTCCGATACCGGGCAGAAACCTGGGAGTGAGCCCTCCCGCTGCCGGAGAAACGGAGAATTCTCCAGATTTTTTGGTTATACAGCAGAAGGTTTTGGGAAAAAAACAGACAAAAAAATATCTTGCCAAAATAGGCCGAAATTGGTATACTTATGTAAACTCATCGCGGCCCGTACTTTGGGGCAGGCGGAGAAGAGGAGAGAAGGTCATGAAAAGACGAATTTCTGCCGTCCTGCTGACGGCGTCCATGGTGCTGTCCATGGTTGGCCCGGTCCGGGCCACAGAGGAAAGGGGCGCGGGGAGGCTGGAGGCTACCCTGCGTTTGGACTACAGCCAGGAGCTGGCTGAACTGCGGGAGAGAGATGTTCGGGCGGAGCTGCTCCAGGGGCGCAGTTCTCTGGGGGAAATCTCCCTGACGCAGGAGAGAGAACAGCAGCTGTCCGGCTGTTTTGCCCGGGTGACGCTGCGGGACCGGCTGGGCGGCGACCTCATCGGCAGCGCGACGCCCGGAGCCCTGGACCTGACGGTGGAGGGACTGCCCCGGGGGGACTATACCCTGCGCTTTGCCGGCACAGGCTATACCGATTGCGAGGTTCCCTTTACACTCCAAAATTATGACCAATACATTGAGGTGGGCACAGGAGACGGCACCTTTGCCCTGGGCGACCTGGACGGAAACGGCCGGGTGGATGTCCGGGACCGGGACGCCCTGACTGCCTCTCTGGGCAGTACCGGGCGGGCCGATCTGGATCGGTTTGACCTGAACGGGGACGGCAAAATCGATATCATCGATCTGGCCTATGTCAATCACAATGCCAACACCCCCGTGGGCCAGGCCACAGTGCTGGACACCGCCTGCACAGATGTCCGGATGGATGCCGACCGCACACAGCAGGAGATGAATGCAGCCGGCACGGCAGCGGAGGGCGATGTGGAGTCCCTGCTGCGGGGGGAGGGCTATGTCCGCTTCCGCAACGCCGGGGACATTGTGATCCCCATTACCCTGTCCGCCCCGGTAGAGGCCCAAGAGATCCAGGTGGCCACCCCTGACAGCGCCGTCGGCGCTGTTCAGGCGGGAACGGCCCAGGTGGAGTACGAGGAGGAGGGGCACACCGGCGTGATGTCCGTGCCCTTTGTCTCGGATACAGCCATGTACGCGGACATTCACGCCATTACCCGTACGCCGGGGAGCAATGTGATTACCATCTCTCTGGGCAAACGGGTAGCGGTGAAGAAAATCACCATTACTGTGACCAAGACGGCGGGCGGTGAGTACGCCGCCCTGGAATCCATCCGGTTTCTCCGGGATATTGTCCCTGAGGAGCTGACAGAGCCCAACAGTCAGGTGAAAAAACTGTCTGCCGCTGCCGGGGACGGGCAGGTAGACCTGACCTGGAGCGAGCTGCCCAACGTGTCCGGATACCGGGTGGAGTACTGGCAGTCCGGGCTGGAGAGTACCCGCCTGCGGCTGAACACGGATGTGGCCCAGGCCCGGATTACCGGGCTGGATAACCTGAAGACCTACTGCTTCACTGTCACTCCGGTGGACGGCAGCTGGCAGGGGAAGGCCTGCACGCCGGTGGAGGCCATGCCTATGCCCGCCAAGTCGCCTGCTGCTCCGGATATGGTGAGCGTGGCGGAGTTGGACGGGCAGCTGAAGCTGTCCTGGAAGGCGGCGGAGAACGCCACATGGTACGAGGTATACTGCACCGACCAGGCGGGTGCGCCTGTCTCCTCCTATCAGCAGGCCGGGGGACGGGTAACCGCCCCCGCCATGACCGTCGGCGGCCTGACCAACGGTACAACCTATTACCTCTATGTGGTGGCGGGCAACGACGCGGGCCAAAGCGGCCCCTCCCGCATCGCCGCGGGCACGCCCAAGGCCACCGACTACAGCCGTCCGGCGGGGATTCCCACCCAGGGAATTCTGGACAGCTCGTATATTGCGGATATCCGCCTGGCCGATGCCGGCAACTACGATTCCCGCGCCTACACCGCCGACGCGCCCTTTACGCCCTGGAATATGATGGACGGGGATTTCCGAACCCACTGGACGGCCAGCAGCACCGCGACGCGAAACGAGCATGTGATTGTTGCCTTCACGCAGCCGGTGGACCTGTCCACGGCCTTCTGGGCGCCCAGGATGGACGGGGATTTCCCCTCCTATCTGCGGGCTTACAGCGTCCGGGTATGGTACAGCGGCGAGGAGAACGGCGAGGGCCATCTGCTGACCGGCGGAATTGACAATGGCGGAGGTTCAAACGAGGAGGTTTGGAGCTGGCCGGAGATTCCGAACCGCTCCAATATTCCCGAGAGCCGGTTTGCGGTTCTGCCCTTCGGACCGGTGACTGGTGTGACCAAAATCAGCATTGCTGTGGAACAGCGGGACTACTATCAGGTCAGTCTCTCTGAGCTGATGTTCATGGAGTATGACCCGGCCCGCAGCCTGCCCGCCAACATTGACGCCCTCTTCGCCGACGGCCTGCACACCAGACTGGTTTCCGGCGTGAATCAGGAGCAGATCGACGCCCTGACGGCCCGGCTGAACAGCGAGGAGCGCAACTATTACCTGTATCCGGAGGTCCTGGCCGACGAGTTGGCCCTGGCCCGGGAGCTGTTGGAGAACAAGTCGACCAGCGGCGTGGTGCTGGAGGGGATTCAGTCCCGGAGCAGCGCCGTCGACAGCAAGAAATACAGCCAGGGGGGCAGTGAGCTCCAGCCCCTGGGCGTGGCCGCGAAGGCGGGAGAGAAGATTACCATTTACGCCGCCGGTATCCCAGAGGGGGAGACGGTGACAGTGTACGCCACCCAGTTCAACGCGGAGGCCTCCGCATGGCAGGCCAAGGCGGGGACGCTGGTCAATGGCAGAAATGTGCTGACCATCCCCAAGATCGGCAGCGAGAACACCGGGCGGGGCGGCAGCCTGTACGCTGTCTACGGCGGCTCCGCCCCCGAGGCGGTCCGGCTTCATATCCGCCGGGCGGTGGATATCCCTGTGCTGGAGCTGTCCGACTGGTATGCCATCGGCGATGAAGAGCGCAGGAATCGCATCGGGGCCTATGTGGAAGAGATTACCGCCTATGTGTCTGCCCAGGGGATCAGCGATGCCAATGCCATGACCAACTGCCTGAACGTGACGGAGATCTCCATGCCCTCGGTACTGCTGTCTATTCCTGCCGCCGCCGTGCTGGGCGCCAACGGCCTGGACAAGGCGGGCAAGGTGGAAAACCTCTACCAGAATGTGCTGGCCTGGGAGGATGTGATGCACATCTGCAAAACCACCCAGGGCATCGACAGGACTTATGGAGACAATGACATGACCTCCCGCCAGAATATCCGCTGTATGCAGATGTTTGCCGGGGCATTCATGTACGCGGCGGGCAGCCATATCGGCATCGGCTACAAATCCTGTTCCGGTATGGTCAGCGGCAAGCCCGTTTCTGCGCTGGGAGAGGACGCCCAGGTCAACCAGCTGTTTGGCTGGGGCATTGCCCACGAGATCGGCCACAACATGGACAAGCTGGGCCGGGCCGAGATTACCAACAATATCTACTCCCTGATGGTCCAGACCTTCGACGGGAACAACAATACCCTGCCCTCCCGGCTGGAAAGCAAATATCCCGCTATCTTCACTAAGACTGCCCAGAAGTGGCCTGGCGCATCCAATAATGTCTTTGTGCAGCTGGGCATGTACTGGCAGCTCCACCTGGCCTATGACGGGGCAAAGGGCGAGAACCGCGGCCCCATGTGGTTCTACAACCAGTTCTTCCGGGACTGGAAGAAGGGCACCTACACCGCCGGAGCCGAGTCTTATGACGACAAGGTGGCCCTCACAGCCGCCGGGGTGACGCAGAGGAACCTGACAGAGTTCTTTACCCGCTGGGGCATGTCCCTCAGCGATTCGACCAAGGAGGTGCTGGCCCGCTATGAGAAGGAGAAGCGCGCCGTGTGGTATCTCAGCGATCAGAGCCGCCGGGACCGGCTGGCCGGGCTGCCGGATGGAAAGGGGAGTGTGTCTGTTGCGGCGTCCAAGACGGGAGACAGCAGGATCGATCTGACGCTGAGCTCCAGCCTCAGCCAGGGGAAGCTTCAGGGCTATGAGATTCTCCGCAACGGAGTTTCCATCGGCTTTACCGCTGAGGGGACCTACACGGACACCATTGGTTCGGCCAACCACCGGACCTATACCTACAGCGTCCGGGCTTATGACACCCTGGGGAATTGCTTCGCGGAGGACTCGGCCCCGGAGCTGCGTGTGGCCTATGACAAAACTGTTCCGGCTGACGCCTACGACCTGAAGAGGGGCGACGCTGCGGTCACCTTCGCCATGAAGGAGGAGACTGCCGTCTCCGGCTTGAAGATTGCGGGGGCCCCCGCCTCCGGAGACATTACCGTCACCGTGACGGATGGCGGCGGAAAGACCGTCATTGCCCGTTCCGGCAGCTTCAACAGTCAGGAAGGAAGCTGCCTGATCTACTTCCAGAAGCCCGGCGCGGCGGCCGACGACACCCGTATTTGGACCTATGACGCCAAGACTGTCACCGTCACCGGCATTCCGGAGACCGTCACCGACATTCAGCTGATCAGCTACGCCGGGGATGACGTGGCCTTCCTGGAGGGGGGCGGAGTGGGCCGTCTGAGAGACGATTACCGCTATGGCGACGGCGCGGACGACGTCATCTCCCAGGGGACGCTGGTAATCGTTGGCACCTACCGGGGCAACCCCGGCTTCCTCACCGTAAAGCTAGAGGGCCTGTTCACCCAAACAACGGCGGAGGGTGAGGAGATGGAACCGGATCGCCGGTATTTAGACGGCTACAGCCTGCTGCTGGCGGAGGTGCCCCAGGACGGCGTGGTGAGCGACATCAGCGACGGACTGTTCCTCTTCGTCCCCAACATCCAGCGGGAGGCAGAGCTTCAGGGGACGGACGCCAGCCACTGCGACGGGGTGAACCTTCTGCCTAGCCAGATGCGGGCGGTTCTCTCCCGCACCGATCTGCCCAACGCCCCGGAGTCCCAGCGGGTGACGGCGGAGACAATGTGGACGGACACCCCGGGCGGAGCTGATCTGCCCACCATTGTGCTGGAGGGCTGAGAATGAAAAAGCTTGTACAAGTATGGACCGCGCTGCTGCTGACACTGACATTGGTCTGCCCGGCCCGGGCGGCGGGCGGGCTTACCCTCCAGATGCAGGGGACGGATAATGTCCGACTCACCCTTCAGAATTTGGGCAGCCGTGAGGTCAACAGCGTTCAGCTGGAGCTTACCCTCAACGGCAGTTATCCCTGGGCCGCCTTCGCCTCGGACGCCTCCTACGGGCAGTACAGCTTCTGTCGGGTGGAGGAGGAGAACGGCCGAACCAGAATTACCCTCTACCTCGACTCCCTGCGCAGTCTCAACCAGAACGGCACGGCGACTCTGGGCACTCTGGCCCTTGGGGACGACTGCACCGCCCCTGACACCGCCCGGCTGACCATTCTGGACCGGGGGCTGGAGTCGGGTGGGGCGGAGCAGGTTATCCCGGTGCGAAGCGACTTTGAAAACAGCGGCGGATCGAGTGGCGGATCAGGTGGCGAATCGGGCGGTAGAAACTACTCCATCTACACCTCCAGTACGGGGCACGGCACGATTTCCGTGCGTCCGACCAGCGCCCGGTGGGGGGAGAACGTCACGGTGACGGTCCGCCCAGACAGCGGCTTTCGCCTGACTGAACTCATCGCGCAGAGTAGCGGGCGCCGGCTTCAGCTCAACGACCGGGGCGGCGGGACCTTTGTCTTTGCCATGCCCGGGGACGAGGTGGAAGTGCGGGGAGTATTTGAGGCGTCTCTTCCCTTCCGAGATGTGAAAGAGGGGGTCTGGTTCCACGACGCGGTGGCCTATGTCTACGAGAAGGGCCTCATGTCAGGCACCGCCTCCGACGCCTTCAGTCCCGACCAGTCCACCAGCCGGGGGATGATTGTCACCATTCTGCACCGGCTGTCCGGTTCCCCAGATGTGGGCTCCTCCGATTTTAAGGACGTGGCGGATGGCCAGTATTACGCCCGGGCGGTGGCCTGGGCGGCCGCCAACGGGGTAGTCAGCGGCTATGGAGACGGTCGATTTGGTCCCAATGACCCCATTACCCGGGAACAGCTGGCGGTCATTCTCCGGGGCTATGCCCGGCTGAATGGAAAAGACGTGAGCGCCAGCGCGGATCTGTCGGGCTATAGCGACGCGAGACAGATCAGCGCCTATGCCCGGGAGGCCATGTCCTGGGCCTGCGCCGAAGGACTGATCAACGGCACCAGCGCCGATACCCTGACCCCTGCCGGCACCGCCACCCGGGCACAGGCGGCGGTGATTCTCCGGGGATTTTGTGAACATGTAATCGCCTGAACGCAGGGGGACCCTCCGGGTCCCTCTTGCTTTATATCTGCGGATGGTTTTGGCAAAAGTGGGAGAAAGATGGGAGATAAAAACCGAGGGAGAGCAATATGAAAAAAGTACTTCCTATTTAGGAAAAAATTTGTTATACTAACATGAGATTGTTTACCCGGCCGGCGGCGGGGTAGTTTTGTAAGGAGTAGGAGATATGGAAAAGCGGGAAAGGGTTTTGATTATTGACGACAGCTCGGTCCAGGCGAATATGCTGAAGAGTATCCTGGAGGGGGACTACGACATTACCGTGGAACACACCGCCGAGGAGGGCCTCCACCAGGTTAGAGTGGGAGACTTTTCCCTGGTCCTGCTGGACGTAATTATGCCCGGGATGGACGGCTTTGAGCTGTTGCAGCGGATGCAGGAAGAGGTTGTCACCAAGCGTATTCCGGTTATCCTCATCACCAGCCTGCGGGACACAGAGTATGAAGAGAGGGGGCTGGTCCTTGGGGCCGTGGACTATATTACCAAGCCCTACCATCCCCCTATCGTCCGGGCCCGGGTAAAGACGCATGTCAAACTCTACCGCTACCGTACCCAGGTGGAGCGCCAGTCCATGGTGGATCCCATGACCGGCGTGCCCAACCGGCGCAGCTACGATATCAGCTGCTTGAACAAATGGCAGGAGGCGATTCGCTTTAAACAGCCAATCTCGCTTTGTATGTTTGACATCGACCGGTTCAAAATTTATAACGACACCTTCGGCCATCCCGCCGGAGACAAGGTAATCTGCGCCGTAGCCCAGACGGCCAACAGTTTTCTGCGCAGGAGCACCGACTTTTTTGCCCGCTACGGCGGGGAGGAGTTCGTGGCCATTGTTATGGGCAGTAACGCCAAGGCGGCCTCGGACCAGCTGAGAAAAATCCGTCAGGCGGTGGAGGACCTGCACATCCCCCACACTCCAGAAGCAGCCCAGTGGGTTACTGTCAGCATTGGCGGGGTGACTGTGGTGCCCGAGAGAGGCGACTGCTATGATACATATTTGAAGGTGGCGGACACCATGCTGTATGACGCAAAGCGGTTTGGGCGCAACCAGGTGGTGTGGTCCACGTCAAAAATGGAGGAGCTGAAGGACTGAGGACAAGGAGGGAGAAAAATGGGACTGTTTGATGCTTTTCGCAAAAGCCCGAGGGAGAGGCGGGCGGAGGAATCCCACAGGCGCGCCATGCGGGAGGATCTGGAGGTGTACTCCGGGATGCGCGTGGAGGTAACCAGCGGAGACGGCAGGGTCTTTTTGGTGGCCAAGCTGCTGGAGCTGCGGGGCGACCGGGCTCAGCTGGAGCCGGGGGCGGGCGGCAGTCTGATGACTCAGCTGGATGAGCCGCTGCAGGTGTCCCTGCGGGGTTACAGCAGTCGGGAAAATCGGGCGGTCATGCTGGAGGGCACCATCCGCATGGGCGCCAACAAGCTGTGGCAGGCGGAGCATCTGGCCCTGGTGGACCGCGAGGAGGAGCACCGGGCCAATGTCCGGGTGGAGACCGACCTGGAGGGTAGCTTTACCGTGGTTGACCGGCCCGGCGTTCCAGAGGAGCAGTGTCAGGTCAAAAATATGGGCATGGGGGGCGTCTGCATCGGTTCCCAGTCCCGCCGGGATGTGGGAGACCGGCTTCTCCTGCGGGTAAACCGGCTGCTGGAGCTGGGAGATATTTGCCTGAACTGCCAGATCCTGCGTATTAACGACCGTAAGCCCGGCTACTTTGAATATGGCTGCCGCTTTCTGGCGCCGGACGAGGAGACGGAGCGCAGACTTTTTCGGGCCATGTACGCGCTTTACCACGGACTGTATTGAGAGAGGAGACACGCTGAGGCGTGTCTCTTTTTTTCAGGAGATGCGGAAAATTTTGCCGGATGAAGGCTTGCTATCGGAGGGGTTCAGGTCTACAATAGAATCTGCCGCAGGTCGAATTTTGACGAAGGCGCAAAGGAGGGTGGATTCTTTGACGGAAAGAAATACCACAGGGCAGCCGCAGGTCCTGAAAAAAGATGGGTCCCGGCTGAAAAAAAGGCCATTCCGGGTAGAAAAGCTGATTCAGAGGGCGATCACTGCGGCGCTGGTTCTGGCTGTGCTGATTCCCACAGTTCTGGCCATCGAGCTGGAGGCGTCTCTGGTCCGGATCAAGGCGGAGCTGAGCCAGGCGCAGCAGTCGGGGGGCGTTCCCGCCGCGGACGGGGGGGAACGATACCAGGCATCCACCGGGGGAGGAGATCCCGGGGAGAGACTGCCGGCCCCGTCGGGGCAGAGAGATTCCGGCCCGGAGCGCCCCGCCTATCAGGACCTCTATCCCGAACTCTATGCCCAGTCCCACGAATGGAACACCGTCAGCAAGGAAAAGGTATGCTACCTTACCTTTGATGACGGTCCCTCTGCCCGCACTCCGGAGGTTCTGGAGATTTTGGAGAGATACGGCGTAAAGGCCACCTTTTTTGTGGTGGGCAAGGACACGGAGCAGTCCAGACAGTGGATGCGGGATATTGTGCAGGCCGGCCACACCATCGGCGTACACAGCTTTACCCACAACTACCGGAAGATTTACGACTCGGTAGAGGCCTGGCTGGACGACTTCGCCCAGGAGTACCGCCTGATTGAGGCGGCTACCGGCGTGTCTCCTCAGATCTTCCGTTTTCCCGGGGGGAGCATCAACGCCTACAATGGCCATATCTACCAGGAAATTGCCGGCGAGATGGTCCGCAGAGGGTTTGTCTACTTCGACTGGAACCGGAGCAACGGGGACGCGGTGCGCAAGCCGCCGGCCGCCCCGGTGCTGGCCCGGAACGCCCTGGACAAGCTGGGAACCTCCAGCCGGGTGATCATTCTGATGCACGACAGCCGGAGCCACGCCAGTACCGTGGAGGCCCTCCCCGCGATTATTGAGGGCTACCAGAGCGCCGGTTACAGTCTGGAGGCCCTCACCCCCGAGGTGCGGCCCATCGTGTACGCCTACCCCAAGCCCTGAGCGCGTCTGCCCGGCGGCCCGGAGAGTGTCCTCTCCCGGGAGGGAAATATTTTGCTGTCAGGGGCCATTTCCTGAAATTCCATTGACACAGAGAGAAATTTCCACTAAAATAGAGGGAACTTGGGAGAAAAGGGAGGATTCCTTATGGATTTGAAAAAACCAAAGCAAAACGGAGCGGCACTGCTGCCGATCCTGGTGTTCCTGGTTCTGTACCTGGGTATGGGACTGGTCTTTGAATACGGTTTGGGGGTGGAGATGGCCTTCTACAACATCCCCATTGTGGTGGTGTTTATGGTCGCGCTGCTGGTGGCCTGCCTCCAGAACCGCGATTTAAAGTTTGATGACAAGCTGACCGTGATGGCCCAGGGCGTTGGGGATAAGAACATTATGACCATGATCCTCATTTTTCTGGTGGCCGGCGTTTTCGTGGGCGTCACCGGGCGGAGCAGCGCCGAGGCGGTGGCCTACTTTCTGCTGTCTGTCACCCCGGCCTGGGCCTCGGTGGCGGTACTGTTTGTGGCGGCCTGCTTTGTGTCCACCGCGATGGGCACCTCGGTGGGCACCATCACCCTGATTACCCCCATCGCCGCCGCGGTGTCTAATGTGTCCGGCTTTTCCCTGGCCCTGTGTGTGGGCTCGGTGATGGGCGGGGCCATGTTTGGAGACAACCTGTCTTTCATTTCGGATACCACCATCGCCGCCTGCAACACCCAGGGCTGCGAAATGCGGGACAAGTTCCGGGCCAACTTTAAAATCGCCCTGCCTGCCGCCGCGGTCACTCTGGCGGTCATTTTGGCCCGTTCTATCAGTGCCGGCGTGGGCCAGATTGAGATTCCGGAGTACAACCTGCTGCTGCTGATTCCCTATGTGCTGGTGCTGATCGGCGGCATTGTGGGGATGAATGTGTTCGTGGTGTTGCTGGTGGGCATTCTGGCCGGCGTGGCCATTGTGCTGCCCACCGGGACGGTGGACTTTATGTCCCTGCTGGGAAGTATGGGGTCGGGGGCCGCCGGGATGTTTGAGACTATTATGGTCACTGTGCTGGTGTCCTCTATGTGCGCTTTGATCCGGGAGTTCGGCGGCTTTGAGGCCCTGTTGGCCTTTATCCGCCGGGTGTTCAAGGGCCGGGTGGGTGGACGGCTGGGCGTGGGTCTGCTGGTGGGAGCCATGGATATCGCCACCGCCAACAACACCGTGGCCATTGTTATGGCCGGCCCCATCGCCAAGGAGATCAGCGAGGAATATGGCATTACCCCCAAGGAGTCGGCCTCTTTGCTGGACACCTTCTCCTGTGTGTTCCAGGGCATCATCCCCTACGGCGCACAGATGCTGGTGGCCATCTCCGCCTCGGGCGGCGTGGTTTCCGCCTTTCAGATCATGCCCTGTCTGTACTACCCCTATCTGCTGGCCGCCGCCTCCATCGTCTACATCCTGGTGGGCGCGGGAAAGAAGAAATAAAAACCGTGTTCCGGGCGCTGTACCCCCGCCTTCGGCGGGGGTACAAAATTTTTTTCTGAAAAAAGAGGAATTGAGGAAGTTTTTTCGTATAAGTAATCGTACGGAAATATGGAAAAGGAGGGGCTGCCCATGACGCTGAGAGAACAGTTCCAGGAACGGGAGAACGCCGTGCTGTCCCCGGTGGCCTGCCGGTCGACCCAGAGCCGGGGGAGAGTGCGGCAGGAGAAGGAATGCGACGTGCGTACCCCCTTCCAACGGGATGTGGATCGCATTGTCTACTCCAAGGCGTTTCGGCGCCTGAAGCACAAGACGCAGGTGTTTCTCCAGCCGGAGGGAGACCACTACCGCACCCGGATGACGCACACCCTGGAGGTGAGCCGCATTGCGCGCACCATAGCCAGGGCCCTGTTTCTCAACGAGGATTTGACCGAGGCCATTGCCCTGGGTCACGACCTGGGCCATACGCCGTTTGGCCATGCGGGAGAGAGGCTGCTCAACCAGGTTATGCCCGGCGGTTTTGCCCACTACCAGCAGTCTGTCCGGGTGGTAGAGAGGCTGGAGAAGGCGGGGGCGGGGCTGAACCTGACCTGGGAGGTGCGCAACGGTATCGTCTGCCACACCAAGGGCGCCCCAGCGGCCACCCTGGAGGGCCAGATCGTACGACTGGCTGACAACATCGCCTACATCAATCACGACATTCAGGACGCCCTGCGGGGAAAAATTATCTGTCCCATGGACATACCGCTGGAGATTTCCGCTATCATCGGCTATACCCACAGCGCCCGCATTGACGCGCTGGTTAACGATGCCATTCAGGCCAGCCAGGGACAACGGGAAATCCGCCAGTCCCCCGGAGTGGGGGAGGCCATGAAGGCACTGAAGGATTTCATGTTTCAATATGTATATACCAACCCGGTGGCAAAGGGGGAGGAGGGCAAGGCGCAGGATATGCTGTGCCAGCTGTTTGAATACTTCAAAAAGAATCCGGACGAGCTGCCGGCCGACTTCCAGACCATCCGGATGGAGGAGGGAATCGACCGGGCGGTGTGCGACTATATTGCCGGTATGACCGACCCCTTCGCGGTGGAGACCTATAAGGAAATGTTTATTCCCAAGGGCTGGACTGTGCTGTGACGACATGGGGAAGAGGCCCTTTTCCAAGGGGGACTCTGGGATACTGTGAGATAAAACTGGGATAATTTGCCCATAAAGCGGATACAAATAGGAGGGAAAACATTTGCCCTGGCCTGAGAGATTTTTGGACGAGCTGCTGGCTCGGACCGATATTGTAGACCTGGTATCCGAGTCGGTGCGGCTGACCAAAAAGGGGAACAGCTACTGGGGCTGCTGTCCCTTTCACAGTGAAAAGACCCCGTCCTTCCACGTGGTGCCAGACCGGCAGATGTACAAGTGCTTCGGCTGCGGTAAGGGGGGCGGCGCCATCAACTACATGATGGAGCTGGAAAATTTGCCCTTTAAGGACGCGGTAGCGGTGCTGGCCCAGCGGGCCGGAATGCAGATGCCCGAGTCGGGCGCCTCGCCCGGGGCCCGGGAGCGCCGGGAAAAAATTCTGGAGATGAACAAGCAGGCTGCCCGGACCTTTCACCGCTGGCTCCACGGTCCAGAGGGGGAGGCGGGGCTGGACTACCTCCGAAAACGGGGGCTGTCCCCCAGAACGCTGACAAACTTTGGCTTGGGCTTTGCCCCAAAACGGTGGGACGGACTGATTACGGAGCTGGCCGCCCAGGGCTATGACAAGCGAGACCTGCTGGACGCCGGCCTGGCCGTGAGCAACAAGGACGGGCGTATCTACGACCGCTTCCGCAATCGGGTGATGTTCCCCATCATTGACGTGCGGGGCAATGTGATCGGGTTTGGGGGCCGGGTGATGGACAACTCCACCCCCAAATACCTCAACTCTCCGGATACTCCGGTGTACAACAAAAGCCGCAATGTTTTTGCCCTGAATCGGGCCCGGACCTCCAAGGCGGGCCGGGTCATTTTGACGGAGGGATACATGGACACCATCTCCCTGCACCAGGCCGGTTTTGACAGCGCGGTTGCTTCCCTGGGTACCTCCCTCACCGAGGAACACGGACAGCTGCTCGCCCGTTATTTTAAAGAGGCCGTCATTGCCTACGACGGCGACGGAGCCGGGGTGGCCGCCGCCCAGCGGGCCATCCCCCTGCTGGAGAAGGCGGGACTGAAGGTTAAGGTGCTGCGGATGCAGGGGGCCAAAGATCCGGATGAATTTATCAAGACCCATGGCCGGGAGGCCTTTGCCAAACTGCTGGATCAGAGTGAGGACCGGGTGGACTACCGCCTGGCTCAAATACAGAAAAAGTACGACCTTGCCGACGACAGCCAGAAGGTCGCCTTCCTCCAGGAGGCGGCCCGGCTGGTGTCGTCTCTGCACAGCGCGGTGGAGAGGGAGATCTACGGCGGACACGCCGCCCAGACGGCGGGAGTGACACCAGACACCATGAAGCTGGAGGTGGAGAGGGCCCTGAGGGGCCGGCTGCGCAAGGCGAAAAAGCAGCAAGAGCGCCGGGACCTGACTCCGGCCAGCCAGCTTCAGCCCAGGGCCCGTACCCTGCGGTATGAGAATATTCGCTCCGCACGGGCGGAGGAGGGACTGATCCGTCTGCTGATGCTGGACCCCGGTCTGTCAGGGCAGATGGAGGGCATAACCGGGGAGGAGTTCTCCTCCGCGCTGCTGGGCCGGGCCTTCGACTGCCTGAGCCAGCGGGCGGCGGCGGGGCTGTCCACTCAGTTGGCCGCCCTGGCCGGGGAGTTTACCGGCGAGGAGATGGACCATCTGGCACAGGTGGCCGCCCAGCCGGAGTCGGTGGCCAACAGCGGCCAGGCGATTGCGGACTACATATCCCTGATCCGCCGGGAGGGCCTGCTGCGCACAGGCGGGGAGCAGGGGGACGACATTTTGTTGTCCGCGCAGAAAAAATATCAACAGAAGAAAGCATATATGGAGGAGAAAACATGAGCACCAAAAAGAAAGACAGCGCCGTCGGCGAGATGATCCTGGAGAAGAAGGAAAAGCAGACTGATATCCAGGCCCGGATGGAGACCGGAAAAATTGAGATTATGAAGGTGGTGGAGGGGATCCCCGGCGCAGAAAAGCTGGCTGAGCTGATCGAAAGAGGAAAAAAGAAGGGAAAGCTCTCCTCCTCTGAACTGCTGGACGTGCTGGAGGATATGGATCTGGGCACGGACCAGATGGATAAGATTTATGACACGCTGGAAAACCTGGGCATCGATACCGTGGGTGAGGACTACATGCCCGAGCTGGCCGACACGGCGGAGCCCCCGGTGGAGGAGATGGAGGAGATCGCCGAGGAGGAGATTGTGGACCCCAACTCCCTCATTGACACCTTCGGGACCGACGACCCGGTGCGCATGTATTTGAAGGAGATCGGCAAGGTGAACCTTCTCACCTCCGAGGAGGAGGTGGAGCTGGCCCAGGCCATGACAGCCGGCGCCGCGGCCCAGGAGCAGCTGGATGAGCTGACAAATTCGGGGGAGGAAATCCCCGAGGAGCTGCGCGCTGAGCTGGAGAAAACCATTAAAAAAGGAGAGAAGGCCCGCCAGCGGCTGGCCGAGGCCAACCTGCGGCTGGTGGTGTCTATTGCCAAGCGGTATGTGGGCCGGGGAATGCAGTTCCTGGACCTGATTCAGGAGGGAAATCTGGGCCTTATCAAGGCGGTGGAGAAGTTTGACTATGTCAAGGGCTTTAAATTCTCCACCTACGCTACCTGGTGGATCCGTCAGGCCATTACCCGGGCCATCGCCGACCAGGCCCGCACTATCCGCATCCCTGTCCACATGGTGGAGACCATCAACAAGGTGATCCGGGTCTCGCGGCAACTGCTCCAGGAGCTGGGCCACGATCCCTCCGCCGAGGAGATCGCCGAGGAGATGAACATGCCGGCAGAGAGGGTGCGGGAGATTCTTAAAATTGCCCAGGAACCCGTCTCCCTGGAGACACCCATCGGCGAGGAGGAGGACTCCCACCTGGGGGACTTCATCCCAGACGAGGACGCCTCTGAGCCCGCTGAGGCCGCCTCCTTCACCCTGCTGAAGGAACAGCTGGTGGAGGTGCTGTCCACCCTTACCCCTAGGGAGGAAAAGGTGCTTAAACTGCGTTTCGGCATTGAGGACGGCCGTACCCGCACCCTGGAGGAGGTAGGGAAGGAGTTTAATGTGACCAGAGAACGCATTCGCCAGATTGAGGCCAAGGCCCTCAGAAAGCTGCGCCACCCGTCCCGAAGCAAGAAGCTTAAGGATTTCTTGAACTAACGATGGTTTTGCAGGGGCCGGCGCCCTCGCCGGCCCGTCGCTTTGTCAGACATATCAGAAACGGGCCGCCGAGGGCGGCGGCCCCTGCCACGATACATATACGATACATATAAAGAGGAGTGAATCGCTATGGCCAACGAGCAGAGCAAGAATCCGGAGTTTTTTGATCAGGATTCGGTAATGATCTATATTGACCCCAAGGTGATGAGCAGTCTCAACGACATGGCGGAGAAGAAGCAGGAGGACCTGAAGGCCCTTCAGGCCGCTGCGGAGGAAGGGGATCTGGATGCCCAGTATCGGCTGGGCCGGGCCTACTTCTACGGAGATGACGGCGCCCCCAAGGATGGGGAAAAGGCCGTCTGCTGGCTCAGCCGGGCGGCCGAAGGGGACAGCATCGCCGCTCAGTACTACCTGGGTCTGTGCTGCAGCCGGGCCGTGGGCATGGAAAAGGACCTGGTCCGGGCGGCGGAGCTGTTCAGCGCCGCTGCGGCGGAGGGCTATCTCCCCGCAGTTACCGAGCTGGGGCTGTGCTATGAGCTGGGCCACGGCGTGGAGATGGACAAGGGGCGGGCAGCTGAGCTCTATCAAGAGGGGGCCGACCAGGAATACGCCCCTGCCCAGTGCAATCTGGGCTACTTTTACTACCAGGGCATCTATTTTGAGGAAAACAATGATATGGCGGCGGAGCTCTTCGCCAAGGCGGCCCAACAGGGCTATCCGAGGGCGCAGGTGCTGATGGGAGAGTGCTTTGAGAACGGCTACGGTGTGGAGAAGAATGTCGACCGGGCCTTGGAGCTCTACCGGGCCGCCTACGAACAGGGCTACCCGGACGGGGCCTGTACGCTGGGGCTGTGCTATGAATCCGGCGTGGGCGTGGAGGAGGACAAGGCCCGGGCGGTGGAGCTGTACCGTCAGGCTGCCGACCAGGGCTTCCCCCCGGCCATGTGCAACCTGGGCTTCTGCTATTACATAGGAATCGGCGTGGAGGAGGACCCGGACCAGGCGGTGGAGTGGTTTACCAAGGCAGCCGAGAGGGAATACCCCAGGGCCATGTTTTTGCTGGGAGAGTGCTACGACCGGGGATGGGGCGTGGAACAGAACTACGACCGGGCCTTTAAACTTTACCAGGAGGCGGCGGACAAGGAGTACACCTCCGCGCTGTGCTCCCTGGGTCTGTGCTATGAGCTGGGCCAGGGCGTGGAGAAAGACGAGGCCCGGGCGGTGGAGCTGTACCGTCAGGCCGCCGAGAAGGGGATGCCCCGGGCCCAGTGCAATCTGGGCTTCTGCTACTACACCGGCATCGGTGTGGCGGAGGATGAGGCGGAGGCCGTCAGGTGGTTTGAGAAGGCTGTGGAGCAGGATTACCCCCGTGCCCAGCAGCTGCTGGCTGAGTGCTATGAGAACGGTTACGGCGTGGAGAAGGACGAGACCAAGGCGGTGGAGCTGTACACCAGGGCCGCCGGCGTGGGTTATCCCCCCGCCCTGTGTGCCCTGGGGCTTTGCTACGAGCTGGGCACCGGCGTGGAGGAGAATCAGGAAAAGGCGGTGGAGCTGTATCGTCAGGCCGCCGAGAAGGGCGACGTCCGGGCCCAGTGCAATCTGGGTTACTGCTACTATGTGGGCATCGGAGTGAAGGAGGACAATGAGCAGGCGGCCAAATGGTTCGCCAAAGCCGCAGAGGACAGCTATCCTCGGGCCCTTCAGCTACTGGGAGAGTGCTACGACCGGGGGTACGGTGTGGAACAGGATGCTGATCGGGCCTTCCGACTGTATCAGGAGGCCAGCGACAAGGGCAACGTGCCCGCGATCTGCTCCCTGGGGCTGTGTTATGAGCTGGGCCGAGGTGTGGAGGAGGACAAGGATAAGGCCAGAGAACTCTACCTCAAGGCTGCCGAGAGGGGCTACCCCCGGGCCCAGTGTAATCTGGGCTACTTCTACTACCAGGGCATCGGGGTGAAGGAAGACAATGAAAAGGCGGTGGAGTGGTTTTCCAAGGCCGCTGAACAGAACTATCCCCGGGCCCTTCAGCTGCTGGGGGAGTGCTATGAGAACGGCTACGGCGTGGAAAAGGATGTAAATAAGGCGGCGCAGCTGTACCTCAGAGCCCACCAGGGGGGCTATGTCCCCGCCACCTGCGCGCTGGGGCTGTGCTACGAATTCGGCGATGGGGTGGAGAAAGATCTGAACCGGGCGGTGGAGCTGTACCGTCAGGCCGCCGAGAGGGGCTATCCCCGGGCCCAGTGCAATTTGGGCTTCTGCTACTATCACGGCATCGGTGTGGAGGAGGACAACGACCAGGCCTTCCAGTGGTTTTTAAAGGCGGCTCAGCAGGACTTCCCGAGGGCCATGAGTATGCTGGGCGAGTGCTACGAAAACGGCTACGGCGTGGAAGAGGACATTGCCAAGGCGGTGGAGTGGTATCAAAAGGCCGCCCAGGAGGGTTATCCCCCCGCTCTGTGCGCCCTGGGGCTGTGCTACGAGCTGGGCACCGGCGTGGTGATGAATAAGGCCAAGGCGGTGGAGCTGTACCGCCAGGCGGCGGAACAGGGACATGCCCGGGCCCAGTGCAATCTGGGTTTTTGCTACTACCAGGGCATCGGCGTGGAGGAGGACAACGACCAGGCCTTTCACTGGTTCTCCCTCTCTGCGGAGCAGGACTACCCTCGGGCCCTTCAGCTGCTGGGGGAGTGCTATGAGAACGGCTACGGTGTGCAGGCGGATATTCACCGGGCGGTGGAGCTCTATCAGCGGGCCCACCAGCGGGGCAGCACCGCAGGCAGCTGCGCCCTGGGGCTTTGCTATGAGCTGGGCCAGGGCGTGCCGGAGGATAAGGCCAAGGCGGTGGAGCTGTACCGCCAGGCGGCGGAGAGAGGGCTGCCCCGGGCCCAGTGCAATCTGGGTTACTGCTACTACGAGGGAGTCGGCGTGGAGAGGGACGACGACCAGGCCTTCTACTGGTTCTCCAAGGCCGCCGAGAGAGAGAACGCTCGGGCTCAGTGCATGCTTGGCCTGTGTTATGAGATGGGCCGGGGCGTGGCGGAGGATAAGCGGAAGGCCACGCAGTACTATCGCCAGGCCGCAGACGGCGGCAATGTCACTGCCATGTGCAACCTGGGTTACTGCTATTACACCGGCATCGGCGTGGAGGAGGATAACGACGAGGCCATCCAGTGGTTTCAGAAGGCGGCCAATTACGGTCAGCCTCGGGCGCTGTTCCTGCTGGGGGAGTGCTACGAGGAGGGACACGGCGTTCAGACCGATCTGAAAAAGGCGCGGGAGTATTACCAGAAGGCGGCGGACAAGGGCTATAAAAGCGCGCAGGAGGCCCTTCAGCGGCTGGACGGCCGGCCTGGCGCCTACACCTATGTTCCGCCCCAGTCGGCGAAGCCTGCGCCCCAGCCCACCAAGGAAAAGGGAAAGAAAAAGGGTGGACTGTTCGGGTTCTTTAAAAAGTAGAAAAAGGAGACTCCCCTACGGGAGTCTCCTTCTGTTTACTGGGACAGAATCTGTATGGCGGCAGCGGCGGCCATCTGTTCGGCCTCCTTTTTGCTCCGCCCGGAGCCGGAACCTACGGCTTTGCCGTTCAGATCCACCTCCACAAAAAAACGTTTGTTGTGGTCGGGCCCCTCCTCGCCCACCAGGCGGTACTGGAGGACTTGGCCGCTCTCTCGCTGGACTAGCTCCTGAAGAGCGGTCTTGTGGTCTAGAGGCTTGGTAAGGCCGGCGATCTCTCGGCGAAGGATATACTTCTGGATAAACTTCCGGGCCGAACCGATACCGCCGTCCAGATAGATGGCGGCCAGCACGGCCTCCACCGCGTCAGCCTGGATGGAGGGCCTCTCCCGGCCTCCGCCGGAGCTCTCTCCCTTGCCCAGGCGGAGATACTCCCCAAGGCCCAGCTCACGGGCCACCTCTACCAGACTCTCCTCACACACCAGGGCGGCCCGGGTACGGGTCAGGTCTCCTTCGGGCAGGTCTGGGTGAGTGCGGTACAGGTGATCGGCTACCACCATACCTAGGATGGAGTCGCCCAAAAACTCCAGCCGTTCGTTGCTTGTCAGCTTGCCGCGGCTCTCATTGGCCCGGGAGCTGTGGGTCAGAGCGTTCTCCAATAAAGAGAGGTCCTGAAAGGCGTAGCCCAGCTTTTCTTCCAACGTATTCATGATAAACTCCTTGGAACCCGCCGTATGGTTGGGTTCTGAAATAGTGGAACTCCGCCGGAGGCGGAGTTCCGTCGGTTCAGTCGATTTTATTCTGGAGGAACCGGACCAGATCGCCCACAGTGGAGATGGAGGCGGCCTCCTCCTCCCCCAGCTCCTCAATGCCGAACTCCTCCTCCAGGGCCATGGATAAATCCACAATATCCACAGAGTCGGCGTTCAGGTCGTCGGTAAAAGAGGTTTCCATAGCGATGCCGTCGGCGTCAACATTGAATTGCTCGGCAATCAGGGCAGCCAGCTTTTCAAAGATCATAATGTGTCGCTCCTTCTATTACGTGCCTGAGCACTGTTTCTGTCCCTATGATAGGCACATTTGCCCCGGCTGTCAATAGGTTTTTCCATTTTCTGCGGGTTAAAATTTTAAAGAAATTTACCCTTGACGTTCTTATTCCAGGCGGCGAGTACGGACAGAGACTGGGGCGCAAGGAAAAGCAGCGCCGTCAGGTTGGGCAGGGCCATCAGGGCATTGCACAGGTCCACCAGCTGCCATATGGTTTGAGGACTCCACACTGCGCCCAGCACTGTACACCCCAGAAATACGAAGCGATATAGAGAAATGGCACTTTTTTGAAGAAAAATGCGGGAAATAATCCTTCTTTTATCGATTTTTTCGGCAAGAATGAAGGAGAGACACTGTTCTCCGTAGTAGCTCCAGCCCAGAATGGAGGAGAAGGCGAACAGCAGAAGAGACAGGGCTACCGCCCCCTGTCCAAAGGGGCCGAGGACACTGCTGAAGGCGGCGGCGGTGAGGGGGGCGCCCGTAAGTGCGCCGGGGGAGGCGGGGGTCCACACGCCGCTGACCAGAATGGACAGGGCGGTGACAGTGCATACCAGCAGGGTGGACAGGAAAACCTCGAAGATGCCCCACATCCCCTGTTGGGCGGGGTGGTCCGTCCGGGCGGCCCCGTGGGCCATGGCGGAGGCGCCCAGCCCCGCCTCGTTGGTAAACACGCCCCGGGCCACCCCGTAGCGCAGAGAGGCGGAAACGGTCCAGCCCGCTCCGCCTCCTGCCGCGGCGGCGGGGGAGAGGGCGCAGGAGAAGATGAGCTCCAGCGCCTGGGGGACCCGTTCCAGGTTGGCCAGCACCACCGCCGTCCCGCTGCCCAGGTAGAGAAGGGCCATGGCGGGCACCAGGGCGGAGGAAACCGACGCAATGCGCCCCAGTCCGCCCACCATGACCAACCCTGCCAGCAGGGCGGTGATAAGGCCGACGGGGAGCCGGGGCAGGCCGAAGGCCGCCTCCAGCCCGGAGGCGATGGAGGAGGACTGAATCAGGTTGCCGCCCGCCAGGGTGGCGGGAACACAGGCCAGACAGAAGCAGGCGGCCAGCAGGGGGGAGCCCAGGCCGTAACGAATGTAGTACATGGGCCCGCCCCGGAGAGCGCCGTCGGGACCGGTGCGCTGGTACTTCACCGCCAGTAGCTTCTCCCCACAGGAGGTCATCATGCCCAGCAGGGCGGACACCCACATCCAGAATACTGCCCCCGGCCCGCCCAGGGTGAGGGCGGCGGCTACCCCGGCGATGGAGCCGGTGCCCATGGTGGAGGCCAGGGCGGTGGCCAGCGCCTGGAGGGGGGACAGCCCGCCGCCCTTCCCCGAGCGCTGGCGGAACAGGGAACCCACCGTGGAGCGCCACCAGGTGCGGCACTCAAAAAATTGAAAAAATCCAGAGCCGGCGGAGTACACCAGCCCCGTTACCAGAAACAGCCCCAACAGCCAGGGGTTCCACAGGGCGTCTGCCGCTCGAGACAAAAAATCCACCGCATATCACCTCAATGAGTGATATGCGGCAAATTTTATAAACATGTCAGGCGGGGCAGCCGGTCAGCCAAGGGCAATGTTTCATCCGCCGGGGGAAAGCGGAACTATCCCGGCGCTTCGTCCATAAACAGCTCGTGGACATAATTGTTTTTGAACATGTCCCGCATGGCGTAATACCGTTCGTGGGTCCGCCAGCCCTGGTCGATGGAGCCTTCGCCGTTGCGGACAATTTTAACGTCAGGGTAGGTCTCCTTCAGCTTCTGATACTCGCTGTAGGGAATCCGGGTGTGTTCCATCCACAGCCTCTCCAGGTTGGGCAGGTCATAGAGGTAGGTGGCGTCGCTGACCCGGTTGTAGCTGATGTTCAGGTCCTTGAGGTTGGGGGTGTACTGTAAAAAGCTCAAATCGGTCACATAGCCCACAAAGAACTCCAAATACTCTAGCTTTGGGGTGTACTGAATCCAGGACAGGTCCTTCACCTGGTTGTCCACGGCGATGAGGATTTTCAGATTGGGCATGTACTGTAAAAAGGACCAGTCGTGGACCCGGTTGTGGCCCAGATCCAGGGCCACCAGGTCGGTGCAGTAGCGCAGGTACTGGGCGTCCTCGTCGTAGAGGAAAAAGGTCTGGGCGCAGGTCTTCATGGTGGAGAAGGCCACCACGTCGGTGCGGAAGGTCCAGTGGTGCCATACGATTTCCCAGATCATGCGGATATCGGGGAAGGTGTCCTGGAGGGCGGCGTAGTCCGCATTGGTAAAGCCTGTCTTGCAGATGTCCGCCCGAGTCAGATTGGGAAGCATCCCGAACAGCTCATACAGGTCCACCCCAAGCCCGGCCAGATCGTGTCCGGACAAATCCAGCTCGGTCATATCCGGCGTCACGGAGACGCCGTCCACATCCAACTGCCAGGCTACCGTCCGGTCTTCGCAGCGAGAGGTCACGTCCTGAATCTGGCGGACGGTGAGGCGGTAGCCGGTCAGGTCAATCCTCTCCCCCAGGTCCCCCTGTCGTTCTGCCTCGTCTAGCACCTGGGCATAGGGTATCAGAGTTCCGGAAGACAAGGTTGTGACCTCCACGTTGACGTTCTCCGGGATGTTGGAGCGGTCCAGAGTGTAAGACGGCGGGGGCGGAGTGGGTTCCGGTTCTGAGACGGCGGGAGAGGGGACACTGGCCGGGGCCTCGGCCTGGCTTGCGCCGCAGCCGCACAGCAGCGCCGCCGTCAGAGAAGCCAGCCAGATCAGATGAGGGATTTTTCTCATTTCTTCATCCTCCTTTTCAACAAATTATACACCCGGATTCAAAGCATTTCCACCCCCGGGAAGAGAAAAATGGAAGATGACGAAAGGGCCGCCCTCCGGGCGGCCCTGCAAGTTACAGTACCTTGGATAAAAATAACTGGGTACGGGGATTCTGCGGGTGGTCGAAAAATTCCTGGGGGGTGTTCTGCTCCAGGATATGGCCGCCGTCCATAAACAGTACCCGGCTGCCCACCTCCCGGGCAAAGCCCATCTCGTGGGTAACCACCACCATGGTCATGCCGTCCCGGGCCAGCTCCTTCATTACGTCCAGCACCTCGCCTACCATCTCTGGGTCCAGGGCGGAAGTGGGCTCGTCAAAGAGCATCACCTTGGGTTTCATGGCCAGGGCCCGGACAATGGCGATACGCTGCTTCTGGCCGCCGGAAAGCTGGTTGGGGTAGGCCTCCGCCTTGTCCACCAGGTCCACCCGCTGGAGAAGGGACAGGGCCAGCCCGTCGGCTTCCTCCTGCCGCATCAGGCCGGTGCGCACCGGGGCCAAGGTGATGTTTTTCCGGATGGTCATGTTGGGAAACAGGTTGAAGTGCTGGAACACCATGCCCATCTGCTGGCGCACCTTGTCAATTTTCACCTTGGGGTCGGTGATGACGGTGCCCTCAAAGGTGATGGACCCCGCCGTGGGGGTCTCCAGCAGGTTGAGGCAGCGCAGGAAGGTGGACTTGCCTGACCCGGAGGGGCCGATGACGACGACTTTCTCTCCCGGGCTGATGTGCTCGGAGATATCGGTGAGCACCTGGTGGTCGCCAAAGGATTTACTAAGATTTTTAACGTCGATCACTTTGACGCAGCCTCCTTTCCAGTTTACCCTGGAGCCAGGTGAGTACCAGCACAGCGGTCAGATACATCACAGCGACGCCCAGATAGGGGAACATGGGCTCATAAGTCTTGGAGCCGACGGCCTTGGCGTAGTAGATCAGCTCCGCGCCGCCGATGGCGGAAACCAGAGAGGTGTCCTTAAACAAGGTAATGAACTCGTTGCCCAGGGCGGGCAGGATGTTCTTAAAGGCCTGGGGAATGACGATAAAGCGCATGGTGTCCAGATAGTTCAGGCCCAGAGACCGGCCCGCCTCCGTCTGGCCGATGTCCACACTCATCAGGCCGCCCCGGACGATCTCGGCTACATAGGCCCCAGAGTTGATGCCGATGCCCAAGGCGCCCACCATGGTTTTGTTCCGGCTGGAACTGAAAATGACAAAGCCCCAGATAAGCAGCTGCACCATCATGGGAGTGCCTCGAATGACGGTGGTGTAGACCTTGCACACGCCGTTGAAGAAGCCCAAAAGCAGACTCCTCTTCCCCAGCCGCTGCTGGTCGTGGGCGGTGCGGACCACCGCCACCACCACCCCCAGCACGATGCCGATGCACAGGGCAATCACGGTGAGCTCAAAGGTCATGCCCATTCCCTTCAGATAGAGACGCCACCGCTCCCCCTCGATAAAGGCCTGGTAGAACAGGCGGAAGAAGTTATCAAAGAAGCCAAGCTCTTCCCCGGCCTTGGCCAGCTCGGTCAGCTGAGCATAATATTGCGCCCAATTCATGGGCATGGCCCCCTTTCCCCACAGTGAGAGGGGCGGCCTGGTATGGGCCGCCCCGTATGGTATACCAATGATTCACGCCTCGCCTGTTCGTGACGCGCGGCTTCCCTGCGACTCAGGCTGGTCTCTGGGGGCGTTGCCCCCGTCGCTCGCCCTCTCTCCAATCCATCCGCGCTGCTCACGACGGCTCGGACGCTATGTATCAGTCGGCAGTGATGTACTTGTCCACGATGCCCTGGAAGGTGCCGTCAGCCTTGAGCTCGTTCAGCGCACCGTTGACGGCGTTCAGCAGCTCGGCATTGCCCTTCTGCAGACCGATGGCGTAGTTCTCCTCCACCCAGGCGCCCTCCAGAATGGTGAGCCCGGCGGCGGCGTTGGCCTTAACATACTCCTGAGCGGGCAGGTTGTCGATGATGACCGCGTCCACCTGCTCTTTGACCAGAGCCTGAACCGCCACAGCGCCGGTCTCATAGCCGATGACGTGGTCCTCGCCGTAGCCGCCGTTTTCCGGGGTGTCGGAGGCGTAGATGTAGCCGGTGGTGCCCAACTGGGTACCGATCATCTTCTCGCCCAGGTTGTCCATGGTGACGTCGGAGCCCTCCTTCACGATGACCACCTGCACGCCGGTGGCGTAGGAGTCGGTGAAGTCCATCACGGCCAGACGGTCCTCTCTGACGGTGATGCCGGCCATGGCGATGTCGCTCTGGCCGTTCTGCACGGCCAGCAGGGCGGCGTCAAAGCCCATATCGTCCACCACAAGCTCCAGGCCCAGCTTCTGGGCGATGGCCGCGGCCACCTCTACGTCGATGCCGATGGGGGCGCCGGAGTCGTCCAGCATCTCATAGGGAGGGAACTCGGCGTTGGTGGACATGTGCAGCTTGCCGGACTCCACGGTGGTGAAGCTGGCGGGGGTGGAGGCGTCAGCGGAGCTGCCGCCCTGAGAGCCGGAAGCGGCGGGGGGATTGCTGGAAGCGGCAGGGGTGGAATTGGCGCTGTTGTTCCCGCCGCCGCAGGCGGCCAGAGACAGGGACATGGCAACAGCCATAGTCAAAGCAAGAATCTTTTTCATGATAAAACTCCTTTTCAAACGCAGAATCAAATGGGCGTTTTGTCAAACGCTGTGAAAAAGTATACACCGGGATGTATGTCTAGTCAATAGATGAGTATTCAAAATTACCGTACTCTCCCTGGGTATTTTGTGTAAAAAGGACATAAACATAAAAATGGAACAGATAAGGCAGAAAAAATATGCAGCAGAAACGGATGAATATACAGTTTTCGTGAATAAAAACCGCCGGAGAGTCGGAACCTGCAAAACGGTTTTACGTCTATAGCAGTAGGAAGGGAAAAGATTAAAAATTTTTTAAGTTGCGGCCAGCCTCTTGCTTTTTCGAAAATAATTGTTATTCTAATCTTTGACTGCTGCGGCGAGGCCGCGTTGGAGGAACGGACATGAGAGCGCTTTTGTATGACGACACCTTTCCCCGCCTGGTGAGGGACTGGCAGGACAACCCAGGTAAATGGCGGTCCCGGCTGGTGTTTCTGCTGGGGCCCTGGGTCTGTCTGTGGATGGTGGAGATCTTAAACGAAAATGATGTGTTTGAGGACCTGGACGCCTGGCAGGTGCTGATGAATATGGTGTTTTATTACAGCATTTTTATTACCCTGCGGCTGATTCTAGGCCGAAACCGGCGGGCGGCTGCCCTGGGGACGGCGCTGTGTTTTACCTTTGGGCTGGTGAACCATTACGTCCTCCGCTTTCGAGGCCGTATCCTCTTCCCGGCGGATATCACCGGCTGGCGCACCGCTGCCAACGTAGCTGGCGGCTTTGACTACTCGGCGGACCAGTACATCGTTCAGGCGGCCGTTTTGCTTGTGTGCTATCTGTTTCTGGTACTCTTCTGCGTCCCTCAGAAAAAGCGGGCCAAAGTGCGTCTGCTCGCCGCCCTACTGCTGTGGGCGGTGATGGGGGGCTACTGCTACGCCTTCTTCTGTACCGGCATGCTTCCAGCCCTGGACATCTACACCCAGCAGTGGGTCACCCAGCGCAACGGCTTTCTGCTCAATTTCTCCATCGCCCTGCGGTACTCCTCGGTGGACAAGCCCCGAAACTACTCCAAGGAGCTGGTGCTGGAGTTGATGGAGGACTACCCCGGTACGCAAGGGGAGGCGAGGCAAAAGCCGGTGAACATTGTGGCGATTATGAACGAGTCCTTCGGGGATTTGACTATCTTCGACGGCCTGAACCCCTCGGAGGATCCCACCCCCTTCCTCCACTCTCTGGAGGAGAACACCATCAAGGGCTGGATGTACTCCTCCGTCACCGGCGGAGGAACGGCCACCATTGAGTTTGAGTACCTCACCGGCTTTACCAGCCTGTTCCAGCCGCCCCATACCGTGGCCTATCAGCTCTATGTGGAGGAGGGCATGCCCTCCCTGGCCGCCCTGGCCGGGAGCCAGGGCTATGCCA
>CATONV010000019.1 GCA_951801655.1 uncultured Oscillospiraceae bacterium | reverse complement strand
AAAAACGACAAAATTTCTTCGGCGTTTTCTTACAATTTCATATCGGCGTTGACACGTGATAATCACCTCCACTGAGAACGCAAAAAGCCCCCCGGAGCATCCCTGTCTTGGGGTGCTCCGGGGGGCTCTCTGCCTGTGGTTTTCAGTTATGCCTTACACGGCCCACACGCTGGCCGACGTGGGCCGTTACCCCTCCTCCGGGGGCTGGGGGTCGTCCTGGCCAGCCGGGGGCTCACAGGGGCCGACACCGGTCTCATCCACGTCCATGGGCTCGGCCATGTTCAGGACACCGATGATCGCCCCCAGGACGAACTCCCGCTGAGTGACCTTTCTGCCCAGGCGGGCGCTCTCACGATCCAGGTAAGCCTTGATCCGCTGGAACAGTTCTTCGTCGATCTGGAAGGCCATGGTCCGATTCTTTCCGTTTGTCATAGCTGTGTTACCTCCGTTTTCCTTCATTTCGTAATATTCGGTGAGCAGGTTGGTGATGTACTCTGCGGTGGTCTGGCCCAGCGCCTCCTTGGCCTCCGTTACTCGATTGTGGAGGCTGATGGGCACCTGAGCACACAAGTTTTTTCGTTGTTCCATGCTGCTGTCTCCCTTCTTGATGGTGAAGCAAGTATATCGGGAAAGCCAAACGAAAGCTATCACCACAACCACCAACGATTCAGAGACAAAGCAAGCATAAGCGCCAATGTGAACAGAACGGAGGACGAGAAAAGCCCCCAGCCTGCTGGAACATCTCCTACAGGCTGGGGGCGGGCGGCTTTTTCCTTTTGGGAGCTTTCTCTGGTGGGCTGGGCTGGCCCTCCATGGTGATCTGCCCATCTACCTGCGTCACAGCCTGACGGTCTCCATGTTCTTTATCGGCAGCGGTTCGGATACCCTCTCCTTGGGATGTTTCAGCGGAGACCAGCCAGCCCTTTTGGAGCAGTCCATCCATAAGCTCAGCCACAAATTGATTTCCGATCTTGTTGCGCCTGTCCTTGTCACAAAGGCGGCGGATTTCAAAGTGCTCCGCGACATGGACCGCAACAGGAGCTACGATATAGAGATTCCTGCGCGTTGTTCTACATTTTTTCAGGATATACTCTGTAATCTCATCCCGCTTTGCCTCCAGCTCCGCCCGGTATCCCTCGTCGCTCAGATCTCGGTATTCCTCATAGCGGTCAGTATGGTAACAACGAAAGGTCTGCGCTTTCGATAGCTGTTCCTGCAAAGACTGGATGTTGTCCTCATCCAGCACACCGCTGAAACTGCTGGGGTGCAGGTAGAGGTCCTGCTGGCCCTTAGTCACTGTGTCGCAGCACCCGTTGTGGCCCAGGGTGAGCGTCCAACCCAATGATTTGAACAGGCGGCGGCTTTCCTCTTTGAAGGCGGCCTTGTCAGAATCACTTGACCAACCGGAGACATAACCCTCGGTGTGGATGCGAAAATATACTTTCCGGTATGCCATGTTGAATTTCCTCCTAAATTTTTAAACTCTTGATTGGCAGACAAATGAAAAAAGCCGCCCTCGGCCCATCGGATCATATCCGACAGGCCGAGGGCGGCTGGTTTTCTTTGTTTGGAAGCTCCAGGGAATCGCTCGGGAGTTCGAACCCCTTCACTTTCTGGAACCCCTTCTAGAAGGGCTGAAAAGGGCTGTTTTGCATCTTTTTCACGTTATTTCAAAATAACGCTTCCAATAATTTCAAGTTGCAACTTTTTCGCTCTGTTTTTGCTGTATTCTTTTTAAAATATGGAAAACACCGCATTTTCATGCGGTGTTTTCTGCCTGCATCTTTTTTGGCGACACAGGTTGGTGGAGCCGGGGAGAGTTGAACTCCCGTCCGAAAGTACTTCCACAGGAACTTCTCCGAGCGCAGACGATCGTTTACATTCCCTCACTCAAACGTGGGTCGTCACACGATTGAGTTTGGTAGAGTCATAATGCGTGGAACGGTCAACTCTTTCCGAACGCACGGGCACCACTAAGGCTACGCCCAGACCCGGCTCGTGGTCCTTCCGGGCAGGACGGCCGCATTAAGCAGCGGCGAGAACGTAATCGTTATCGTTCTTTAATTTATAAGTGCCCATTTTTAGGATGTTAGGCGCATCCGCTCGCTATTCCTGCTTCTATGCCCCCGTCGAAACCGGTACGGCCCCTCGTCGTCGCAAGCTTCATATCCCTCGCTTCCGGCTTGCGCCGAAAGCTTGCTCATTTCGCTGCCCCTCCTCTCCAAATCGGACCCGCTGCGCTGGGCTTCGATTTGGACAGCGGCTGCGCCGCTGTTTCAGGAGGAATTTCAGTATACCACAGTCCGCGGTCGAATTGTGTTACGATTTGATGACATTTTTCAGGGGGCGTCGCTGGGCTGTCCCCCTGTTGTCTGAACGGGTTATATCCTCAAAGTGGTCTTGCGGAAAGAAGTGGCGTGCTGTGCGTCAGGGAAGCGCCTCGAATTTGATCTTGTTCTTCTTGGCGTACTCCTCCGCGAAGCTCCCGGCTGGGGCATGAATGGTGAGCTTTTCGCAACCCTCAAACGCATTCATCGCAATGGCTTTTATGCTCGGGGGCAGAGTGATGCTGGTGAGCTTTTTGCAGCCCTTAAACGCTTTCATCTGAATGGTTTTTATGCTCGGGGGCAGAGTGATGCTGGTCAGGTCGCTCCGGCCCTCAAAAATGTAGGACTCTATGATTTTTACCTGTTCTGGTATTTCGATATTCCCGCCAGGACCGTAATATCCCACCAGACGCCCCCTTTGCACAACCCATTCTCCAAGGCTCTTCAGCCACGGCGTTCCCTGGAATACGATGAAATTCACGGAGGTTTTTGCGGGGAGTGTGACCTGGCTCAGATTCACACAGCCCTCAAAAGCACCGTTGCCAATTTTTTTAACGCTCTCTGGGATTACAATGCAACTCAGATTCTCGCAGCCACGAAAAGCCAACGAGCCGATCTCCTGGACTCCCTCCGGAATCATCACACTTCCGGTTCCACTCGTCAAACTCCGCCAGCATGTCGGCCAGGCTCCACCGGCATGTGCCCTCGAATTTTGTCCTCTTACTCTTCAAAGACAGCGGGCCGGCTGTCCGCAGCCCGAATTCTCCCCAAAATTCCCAGGCTCTAATCACCTGGTTTGCCAGCTCAATGTCTTCCGGGGCCCAGTCCCCCGACAGGGCCAGCGTGCCCCTCGCGCTTGAAATATTTGCCATCGTGATTCTCCTTTCGACGTTTTTACAGGGCCGAACAGACACCCAATTCCCGCTTTATTTTTATTTTACTACATTCAAATTTGGAAAACACTATGCCGGCTGCATAGTGTTTACATAATACCAAGCGATGACAAATAAAACCCCGTCCTGTGTCAGGGCGGGGGAGGAATTACACGGTTTCCGGTTCGGGGTAGTCCACGCCGAAGGTTTCCACGGTGACCTTCTTCATCACCTGCTTCTGCCGAGGTTTGTCGTTCCAGTCGGTTTTGCCGGAGACGATGGCGTCGGCGGTCTCCATGCCCTCAATGACCTTGCCGAAGGCGGCGTAGCCGCCGTCCAGGTGGGGGGCCTTGTCCACCATGATAAAGAATTGGCTACCGGCGGAGTTGGGGTCCATGGCCCGGGCCATGGACAGCACACCCCGGTCGTGGACCAGGTCGTTGGCAAAGCCGTTTTGGGCAAACTCGCCCTTGATGGAGTAGCCCGGGCCGCCCATGCCGGTGCCCTGGGGACAGCCGCCCTGGATCATAAAGCCGGGGATACAGCGGTGGAAGATGAGGCCGTTGTAAAAGCCCTTCCGGATCAGAGAGATAAAGTTGTTCACGCTGTTGGGGGCCACCTCGGGGTAGAGCTCGGCCTTCATAACAGAGCCGTTCTCCATCTCGATGGTAACAATGGGATTTTGTGCCATATAAATCATCCTTTCTCGGGATTACTTACCGGTTTCGGGTCTTCATCACCCGGTCCATCTCCCGTTTGGCGTCCCGCCGGGCGGCGGACTCCCGCTTGTCGTAGAGCTTCTTGCCCTTGGCCAGCCCGATCTCCAGCTTGACCCGGGGACCCTTGAAATAGATGGACAGGGGAATGAGAGAGTAGCCGTCCTGCTTAATTTTGGCGAACAGGCGCAGGATTTCCCGCTTGTGCATCAGCAGCCGGCGGGTACGGCGGGGATCCTTGTTAAAGATATTGCCCTTTTCGTAGGGGCTGATGTGCATGCCCAAGACGGAGATTTCCCCATCTTTAATAAGGCAGAAGGAGTCCTTCAGGTTCACATTGCCCAAGCGGATGGATTTAACCTCGGTGCCCGCCAGCTCAATGCCGGTCTCGTACTTCTCCTCAATAAAATAGTCGTGATAGGCCTTGTTATTCTTGGCGACAATCTTCACCGCCTCGCCCATGCGGACACCTCCTCTCCCGAAAGATCAAGTAACTATACCACATCACATCCCAAAAGGCAAGGAAAAAGTCATTTGGCCCACAGCTTGGGGAGCTGGGCATAGAAGTCCCCCCTGTCCTCCCAGATCAGCAGCAAACTGCCTTTTTTCACCGACACCATGGCCGGCTCACCCTGGAACTGGTTGCTCACCCCCAGGGGGAAGCTGCCGGTAAGGGTATACTTGTCCAGGGGATATTTCAGTCCGGTCAGACTGACGCCCTCCGCCGTCCCGCTGTTGCACAGAACAGACAGATAACCAAGCATGGAGGGCGGGAAGGCGACCGCTTTTCCGTCTCGGATGCAGGTAACCGCCGTCTTCTCCCCCACCAGAAAGCCCTGGGCGCCCTGGGAGGCCAGCCAGTCCAGCAGCTGAAGGTTGCCCAGCGTGTGCTCCAGCCGTCCGCCCACGCCCCCCAGCAGGACAAATCGGCGGTAGCCCAGCTCCAGCCCCTTTCGGATGGCATAGACCATATCAGTGTCGTCCTTCTCGGCGGGGAGCTGGATGACGTTGGGGTGGTTGGGCCGGTGGCCCAGGGAATCGAAATCCCCCACCGCCAGGTCCGGGTTGACGCCGTAGGCGATCAGAGAGTCAAACCCCCGGTCGGCCGCGATGACGTAGTCCCCCGCCAGTGGATAGGGCCGCAGGTCCGGAGTGAGGGACATGGCCCCCACGATGTAACAAATATTTGGATTCACTGTGCGCCACTCCTTTGGCAGTGTGTATTTTGGTTTCCATTATATACAAGTCAGAGGCGGTTTGCAAGGGGAAATAGGTATTGACTTTCCCGGAATATCAGCATAAAATAGCCGATACTGACTCTGCTTTTGGGAGATGGACGCCATGTTCCACTATTTAGACAACGCCGCCACCACGCCGGTGCGGCCCGAAGCCGCCCAGGCGGCGCTGGAGGCCATGACCGGGGGTTGGGGCAACCCCTCGTCCCAATATGCCCTGGGCAAGGAAGCGGCGACTCAGGTGCAGGGCTGGCGCTCCGACGTGGCCCACGCCCTGGGCTGCCGACCCGAGGAGGTGTTCTTCACCTCCTGTGGGTCGGAGAGCGACAACTGGGCCATCCACGGCGCACTGGAGTGGAACCGGCGGAAGGGCAAGCATATCGTCACCACCGCCGTGGAGCACGCCGCCGTGCTGGAGCCGGTCAAGGCCCTGGAAAGGCGGGGCTATGAGGTCACCTATCTCCAGCCCGACCACGCGGGGAACATCGGTCCCGCCCAGCTGACGAACGCCCTCCGCCCGGACACGGTGCTGGTGTCCATGATGCTGGTAAACAACGAACTGGGCGCCGTCCTCCCCGTGAGGGAGGCGGCCCGGGCCGTCAGGCAGGCGGGCTGTCCCGCCCTGGTCCACTGCGACGCGGTCCAGGGCTTTTTGAAGGTGCCCTTCACCCCGAAGGAGCTGGGGGTGGACCTGCTGTCCGTCAGCGGCCACAAAATCCACGCCCCCAAGGGAGTGGGGGCGCTGTACGTACGGAAGGAGCTGGCCGATTCCAAGCGGTTTCCCCCCCTCATCTGCGGCGGGGGACAGGAACACGGCCTGCGCTCGGGAACGGAGGCCACCAGTCAAATTGCCGCCTTTGCCGCCGCCGCCCGGCTGGGCGCCGCCTCTATGGCGGAGGATACCGCCCGCATGGCCGGGCTAAAGAACTACGCCGTGGCGCGGCTGGCCCGGGAACTCCCGGAGGCGGTGGTCATCGCCCCGGAGGGCGCCCCCCACATTCTGCCCATCTCACTGCCCGGCTATAAGAGCGAGGTTATTGTCCGCTTTCTCAGTGACCGGGGGGTATTTCTCTCCTCCGGGTCCGCCTGTCACCGGGGCAGACCCAGCCACGTCTTTGCCGCCCTCAAGCTGCCCAAGCCTGTCCTGGACGGCGCGCTGCGGGTCAGCTTCTCCTACGATACGTCGGAGGAGGACGTGGACGCCCTTGTCAACGGGCTGTCGGCGGCCAGAGACGCGCTGTTTTCCACTCTGTCGTAAACGGATCCAGGGGGGAGACGCACACCAAATGACACCAGATAAGGAGTCTTTCCCATGTTCGCGTTTATGAAGCAAAAACCTGGATTTTATAAACAGGTGGCCCTGCTGGCCGCCCCCATCGTACTGCAAAATCTGATCACCAGCGCCCTGGCCATGGCGGACACCTTTATGGTGGGCATGCTGGGGGAGGTCCCCATGGCGGCGGTGACATTGGCCAACATCCCTCTGTTTGCCCTGCAGATGTTCATTTTCGGAGTTCAGAGCGGCGCCTCCGTGCTGGTAAGCCAGTACTGGGGCAAGCAGGAGATGGAGTCTATCAACCGGGTGCTGGGTGTGGCCCTGTGGGTGGTACTGACCGTGTCTGCCCTCTTTGCCGGGGTCCTTCTGGTGTGCCCGATGGAATTTTTAAGCCTGTTCGGCAATGAGCCGGAGGTAATCCGCCTGGCGGCGCAGTATGGCTCCATCGCCGGGCTGTCCTATGTATGCAACGCTTTTACTATGATGTATGTGGCCGCCTACCGCAGCATGGAGAGGCCCCAGCTGGGGCTGTACATCCTGGTGGGCTCCATGCTGGTGAACACCTTTCTCAACTGGGTGTTTATTTTCGGCAGGCTTGGGGCCCCCGCCCTGGGCGTCCGGGGGGCGGCCGTTGCCACGCTGACGGCCCGGGTGCTTGAAGTGAGTATCGTAGTCCTCCACATGATGCGAAACCGCTTTTTCCGGATTCATCTCCACCTGCTGCTGCGGCCCGGGATGGACATGACCCGCCGTTTTCTGAAATACGGCGGACTGGTGGTGTGCAACGAGACCATGTGGGGTCTGGGCACCTCCATCTTTCCCACCATCATGGGCCACATGGCGGGCAGCACAGAAATTCTGGCCGCCTATACCATCGCCGGCAACATGGAAAAGATTGTCATGGTTGCCTCCTTCGGGCTGGCCTCCACGGCCGCCATTATTATCGGCCGGGAGATTGGCGCGGGCCGGCAGGACAAGCTGCTGGACGTGGGCAAGGCCCTGAATACCCTGGCGGTGGTCTGCGGGGTCGTTCTGGGCGGACTGCTGCTGACCTTTGTGCGGTTTGCCGCCCCCGCATGGGTATATCCCCTGTTTCACTTGTCCCCCGGCGCGGCGGCGGTGGCCTCCATGATGATGGGAATCATGGCTTTGTCCATGCCGCTGAAGGATTTCAACACTGTGAACATTGTCGGCGTTCTCCGGGGCGGCGGCGACGTGAAGGCAGCCACCCTCATCGACATCGGCCCGCTGTGGCTGGCGGCTATCCCCTACGCCGCTTTGTGCGGGCTGACTCTGAAAACCTCCGTGTTCTGGGTCTACATGTCCTTTCCGTTGGAGCAGGTGGTCAAGTTTTTTGTGGGTATCCGCCGGCTGTACTCCGGACGTTGGGTCCGGGACCTGACGCGGGCATAATTATAAGGAGGTATCCCCCATGAAAGTAACCGTCCTGATGGAAAACACTGCCCCCCAGGGCTGCGGCCTGACACCAGAGCACGGGCTGTCCCTGTACATCCAGCACCGCGGGCACACGCTGCTGCTGGACGCCGGGTCCTCGGGAAAATTCGCCGACAACGCGCAGGCCCTAGGCGCGGAGCTGTCTGCAGTGGAGGCGGCCATTCTCTCCCACGGCCACTATGACCACGCCGACGGTCTGCGCCGGTTTTTCCAGGTCAACGACCGGGCCCCGGTGTACGTCCGCCCGGGAGCCGGAGGCGCTTACTTCGCCAAAGACCCGGACGCCTACCGGTTTATCGGCGTGGGCCGGGACATCTGGGAGGACAGCAGAAAACGCTTTATAGAGGTGGAGGGCCTGTACCCCCTGACCGAGGGGGGATGGCTGGTTCCGGAGACCGTCCATGACCCCGCCTTCGCCGGTCAGGCCGCCGATCTGCTGCTTAAGCGCGGAGAGGACGACTTTATCCCCGACGACTATCGCCATGAGCAGTCGCTGGTGCTGGAGGGGGAGAAGGGCCTGGTGGTCTTTAACTCGTGCAGCCACGGGGGGATCGTCAACATCGTGCGCGGCGTGCGGGAACAGCTGGGCAGAAATATTTTTGCCGTGGTGGGCGGCCTGCACATGTTCAGCCGGGGTAAAAGCGGCATGAACTGCTCCTCTGAATACGTCTCCCAGGTGGCCCGCGCCCTCAAGGAGTCAGGGGTGGAAGAAATTCACACCGGCCACTGCACCGGCGAAATGGCCTTGTCCCTTCTTCAGGAGTATTTCGGCCCCGGCTGTCACGCCCTGGCCACCGGGCAGGTATTGAACTTTTAATTTTTAGCACAGCCCCGGTCATTCTGCAAGGAATGGCCGGGGATAATTTGTTTATAATAAATTCATAAAGTGGCTATTGACAATTTTGGGGGGGAGTGGTACATTATCTTTAGCACTCGAGGAATATGAGTGCTAAACAAACTCAACGAAAGGCGGTGAGTACCGTGGCACTGTCAGACCGAAAAAAGCGCATTCTGCGGGCGATTGTGGAAACCTATATCGCCACCGCCGAGCCGGTTGGCTCCAAGGCTGTGGCCCAGCTGGCCGGGCTGGACGTGTCCACCGCCACCATCCGAAACGAGATGGCCGACCTCACCGAATTGGGCTACCTGGAACAGCCTCACACCTCCGCCGGGCGGATTCCTTCCGCTGCCGGCTACCGTCTCTATGTCAACGAGCTGATGGACCGCCAGCAGCTCACCATTCAGGAGACCCAGCGCATCAACGACGCGCTGAACCTGAAAATGGAGGAGCTGGACCGCTGCCTCGACCGGGCCAGCAAGGTCCTCTCCCAGATCAGCGACTACCCCGTGTTCACCATGGCCGCCGCCCGGGAGAAGGTCACCGTCAAGCGGTTTGACCTGCTGATGGTGGAGGACAACGCCTTTATTGCCGTGGTCATGACGGACACCAGCGTGGTGAAAAACAAGCTGATCCACATCCCCGGCGGGCTGTCCGATCCCCAGCTGCAAATGCTGTCCGCCGTCCTCAACTCCTCCTTTGTGGGCCTGTCCCGTGAGGAGATGGGAGAGGCGCTGGACAAGATGGAGACCCGAACCGCGCCGGGGGCCTTTGATCTCATCGCCATGGTGGTGGAGTTCGCCATGGAGGTGCTGGCCGATCAGGGACAGCAGAAGTTCCGCACCGCCGGCATCACCCACCTGCTGGAACACCCCGAGTACCGCAGTCTGGACAAGGCCAAGCCCCTGATGGCCTACCTCAGCGAGGAAAACGACGCCCCCCGCCTGCCCGCCACCCTGGACACCAGCAAGAACATGAACATCCTCATCGGGCCGGAGAACGTGAACGACGCGCTGAAGGACACCAGCGTGGTGATGGCCAGCTACGACATTGGGGACAACATGCGGGGCGTGATCGGGGTGGTTGGCCCCACCCGCATGGACTACTCCAAGGTGACCGCCCGCCTGTCCTACTTTGCCGACAGTCTGACCCGGATGTTCGGCAAAGAGCTGCCGTCCCCGGAGGAAAGCACCGAGGAGTAATGATTGCAATTGCCCGATGTATGGGCGCATATGATGCGCTCGTGGGCGGCTGGCAGCCGCCCCTACACAGAATATACCTGCGAAGGAGCATGAGTTGTGAGTAAGAAGAAAGAGAAGAAAGATCTTCCCGTCCAGCAGGCCCCCGAAGAGGAGGTCCTGGAGGAACAGACCGAGACAGCGGAAGCTGCCCCTGACCCGGAGGAGTCCCAGGCCGACACCCCCGGCCCCGAGTCGGAAACGCCGGAGGAGGAAGCGGCCGTGGTGGAGCAGGTGGTCCCCAAGGACCAGTTCCTCCGCCTGGCCGCCGAGTACGACAACTACCGCAAGCGCACCGCCAAGGAGAAGGAAAGCCTCTGGACCGACGCCAAGGCGGACACCGTCCAGGCTTTTCTCCCCGTCTACGACAACCTGGAGAGGGCCCTGAAGCAGGATACCTCCGACGAGGCTTACAAGAAGGGCGTGGAGATGACCATGAACCAGCTTAAAGAGGTCTTCGCCAAGCTGGGGATCACCGAGATCGAGGCCCAGGGAAAACCCTTTGACCCCAACCTCCACAACGCCGTTATGCACATTGAAGACGAAAATCTTGGGGAAAACACCGTAGCCCAGGTCTTTCAGGCCGGGTTCATGCTGGGAGAGAAGGTCATCCGCTTCGCTATGGTCCAGGTGGCCAATTAAGGCGTGCCGGGCGCGCCCCATGCGCGGAATGTCCGTTACGCCGAGACGGGTTGTCGTGCCCTACGCGATAAGAAGGAGGTCAGACCGACATGTGTAAACCCCGCAAAAACGTCATCTTCACCCTGATTCTCAGCGCCGGGCTGCTGGTCTGGCTGTCCGCTTTATTCTCGGTTGGAGCGATGCTCCTGCGTTAAATTTTTCTGTAGGCCCGTATTCCGGCAAACAGGGCAAAATATTAAAACCGGCCGCCGAGGGCGGCGGCCCCTACAATCCGTTAACACCAATCTTTCATATATTCAGGAGGAAAACATCATGGGAAAAATCATTGGCATCGATTTAGGTACTACTAACAGCTGTGTGGCGGTGATGGAGGGCGGCGACGCCGTGGTCATCGCCAACGCCGAGGGCAACCGCACCACCCCCTCCGTCGTGGCCTTCTCCAAGGACGGCGAGCGCATGGTGGGCCAGGTGGCCAAGCGCCAGGCCATCACCAACCCCGACCGGACCATCAGCTCCATCAAGCGGGAGATGGGCTCCGACTACCGGGTGGAGGTGGACGGCAAGAAGTACACCCCCCAGGAGATCAGCGCCATGATTCTCCAGAAGCTGAAGGCGGACGCCGAGGGCTATCTGGGCCAGAGCGTCACCGAGGCGGTCATCACCGTCCCCGCCTACTTCACCGACGCCCAGCGCCAGGCCACCAAGGACGCGGGCAAGATCGCCGGCCTGGAGGTCAAGCGCATCATCAACGAGCCCACCGCCGCCGCCCTGGCCTACGGCGTGGACAAGGAAGAGGCCCAGAAGATCATGGTCTACGACCTGGGCGGCGGCACCTTCGACGTGTCCATCCTGGACATCGACGACGGCGTCATCGAGGTGCTGGCCACCGCCGGCAACAACCGCCTGGGCGGCGACGACTTCGACAAGTGCGTCATGGACTGGATGACCGCCGAGTTCAAAAAGGCGGAGGGCATCGACCTCACCGGCGACAAGGTGGCCATGCAGCGGCTGAAGGAGGCCGCCGAGAAGGCCAAGATCGAGCTGTCCGGCGTGACCACCACCGCCATCAACCTGCCCTATATCACCGCCGACGCCACCGGCCCCAAGCATCTGGATCTGACCCTCAGCCGGGCCAAGTTCAACGAGCTGACCCACCACCTGGTGGAGGCCACCATGGGACCCGTCCGCCAGGCCATGGGCGACGCCAAGCTCTCCGCCGGCGACCTGCACAAAGTCCTCCTCGTGGGCGGCTCCAGCCGTATCCCCGCCGTTCAGGAGGCGGTGAAGAACATCACCGGCCGCGAGGGCTTCAAGGGCATCAACCCCGACGAGTGCGTGGCCATGGGCGCGGCTCTTCAGGGCGGCGTGTTCACCGGCGACGTGAAGGATCTTCTGCTGCTGGACGTGACCCCCCTATCCCTGGGCATTGAGACCGCCGGCGGCGTGATGACCAAGATCATCGACCGCAACACCACCATCCCCGCCCACGGCAGCCAGGTGTTCACCACCTACTCCGACAACCAGACCTCTGTGGAGATCAAGGTTCTCCAGGGCGAGCGGGAGATGGCCCAGTACAACAAGCAGCTGGGCGTGTTCATGCTGGACGGCATCCTGCCCGCCCGCCGGGGCGACCCCAAGATCGAGGTCACCTTTGACATTGACGCCAACGGCATCGTCAACGTGTCCGCCAAGGACCAGGGCACCGGCCGGGAGCAGCACATCACCATCACCTCCTCCACCAACATGAGCAAGGAGGAGATCGACAAGGCCATGCGGGAGGCCGAGCAGTTCGCCGCCGAGGACAAGAAGGCCCGGGAGGCCGCCGACATCCGCAACAACGGCGACCAGACCGCCTATCAGGTGGAAAAGACCCTGGGCGAGGTGGGCGACAAGATCCCCGCCGAGGACAAGGCCAAGGTCCAGGCCGCTCTGGACCACCTGAAGGAGACCCTGAAGGGCGCCGACATCAACGCCATCAAGGACGCCACCGAAGCCGTCAACAAGGAGTTTGCCGAGGTGGGCTCCAAGATTTACGGCCAGGCCGGTCAGGCCGGCCCCGACATGGGCGGCGGCTTCCCCGGCGGCCAGCAGCCCTCCGGCCCCGCCGGCGACGGCGTGGTGGATGCCGACTATGAGGTCATTGACGACGACCAGAAATAAGAAGCGCGGAGCCGTCGTGAGCAGCACGGATGGACCGGAGCGAGGGATACAAACCAAGGAGGGCCGCAGGCCCGGATGTTTGTGTCCCGAGTTGGAGGGAAACCGTGCGTCGCGAACAGGCATAGCGTGACAGGAGGTAGAGCGGGATCTTATCCGTCCCGCTCACCTTCCATGTCAAGAGGTGATATAACATATGGCGGAACAAAAACGAGATTATTACGAGGTCCTGGGTCTGTCCAAGGGGGCAACCGAGGAGGAACTGAAAAAGGCCTACCGCAAGCTGGCCAAGAAGTACCACCCCGACGTGAACCCCGGGGACAAGGACGCGGAGGCCAAGTTCAAGGAGATCAACGAGGCCTATGGCATCCTGTCCGACCCGGAAAAGAAGGCCCGGTACGACCAGTTCGGCTTTGCCGGGGTGGACCCCAGCTACGGCGGAGGCGGCGGCTTCGGCTTTGATATGGGCGACATCGACCTGGGCGACATCTTCGGCTCCTTCTTCGGCGGCGGCTTTGGGGGCGGCTTCGGCGGCGGGGGCCGACGGAACGGTCCTCAAAAGGGGGAGAGTCTGCGGGTCAACCTGACCCTCACCTTTGAGGAGGCGGCCTTCGGCTGTACCAAGGAGATCGAGCTCAGCCGCACGGAGACCTGCGAGGAGTGCAAGGGCTCCGGCTGCGCGGCGGGCACCACCGCCGAGACCTGTCCCGACTGCCGGGGCGCCGGCCAGGTGCGCATTCAGCGGGGGGCGGGCGGTTTCGCCTTCTCCACCACCACCACCTGTTCCAAATGCCGGGGCACAGGCAGGATCATCCATACCCCCTGCAAGACGTGCGGCGGGGCGGGCGGCGTCCGGAAAAAGCAGCGGGTGTCGGTCACCATCCCGGCGGGCATCGATGATGGCCAGGCCGTCTCCATGCGCGGCCAGGGCAACGCCGGCGTCAACGGCGGCCCCGCCGGCGACCTGCTGGTACGGGTGCAGATCAAGCCCCACCCCCAGTTCCAGCGGGAGGGCACCACCGTGGTCTACGAGTGTCCGGTGAGCTTCTGCCAGGCGGCCATGGGCGCGGAGCTGGAGATTCCCACCATCGACGGCAAGGTAAAGTACAGCCTCCCCGCCGGCACCCAGACCGGCACTACCTTCCGCCTCCGGGGCAAGGGGATTCCCGAGCTGCGGGGAAGGGGCCGGGGCGACCAGTATGTCACCGTCAAGGTCCAAGTGCCCACCTCCCTCAACGCCGAGCAGAAAGCGGCCCTTCACGCCTTCGCTGCGGCCATGGGCGAGGAGGTCCCCGAGGGCGGGCTGAAGAGCTTCTTTGACAAAAAGAAAAAGAAAAAATAAACTGCGTCCCTCCGGAGTGCCGGAGGGACATTTCATTTCCGCTTAGAGTCGGGCGCGCACGCCTTGGCAGACAGCCGCAATACCGGAAATAAGAGGCTGAATCTCTTGACATCATAGCGAAAATGTACTACAGTTAGTATGGTAAAAACTGTTGCGCTTGATATGTCCTGGGATCAAGAAAAACACGTACGGGTGAAGAGAAAAGATGGTAAACTTTGTCATTGTGTTGGAATGCTTCGGCATATGTCTGACCTTTGTAGCTTTGCTCCTGCTGCTCAACGGAGACGGGGCCCGGGAGCAAAAGCTGCTGATTTTTATTATGTGCGGTTCGTTGGTGCAGAACGTGGGCTATCTGCTGGATCTGACGGCTCCCACCCTGGAGGCCGCCGTCGCCGCAGTGACAGTGGAAAACGTGGGCTCCGCCTTTGTTCCGCTTTGTTATTGCTGGTTTACCTATACTTACTGCTACGCCCGCCCGCCCAAAAAGCTGTTGCGTGCCCTTGGCATCATCAATTTTTTTGTACTTCCGACCGTATTTTTTAACTGGAACGGCCTTTTTTACCGGGAATGTCAGTGGCTATCCACTTTAGACGGATTCCACTACATCAGCATTACCTATGGTCCGCTGTACGGTCTTTTTATGGTTACCCGCATCGTAATCCCCTACGTGCTGTCCATCCATACTCTGGCGCGGGCGGTGCGTCTGCGCTCAGACCAGCAGGTCAGCCGGCAGTATTGGACCATCCTCTGTATCTCCTCTCTGCCCGTCGTGGTGCTGGTCATCTATGTGTTCAAGCTTACCACGGTGTTCGACTTCACCCCGGTCACGCTGGCGATTGCCATGTCCATGGTGGTCATCGTGGTGTGGAGCCGACGCAACTACGATTTCCGCCACCTGGCGGCGGAGAAGGTATTGGAAAGTCTGGGCGACGGCGTGATCGCCCTGGACGATCACGACAGACTGATCAGCTACAACCGGGCCGCCGCCCACATTTTCACCAGTCTGCCCGCCCACAAGCTGGGTGAAAATATACGGGTGGTGGAGGACTTTCGGGAGGAGATGCTCAACGAGAACATCCCCTGGAGCTTTTCCATCAGCGGCCAGCACTATGAATGCCATAGCAAGCAGATTGTGGATGAAAACGGGCGGAAACAGGGCTGTGTCGTCCTGATTCTGGATATGACCGATATTAAGGCCTATATCAATGAGATCAAGCGGGTGCGGCAGCAGGCTGAGAAGGCAAATATCGCCAAAAGCGAGTTTCTGGCCAACATGTCCCACGAGATCCGCACCCCTATGAACGCTATTATCGGTCTGAATGATATTATCATGGAGGAATGCTCCGATCCCCAGATTTACACCCATGCCAAGGACGTACAGTCCGCAGCCAGAAACCTGCTGGCCATCATCAACGACATTTTAGATCTATCTAAGGTGGAGGCGGGTAAAATGGAACTGGTGAACACGGACTATCACCTGAAAACCCTTGTGGACGAGGTGGCGGGCATGATGGACATGGCCGCCTCCAAGCGCGGCCTGATCTTGAAATACGAATGCGACGACACTCTCCCCTGCCGCTACAACGGCGACGAGGGCCGCATCAAGCAGATCTTGATCAACATCCTCAACAACGCCATCAAGTTTACCAACGAGGGCTACGTCAGAGCCTATGTCACCGGCGAGCCGGGCGAACAGGAGGATGAGGAGCTGATTACCTTCCGCGTGGAGGACACCGGCTGCGGCATTCGGGAGAGCGACCTGGAAAAAATCTTCGAGGATTTCCGTCAGGTGAACGCCAAACGCAACCGGAGTGTGGAGGGCACCGGCCTGGGACTGGCCATCGTCAAGCATCTGGTGGAGCTGATGCACGGCACCATCCGCGTGGAGAGTGTCTACGGCCAGGGGACCACGGTCTTTATCACCATCCCCCAGAAAATTGTGGACCGGCGCTCCATTGCGGAGATGCCGGAAATTCCTCAGGCCGAGATGGAATGCACCGAACAGTTTACCGCTCCCAGCGTGAAAATTCTTATTGTGGACGACAACGTGATCAACCGCAAGGTGGCCAGAGGCCTCTTAAAGCGATACGCCTTTGACCTTTCTGAGGCCGAGAGCGGGCCGGAGGCCATTGAGCTGGTACGCCAAAACCGGTATGATATCATTTTCATGGATCATATGATGCCTATGATGGACGGCATTGAGGCGGCGGAGATTATCCGCCGGGACTGCGGAGAGAACGGAACCGCGCCCGCAATCATTGCCCTGACTGCCAACGCCATGGAGGGGATGCGAGAGCAGTTCCTGAGCCGCGGCTTTCAGGATTTCATCGCCAAACCGCTGGACCGGAAAGAATTGGGCAACCTGCTGGCACACTGGGTCCCGGAGGAGAGGCGGCGCGGTCCGGGCGGCAAGGCGGTCGGGGAAGCTGTGGATCTGAGTTCCTTTCAAATTCGGGGGATCGACCTGGAGGCGGCGTCCCGCTACTACACTGGCGATGAGGCAGGCTTCGCCGATCTTCTGGACCTCTACTACACAGATGGACAGCGCAAAGCGACCCTTCTGCACGAGCTGTCCTGCTCCGATCTCTCCCGCTACTGCGTAGAGGTACACGGGCTGAAAAGCGCCTCCGCCAATATCGGAGCTATGGAGGTTTCAGAAATGGCCCGCGCCCAGGAGAACGCCGCAAATCGGGGCGACACGGAGTTTATTTCCCAGAACTTTCCCGCCCTGCTGGAGACCTATGAGACGCTTTTGATGAATATTGGAATGTTTTTGGAGAGACTGCGTCAAGATGTCTCTCAGGAGGAAAAGCTTCCCGCTCTGCCCGGCCAGGAGCTGAGAGAGCAGGTGGAAACGGCCCTGCATGAGCTGGAGGATTTCAGATCACGGGAGTGTGCCGGTATTGTGGCCGACGTTTTGCGCCACCAGCTTCCGCAGGACACAGCGGACAGCCTCAAAGAAATTCAGAAACAGCTGAAGCTGTATGAGGACGACGCCGCAGAGGCACTGCTGGGCCAGCTTCTGCACAAACTTGAAAAGGAGGAAGGCGTAAATGCTTAAACCGGAGAAAGGGACTGCTAAAAAGCGCATTTTGGCAGTCGATGACGCCGTCATCATTTTGCGGAAGATTATGGACGCCTTGGAGGAATATTACGACGTAGTCACAGTGAATTCCGGTGTGCGGGCCTTGCGCTATCTGGAAAAGGAAAAGCCCGACCTGATTTTGCTGGATATCCGCATGATGCCCAAGGACGGTTTTGAGACGCTTCAGGATATCCGCGCTATGGAAGACCGGGCAGATATCCCGGTTATTATGCTCACCGGCGTGGAGGACAAAAAATTTGTCATGGAGGGTATTAAGCTGGGGATATGCGACTATATCCTAAAGCCCTTTTTCCCCGAGGACCTGCTGGAGAGGATTCAGCGGGCGCTGAAATCCAGCGAGGAGAACCGTACGCCCCCAAGCAAGGCAGAGGAGTGTTGACGCATGAATACTGCCATGACCAAAGAAGAACTTACGCAGGTGCTAGACCAGGCCCTTCAGGACGTAACGGAGAGAACCGCCGGCGTGCGCCTGCATCAGGGAGACCAGCCGCCGGGCGAAGACTTGTGTACCGTGCATATCACCTTTGACAGAGGATTTAACACCAGCCTCACCCTCTGCGCCGACACCAGTCTGCTTGCCCGCATGGCGCGCAATTCCTTTCACGAGGACGCGGTGACACAGGAGGATTTAGAGGAGTTCAGCAAGGAATATCTCAATGTTCTCTGCGGCAAAGTAACCGGGGCGATGTTTCGTGCCACACAGATCCCAGCCCATTTCGGTCAGCCTGTGTTTTATCACGGGCGGTACGAACCGGAGGGACAGGAGGTACAGTTTATTCTCACCTACTCCGATGAACACAGCGAAGGTGCGCAGCTGATCCACCATGTGCCCTGTTCCAGTGAGGACGGAGCAGGCGAAACAAAACAGGAGGGGCATATCAAATGAGCAGGCAAATCATGATAGTGGACGACTCCCGGCTGGTCAGAGTCCAGCTTGAGGATGTTTTAAAGGGTACGGATTACGAGGTGGCTGCATACTGCCGCAGCGGTGAAGAAGCCATTGAGCAGTACTCCACGGTGAAGCCCGACCTGGTAACCATGGATATTATTATGCAGGGGATGGACGGACTGGACGCGGCGGAGGTTATTTTGAAGCATGATCCCAACGCCAGAATCGTAATGGTCTCTTCCTTGGCATACGACGACACCTTTGAACGGGCCAAGGCCATTGGCGCCAAAGGCTTTGTAGATAAACCCTTCCACCAGGAGCAGCTGCTGAAGGTGTTTGAGCAGGCCCTGCTGTAACGTAAAAAAACTCCGAAAATCAGGGATTTTCGGAGTTTTTTACTTGATGCGAAAACGCCGTTCTTGGGGCCCGGGCAATTTCCAGGGTTGACTTTTTTTCCCTCCTCCTGTATAATCCAAAATGTCTCAAATAAGACAGTTTTGGAGGTGGCAAATTTGTCCCTCACCTGTGAGGAAATCGCCCTTCTCACCGCAGGCCCTCTGTTCCGGGGGGTGGACGCGACCTTCCTGCAATCCCTTCTGGAGCTGGAGGGGGCCGGTCGGGTTCAGTTCTCTCCCGGTCTGGTATACGGTCCCCGTCACTTCCGCCGCTCCCTGGCCGTGGTGCTGTCTGGACGGCTCCAGGTGACCAAGGGGACGCTGGCTGTCAGCGTTCTGGAGGCGGGCGACCTGTTTGGGGCCGCCGCTTTATACAGCGACGAGGCGGAGTTCGCCACCACCATCACCGCAAGGTGTCCCAGTGTCTGCCTGATGCTGGAACAGCAACTGGTGGACCATCTGTTGGCTGAGCAGAGGAAAATCCGGGAAAACTACCTGCGCTATCTCACCGGACGGATCCGTTTTCTCTCCGGGCGGCTTCAGACTCTGTCCCAGCCAGGCGTGGAGGGCAAGCTTGTCCGCTACCTGCTGGCCTCTGGCGGGGGCACTCTCACCTGCCCGGCCACGGAGCTGTGCCAGCGGCTGGGGATAAGCCGGGCCTCCCTCTACCGAGCCTTTTCCTCTCTGGAGGACAGCGGCCTCATTGTCCGAACGGGCAAGACCATCACAGTCATCGACCCCGCCGGGCTGGAGACGGTGCTGTGACCTCATAACCAATGTGGGCTCCGACCACCTGGGCGGGGCAATTTCGCCTGTAGAGGCCGCCGCCCTCGGCGGCCCGTCTTTACAGAAATCACGCCGTGGCAAGCGGGTCGCCGAGGGCGGCGACCCCTACATTCCAATCGGAAAGGAAGATTTTTATGAAACGCACCCTCTCTTTGTTCCTCACCGCCGCGCTGTCTCTGTCCCTGCTGGCGGGCTGCGGCCCCAAGAATCCCCCCGCCGGGACTTCCTCCTCCGCCCCCAGCTCAAGCCAGCCGGACGGGTCCGGGGACGCCTCTTCTGCCGGAGATACCAGCGCGGCCTCCGGCCCCTCCATCCGGTTTATGGCCCTCTCCGGCCCCACCGGCGTGGGCGCGGCCAAGCTGATGGCCGACCACGACGCGGACGCTCAAAACAGCGCCATTGCCTCCTATGAGATCGTCACCGACAACACCCAGGTCCAAACCGCCCTGACCAACAAGAGTGTCGACGTCGCCGCCATCGCCACCAATGCCGCCGCCGCCCTCTACGCCAAAAGTGACGGGGGCATCCAGGTGCTGGCGGTCAACACCCTGGGCGTCCTCTATATTCTGGAGAAGGGGGACACCGTCCACTCCATGGCCGACCTGGCGGGCAAGACCCTGTACGCCCCCTCCAACACCAAGGGGGCCAACCCGGAGCACATCCTCAACCACCTGCTGAAGGGCAGCGGCGTGGACACCTCTAAGGTCAGCATCGAGTGGCTCACCCCCCAGGAGATCACCGCCAAGATGACCTCCTCTGACGCAGGGCTGTGCATGCTTCCCGTCCCTGCCGCCACCGCCCTGCTGGTGAAAGACGGCTCCGTCCGTGAGGCCATTTCCCTGTCTGACGCCTGGCAAGACCTGGAGGGCTCCCCCCTGCCCATGGGCTGCGTGGTGGCCCGCACCGAGTATGTTGAGGAGAACCCCCAGGGTGTGGAGGCCTTCCTGGCCGCCTATGAGAAGTCCATCAGCTATATCAGCGACCCCGCCAACAGCGCCGACGCCTCTTCTCTGGTGTCTCAGTACGAGTTCGCTCCCAATGACAAGGTGGCCGCCAAGGCCATCCCCCAGTGCTCCCTCACCTTTGTCACCGGCCAGGAGATGAAAACCATGCTGGAGGACTACTACGAAGTTCTGTTCCAGCTGGAGCCCAAGTCCATCGGCGGCGGCCTGCCCTACGACTCCTTCTACTATGGCGTCTCCTGATATTTCCTCCTGTTCTCCTCCCCGAAGGGGAGGGGAATGGGTCAAAAAAATAATGTACACCCTGCCGGCCCCCGCCTTCTGGCTGGGGGTCTGGCAGGTCTGCGCCTTTTTGGTGGACCGGCATGTGGACGGCCGGGGCAATGAGCTGCTTCTGCCCTATCCCGCCTCCGTCTGGAATATTCTGGTCTGCCTGGTGGGGACAGGGGCCTTTTGGGGAACAGTACTCTCTTCTCTGGGGCGCATCGCCCTGGGACTGACCTGCGGCGTACTGGCGGGGGCGGCGCTGGCCGTTCTCACCTGCGCCTCTGTCTGGGCGGATCGTCTCCTCTCCCCCGCCATTCGGGTGGTGCGGGCCGCCCCAGTAGCCTCCTTCATTCTGCTGGTGCTGCTGTGGACCGGGCGAAACAACGTCCCGGCGGTGATTTCCGCCATGATGGTCACTCCCTTGGTATGGGACAGCCTGTCCCGGGGCATCCAAGCCATGGACGCCAAGCTGCTGGAACTGGCAAAGGTGTACCGTTTTTCCAGCGGAAAAACGGTTCGCCTTATTTACCTGCCCTCTCTGCGGCCGCATATTCTTTCCGCCCTCACCACCGCTACCGGACTGGCCTGGAAGTCGGGGGTGGCGGCCGAGGTTCTCTGTCTGCCCGAACCCTCTCTGGGCCAGCGCATTTATTACACCAAGTATTACCTGGACATCCCGGAGCTGTTCGCCTGGACATCGGTCACCGTGGCCCTGAGTCTGGCGCTGGAGCACCTGCTCCGGGCCTGCCTGGCCCGGTGGGGAAAGGGGTGGGACAGGTGATACTCTGTAAAAATCTCACCGTCTCCTTCGGAGACAAGGCGGTTTTAGACCGATTTTCCCTGACCATTCCAGAGAAGGGCGTCACCGCCCTCAGCGGGCCCTCCGGGTGCGGCAAGACCACCCTCCTGCGGGTGCTGGCCGGGCTGGAACAGCCCCAAAGCGGAACGGTGGAGGGGGTCACACCCCGTCAGACTTCCCTGCTGTTTCAGGACGACCGCCTGCTGCCTTGGCGGACGGTGGAGCAGCACCTCACCGACGTGCTGCCCGGAAACCGCCATGGCGAGGTCTCTGAGCTGCTGGCCCTGGCCGAGCTGGTGGGAGAAGCGTACGCCTATCCCGCCGCCCTGTCCGGAGGAATGGGCCGCCGACTGGCCCTGGCCCGGTGCCTGGCCCTGCCTGCCCGGCTGTATCTGCTGGATGAACCCTTTGCCGGATTGGATCTGCCCAGGGCCCTGCGCATTCTGGAAAGGCTACGCACCCTGCCCGCCTCCGTTCTGCTGGTCAGCCACGAGCCGGCCGTCCTCACCCGCGCCGACGCCGTGATCGAGCTGGACGGCCCGCCGCTGAAAGCTGCCCTGTAGGGGGCGACGCCCTCGGCGCCCCGTCTTCCATGCGTTGCGAAAGGTTTGACGCGGACCGCCGAGGGCAGCGGCCCCTACAATTTATATCATAAAAACGCCCATATCCCGATTATATGCCGGGATATGGGCGTCGTTTTATTGCATATATTCCTCTGCCAGCCGGACCTCTCCTGCCGCCAGGGAGGCGGGCACGTCGATGATTCGCTGGTTGGAGGAACCCCGGAACCGCAGTCCCAGGTCCTTCTTGGCCAGGACGAAGGGGCCGTCCACCAGCACATCCAGCTGCTCCAGCAGCTCCCGGCTTTGGTCCCCGATTTTGCCGGCGGCCAGCTCCTCATACCGCCAGCCGGTGTAGCACCAGATTGTCTTCCCGGGCAGCTGTTCCCGCACCCGGCGGACCAGCTCCAGGACAGAGTCCTGGTTTTGCGGCTCAAAGGGCTCGCCCCCCAGCAGGGACAGCCCCCGGATGTGGGACTTGTCCAGCAGGGAGATGATCTGCGCAATCTGCTCCTCTCCGAAGAGGGAACCGTAGGAAAAATCCCAGGCCTCCGGATTGAAGCACTCCTCACAGCGGTGGGTGCAGCCGGATACGAACAGAGACACCCGCACCCCGGGGCCATTGGCCACGTCTACCTTTTTAATATCGGCGTAGTTCATAATGTTCTCCTCAGCGCATGATTTTCAGTTTAGGGCATTTCTCTTTCAAAAAGGGCGGAAAACTCTTCTGTTGCTCCGGGGTCAGGCAGTCCTTGAACACCAGGAAAAACTGCCGGGATTTGCTCATAACAAAAAAGAGGTTGGGAGTGGACGCAACAAAAGACAGGTTCTCATACCGCATGAGAACCTCTCCGTGTATGGTGTGATTGCGCAAAACCACGCCGTCCACCGTGAAAAAGCTCTCGTAGCGGGTGACCCCCTCCAGCGAGTTCTCCCGCATTCGGGCAAGCTGATTCTTGACATACCGCCTTTGGATCAGGCGGGGAAATAGAAAAACGAATGCCGCTAAAAACAGATACAGCCCCCCGTCAAACCAGTCCCTCGCAATGAGGGCCAGCAAGGCGCATCCGGCAATGACCGCCACAGCAATCCACCTGACCCAGTCCAGCCGGGAGCGGAACAGGTATTTTTGAACTTCCTGTAGGGCCGCTTTGTCCATCACGCCGATCGTTCGGTACTGTTCCATTTCAAACCATCTCCTGTGGTAAATCGGGGCCTCCGGGTGGAGGCCCCAGAAATCCGGCGCTTCATGTTGTCACGCCTCGGTCCCCGGGCGGCCGGGTCGCTTTCCCTTCGACTAGGGCCACAAACAGCCGGGCCGCTGGCCCCACTTGGTTTGCGCCCCTCGCTCCGGTCCAAGCTCCCCTACCCGGGAATCCGGCGCTTCTTACAGATGCAGAACCCTCGCCTTGATCTCCTTGGTCTTGCCCACATTCCAGAAGTTCTCGCCCAGATAGCCGCAGGTACGCCGGGTGACGTTCATCTTGGACTGATCGGTGTTGTGGCACACGGGGCACTCCCACTGGAATTCCTCGTTGATCTCGATCTCTCCGTCGAAGTCGCAGCACTGGCAGTAGTCGCTCTTGGTGTTGAACTCGGCGTACTGGATATTGTCGTAGATAAACCGGACCACATCCTTCAGGGCCTCCAGATTGTGGCGCATGTTGGGGATCTCCACGTAGGAGATGCAGCCGCCGGTGGAAATTTTCTGGAACTGGCTCTCAAAGGTAAATTTGTCGAAGGCGTCAATGTGTTCCCGCACGTCCACGTGATAGCTGTTGGTGTAGTAGCCCTTATCGGTGACATCGGGAATGGTGCCGAAGCGTTCCTTGTCGATGCGGGCAAAGCGGTAGCACAGACTCTCGGCGGGAGTTCCATAGAGGGCAAACCCGATGTTGGTCTTGGCCTTCCAGTCGTCGCAGGCCTTTCTCAGCCGGTTCATTACCGCCAGGGCAAACTCAATACCGCCGGGCTGGGTGTGGCTGACGCCCTTGACCAGCTTGGTCAGCTCATACAGGCCGATGTAGCCCAGAGAGATGGAGGAGTAGCCGCCGTAGAGCAGCGGCTCAATGGAGGCCCCCTTGGACAGGCGGGCGATAGCCCCGTACTGCCAATGAATGGGAGAAGAGTCGGAACGCACCTTTTTCAGCGCGTTGTGGCGGCACATAATGGCCTCGAAGCACACCTCCAGCCTCTCCTCCAGCAAGGACCAGAACTTTTCCTCGTCCCCCCCGGCCAGAATGCCGATCTGGGGCAGGTTGAGGGAGACCACGCCCTGGTTAAAGCGGCCCTCGAACTTGTAGTTTCCCTTCTCGTCTTTCCAGGGTGCCAGGAAAGAGCGGCAGCCCATGGGGGAGAAGACGTTGCCCTGGTAGTTCTCCCGCATCTTCTTGGCGGAGATGTAGTCGGGATACATCCGCTTGGCGGAGCACTGAACGGCAAGCTCGGTGAGGTAGTCGTACTTGCCCCCCTTCAGGCAGTTGTGCTCGTCCAGCACATAGACCAGCTTGGGGAAGGCCGGGGTAATGTATACGCCCTTTTCGTTCTTAATGCCCTCCAGCCGCTGACGGAGAACCTCATGGATAATCATGGCGTTCTCCTCAATGTAGGGATCGCCCTCCTGAAGGTTGAGGAACAATGTGACAAAGGGGGACTGGCCGTTGGTGGTCATCAGGGTGTTGATCTGGTATTGGAGGGTCTGCACCCCGTTTTTCAGCTCACACTGAAGCTGATCCATCACCAGGCGGTCCATGGTGTCCTCGTCCACCTTGCCGGCGCACTCATAGGCGATGTGGGCCTTGAATTTCTCCCGGCTCTTGCGCAGATACTTGCCCAGGTGGCGCAGGTCCACACTCTGACCGCCGTATTGGTTGGAGGCCACGCAGGCGATAATCTGGGTGACCACCGTGCAGGCCACCTGGAAGCTCTTGGGGCTCTCAATCAGCTTGCCATTCATCACCGTGCCGTTCTCCAGCATGTCGCCGATGTTGATCAGGCAGCAGTTGAAGATGGGCTGCACAAAGTAGTCCGCGTCATGGAAGTGAATGGCCCCCTCGTCATGGGCCCTGGAGATGTGCTCGGGCAAAAGGATGCGCCGGGTCAGGTCCCGGCTCACCTCGCCGGCAATATAGTCCCGCTGGGTGGCGGCAATCATGGTATTTTTGTTGGAGTTCTCCTCAGCCAGTTCCTTGTTCTCGTTGCGCAGCAGGGCCAGGATAGACTCGTCAGTGGTATTGGCCTTCCGAACCAGGGCCCGGTTATAGCGATAGATGATATAGCTCTTGGCCAGGTGGAACTTGTTGGCAGCCACCAGCCCCTGCTCCACCAGATCCTGAATGTCCTCCACCAGCATGCGGGGGCGCCTGGGCTCCTCGATGCCGTCGATGATGGCGTCGATGCCCTCCCGATCAATCCTCTCCGCCTCGGGAACCTCAGCATTGGCCTTCTCAATGGCGATCACAATTTTGCTGCGGTCATAATCCACGCTGGTTCCGTCCCGTTTAATGACTTTCATTCCTGTTCTCCTCTCATTGGTAAAAGACACTAAAAAACCGCACCTCCGCCCAAAGCGGTTCCTCCATGGCGGAAGCGCAATAGGGATTATAGCACACCCTCTCCCCTTTGTCCACTATATCTTGTGCTATTTTTTTAAGTTTGCATCTCTGAATACAAGATGTATAATCATTTTTTTACATCCTACAATCCGCTCTTTCCAGGGGTTTGCCGTTGCCAGCGGAGGTAAAATGTGGTATACTTCAGTTAAATTTCAGCGAAATGCCCATGGAGGTCTCTATGACAGAAAAAACTGCCGTTGCCATGAGCGGCGGCGTGGACAGCTCCGCCGCGTCTCTGCTTCTCCTCCGGGAGGGGCGGGAGCTGCTGGGTCTCACCCTGCGCCTTTCTGATTCCGGCGCGGAGGATGGCCGGGACGCCGCCGCCGCCGCCTCTCGCCTGGGGTTTCCCCACCGGACGCTGGACATGCGTCAGGTGTTTCAGGAGGAGGTCATCGCGCCCTTTATCGCCAGCTATGAGGAGGGCCGCACCCCCAATCCCTGTGTGGGGTGCAATCGAAGCATCAAATTTGGGGCCCTGCTCCAGCGGGCGGAGGAGTTGGGCTGCGCCCGGCTGGCCACCGGCCACTACGCCCGCCTGGATTTCGATGCCGGGTCGGGCCGCTGGCTGCTGAAAAAGGCGGTCCATCCCAAGAAGGATCAGAGCTACGTGCTGGCTAGTCTCACCCAGCAGCAGCTCTCCCGGGCTCTGTTCCCTCTGGGCGCGCTGTCCAAAGAGGCGGTGCGGGCCATCGTGGAACAGGCTGGCCTGCCCGATGCCCACAAGCGAGAAAGTCAGGACATCTGCTTCATCCCCGACGGGGACTACGGCGCCTTCCTGCGCCGTCACACCGGAAAGGATTATCCGACGGGCCCCTTCCTGTATGAGGACGGAACCCTGCTGGGTTGTCACAAGGGGATTGTAGACTACACTGTGGGTCAGCGCCGGGGACTGGGCGTGTCCTCCGGTCTGGGACGGCTGTATGTAAAGTCCATTATCCCTGAACAGAATACGGTGGTGCTGTCTGTCAACGAAAGTCTCTTTGCCCGCACCCTGACGGCCAACCACCTGAACCTGATCCCCTGCCAGCGGCTGGACGGCCCTGTCCGCCTGCTGGCCAGAATCCGCTACCGCATGGCAGAGAAGCCCTGCACCGTTGAGCAGACAGGCGAGGATGTTATACGCGTCACCTTTGACCAGCCTCAGCGGGCCATTACCCCGGGTCAGACCGTGGTGCTTTACGACGGCGATCTGGTTGTGGGCGGAGCCACCATTCTCCAAGGAGGTATCCATGAAAAAGAATAAAAAACGGCAGCACAGCCGCACAGTGGAGAGAAAGCGGCAGCTGGCCCAGGAGAAGCTGACCGATGACAAGAACCGAGTCAAAAATCGCTGGAACCCCGCCGGGAGGGCGCTGCTGTGGGGAGATCTGGTCTTTCTGGCCATTGCCTCTTTGTTGGAGCTTAACGGATTGATTTCTCCGCTGGCGGGCGCGTTGTGCACCGCGGCCGCCGTCGTGCTGCTGCTCGTCTCCCTGTGGCTCCTGTTCGGCCCCAAGGGCGGCGGCTTTGGCGGGGGACCGGCCCTGTAGCGGTGCAGATTCCTGTTGATTTTTCCGTCCGCATGGTATATGATAACTTCTATTATGGAATACCTTACCACGAGAGGAACTGACACACAATGAGAAAAGACATTACCCTGCCTGCTCTGGCAGCACTGGGGGGCGTGGCCGGCTGTTTCCTGCGGCGGTGGCAGCTGTCCTCCGCCTACCGGCCCGAGGCGGGCCTCTTTGTCCACGGCGCCCCCGCCACCGTGGTCCTGCTGGGCTTCACCGCCGCGCTGACGTTTATTTTTCTGCTTCTCTCCCTGAAAAAGCGGGAGGGACTTGATGATTTTCTCCCCGCGTTCGCCTCTCCGAAGACGGAACAGATGACTGTTCTGGCCGCCGCCGGTCTTCTCATGTTCGCCGCCGGATGCTTTGGCCTGCGGGACGGCTTTCGGGCCTTTCGGCTGTGGCGGGCCGCCCCGGAGATGTATCAGCTCTCCCTCCCCGCTTCTCTGCTGCTGGCAGGGGCGCTGTTTGTTCCGGCCGGCTTCGCCGTACTGTCCATGGGACGGATGGCCTACCGGGGTGCGCTGAACCACACCGGCTGTCTTCTCTCCTCCATCCCCGCCCTGGCAGGACTGGTGTGGCTTTTTGCCACCCACCTGAAGCACGGCACCGAGCCGGTGCTGATGAAGTATGCCCCCTCTCTTTTTGCCGTGCTGCTGTTTACTCTGGCCCACTACTATATCGCCGGGTTTTTCTACGGCAAGCCCCGCCCCCGGCGGACCCTGTTCTGCACGCTGGCGGGCGCTGCAGTGGGCATCGCCTCCCTGGCGGACGGATATGGCAAGGGAGATGTGTTCACCATGGCCGCCACCACCGCCTTCTCCCTGTCCTGTCTGGGCTTTGCCCACGCCCTGCTGGGCGGGCCCTGGCCCGACCGAATGCCTCCCGCAGAGGAGGAAGATCAGGAGGAATAATCTGTAGGGGCCGGCGCCCTCGCCGGTCCGCATTTCCCCGCCGCATATCGTAAGGACATGGGCCGCCGAGGGCGGCGGCCCATACAAATATGAACAAAAGGGAGACCGTTATGGAAAACAAACGTTTTTATATCACCACCCCCATCTACTACCCCAGCGACAAGCTGCACATCGGCCACACCTACTGCACCGTGGCCACCGACGCCATGGCCCGCTACAAGCGGCTGACCGGCTGTGAGGTGATGTTCCTCACCGGTACCGACGAGCACGGCCAGAAAATTGAGGACAAGGCCCGGGAAGCGGGGGTTACCCCTCAGCAGTTTGTGGACAGCATTGTCCAGGGGGACCGGGGCATCCTGGATCTGTGGCGGCTGATGAACATCAGCAACGACCGCTTTATCCGCACCACCGACGACTACCATGTCTCCGCGATTCAGAAGATTTTCAAAAAACTTCACGACAACGGGGACATCTACAAGGGCAAGTACGTAGGCAAGTACTGCAAGCCCTGCGAGTCCTTCTGGACGGAGTCTCAGCTGGCAGACGGCAAGTGCCCCGACTGCGGCCGTGAGGTCCAGGACGCGGAGGAGGAGGCCTACTTCTTCCGTCTGAGCAAGTACGCGGACAAAATCCAGCGTCTGCTGGAGGACACCGACTTTTTGGAGCCCCGCTCCCGGGTCAACGAGATGGTGAACAACTTCATTAAGCCCGGCCTGGAGGACCTGTGCGTGTCCCGCACCTCCTTCACCTGGGGCGTGCCGGTGGACTTCGACCCCGGTCATGTGGTCTATGTGTGGGTGGACGCCCTGTCCAACTATATCACCGCCCTGGGCTATGACAACGACCAGTATGACGACTACGAGAAGTTCTGGCCCGCCGACGTCCACTTCGTGGGCAAGGAAATTGTCCGCTTCCACTCCATCATTTGGCCCGCCATGCTCATGAGTCTGGGACTGCCTCTGCCCAAAAAGGTCTTTGGACACGGCTGGCTTCTGCTGGACGGAGGCAAGATGTCCAAGTCCAAGGGCAATGTGGTGGACCCCTATATTCTGGCCGAGATGTTCGGGGTAGACGCCCTGCGCTTCTTCCTGCTGCGCACCTTCCCCTTCGGCTCCGACGGCAACTTCTCCAACGAGGCCCTCATCCAGACCATTAACGTGGACCTGGCCAACGACCTGGGCAACCTTCTCAGCCGCACCGTGTCCATGGTGGGCAAATACTTCGGCGGACGGCTGCCCACTGGCTGCGGCCCGTCTGAGGAGGAGTCTCGACTTGCGGAGCATTGCGCCCAGCCCAACTGCTTCGGTGTGACCGTCGAACCGGGGGATACCGCCTGTGACGTGGAGCTGATCTCTCTGGCGGCGGGACTACGCAGCCGCTACGAGGAGCAGATGGAGCACTTCGCCTTCCAGAACGGTCTGGCGGAGATTTTCAAGGTCATCGACCGGGCCAACAAGTATATCGACGAGAACGCCCCCTGGGTGCTGGCCAAGGACATGGAGGCCAACGGCCCCCGGCTGGCCCATGTGATGTACAACCTTCTGGAAACTCTTCGGGTGTGCGCCATTCTTCTCACCCCCTTCATCCCCACCTCCGCCGCTGAGGTGCTGCGGCAGATCGGCGCGGACGCGGCCTGCTCCACCTGGGATAGCGCGGCACAGTGGGGCTCCCTGCCCAGTACGGTGGCTGTCCAGCGGGGGGAGAACCTGTTCCCCCGCATCGACACGGACAAGGCCCTCAATGAGCTGGAAGCGGTGGCCGAAGCCGCCAAAAAGGCCGCCCTCCCCGACCTGGAGATCGAGCCCCAGCTCACCGAGAAGGTGGACTTCGACACCTTCTGCAAGTCTGACTTCCGGGCTGTGAAGGTGAAGGACTGCCAGAATGTGAAAAAGAGCGACAAGCTACTCCGCTTCACCCTGGACGACGGCACCGGCACCGACCGGCAGATCCTGTCCGGCATCGCCAAGTGGTACAAGCCCGAGGACCTCATCGGCAAGACCCTTATGGCCATCGTCAACCTGCCCCCTCGGAAGATGATGGGGCAGGAGAGTCAGGGCATGCTCATCTCCGCCGTCCACACCGAGAAGGGCGAGGAGGCGCTGAACCTGCTGATTCTGGACGATAAAATCCCCGCTGGAGCCAAAATGTGTTAAATTCCTGTAAATAATCCGTAAAATGTGCTGTCTCTCTTGGAGAGACAGCACACTTTTTCAGCCGGGCAGCTTACATTTTTATGAAATTCGTCTCTATCCATCCAGAGGTTTTTCCTGTAACATTAGGGGCGTACGCAAGGAATGAACTATGATACCCGAAGGAGGTAATCACGATGAGAAGAACAAAAATTATCTGCACCCTGGGTCCCGCGGCGGACAGCGAGGACATGATCCGCACTCTGATCCGCACCGGCATGGACGCGGCCCGGTTCAACTTTTCCCACGGCAGCCACCCCGAGCATTTGGAGAGGCTGAACATGCTCAAGGCCGTCCGGGACGCCATGGGAAGGCCGGTGGCCACTATTCTGGACACCAAGGGCCCGGAAATCCGTATTAAGAGCTTTGCGGAGAAATTCATCACCCTGGAACCCGGCGACACCTTTACCCTCACCACCGAGGACGTGTCGGGCAGCCGGGAGAGGGTATCCGTCACCTACCCCCGACTCCACCAGGAGCTCTCCCCCGGTCAGGAGATCCTGATCGACGACGGTCTGGTGGCCATCCGAGTGGAGAGAATCGAAGGGACGAACATTATCTGCACGGTGGAAAACGGCGGCGCCCTGTCGGCCAACAAATCCATCAATATCCCCGGCGTCCATATCCAGCTCCCCGCACTTACGGAAAAGGACATAGACGATATCCGCTTCGGCGTGGAGAACGACTTTGACTTTATCGCCGCTTCCTTCGTCCGCCGGGCGGCGGATGTGGAGGCCGTCAGGACCGTCCTCCGGGAGTGCGGCGCGGACGACGTAAAAATTATTGCCAAAATCGAAAACCAGGAGGGCGTGGACAACCTGGACGAGATCCTTCAGGCCGCCGACGGCATCATGGTGGCCCGGGGCGACCTGGGCGTGGAGATTCCCGCCGCCCGGGTGCCCATTCTGCAAAAGCAGATGATCCGCAAGGGCCTCCAGGCGGGCAAGCCGGTGATTACCGCCACCCAGATGCTGGACTCTATGATGCGCAACCCCCGGCCCACCCGGGCTGAGGTATCCGATGTGGCCAACGCCGTATACGACGGCACCGGCTGTGTCATGCTCTCCGGCGAGACCGCCGGGGGCAAGTACCCCGTGGAGGCCCTCCAGGCCATGGTGGACATCGTCACTGAAACGGAAGGCGCCATCGACTACTGGAAGCAGTTCCAGAAACAGCGGGTCCTTCCTGCCTCCAATATCAACGACGCCATCACCCATACCTGCTGTCTCACCGCCAAGGACCTGAACGCCAGGGCCATTCTTACCGCCACCAACTCCGGCCGCAGCGCCCGGATGATCTGCCGGTTCCGTCCCGCCTGCCCCATCGCCGCCCTCACCATGCACGAAAAGGTGCGCCGGCAGCTGAATATTTCCTGGGGCGTCACGCCCTACCTCACCGGAGAAGTCACCTCCACCGACCGCATTTTCTCCCTGTCCGCCGAGGTAGCCCTGAAGGAGAAGCTGGTTCAAAACGGCGACACCGTGGTCATTACCGCCGGCGTCCCCTTGGGCAAGAGCGGCTCCACCAACCTCATCAAAGCCCAGGTCATTGACGAGGAGTCCATGTGACAACAGCCGCCCCGTCCTATCGAGGCAAAAGACGAAACAGCGTCCGCCGGTTATCCCGGCGGACGCTTTGAAATTTCAGGGCTTGCACCGCCCGCAGGGCTCATAGCCCTCCAGCACCGCCTGAAGCCTGGTCAGGAAAACCTCTCGCTTGTCGTCCTGGATATTTTTGGCAGAGGCGCAGTCGGGCAGGTGGAACTTCTTCGTTCCCGCGTTGCCGATGTAGAACTGGACAGAGGGGCCGCCCGTGGGGTTGGTCGCCGTGTCCGCCTCCTTCTCCGTGCGGAAGGTAACCGTTTTCCCGTCGCTCTGCGCGATAATATGGCCCTGCATGTCGGTGCGGTAGACCTGCGTCCCCGCATCCCGGAAGCGGCTGAGCACCTCATCAGAGGGGTGGCCGTAGCTGTTGCCCTCTCCCACCGATATGACCGTGTATTGAGGGCCGACCTCCCGCAGGAAGCGATAGCCAGTGGAGGTGTCGCTTCCGTGGTGGCCCGCCTTCAGAACAGTGGCCCGCACATTGGCCCCCGCGTCCAGCAAATCCCCTTCCGCCCCCGTCTCCATGTCTCCGGTGAACAGGAAGGAGGTATCGCCATAGTCAATGCGCAGGACGATGGAGGTGTCGTTGGTGTCTTCATACTCCTTCACAGGCCCCAAAATCTCCACCTGGGCGGAACCAAGCTCAAATCGATCCCCCGGTTTGGGGACAGTGATGGACTTCCCCTGCTCCCCCAGGTACTTTACCATGTCCCGGAAGACTTTGGAATTGTACTCCGTCACCGGACACAGCGCGGTGTCCACCGAGGCGTAGTTCAGTGCGCCGGACAGCCCGCCAATATGGTCCTCGTGGGCGTGGCTGGCCACCATGCAGTCGATGTGCTTCGCCCCCTGTCTCTCCAAATAGGAGTACACCAGGTCGGAGTCCTCAGCGTTGCCGCCGTCAATGAGCATATAGTGCCCCTCGCAGATTACCAGGGCCGCGTCCGCCTGGCCCACGTCGATGAAGTGGACCTCTAAGCCGCCTCCCTCCCCGGGGGAATCACCACTCTGATCCTGCCTGCTGTACAGGACATAGGCCAGCGCCAGCACCAGCATGATGAACAGGAAGATCAAAACCCAGCCGGGCTGTTGCTTTTGTCGCTTTCTGCTCATGATTCACTCCTCCAATTCTTCGGGAAGCGGCCGGCGCCGGTTCTCCGCAGGTTCCCAGGCAGGCAGAGGCAGCCGCTGCATGGCCCCAAAGGTCCGGGCCTTCAGGCCGGGATAACGGCCCTGGAGCTCATAGATCAGCTCCTTGATCTCCTGGCGCTTGGTGTTCCCGTCGGCGGGGCAGGTGCTGCGCACCACCGGCAGCTCCAGCCGCCGGGCGGTGTGGCGGATCAGGTTCTCCCCGCAGTAAAGAAGGGGACGGATCTGGGTGATCCCCGTCCGGTCCAGGTAGGTGACGGGCTGAAAGCAGGACAGCCGCCCTTCAAAAATCAGGGACATAAAAAAGGTCTCCACCGCGTCGTCGTAGTGGTGTCCCAGGGCAATTTTTGAAATCCCCCTCTCCTGAAGGGCGGCGTGAATGGCACCCCGGCGCATCTTGGAACACAGAGAACAGGGATTTTTCTCCTGACGGCCGCTGAAAATGACCCAGCGGATCTGGGTTGGAATCACCGTGTAGGGCACGTCCAGTTCCTGGCACAGCCGGGCTACCGGCCCGAAATCGCTTTTCTGCGCGGAATCCGCGCTGCCCAGGTCCAGCGTAATGGCCTCCAGGGTAAAGGGGACAGGGTAAAACGACCGCAGCTTGGCCAGGGCCATCAGCAGCATGAGGGAATCCTTTCCCCCGGACACCCCCACCGCAATCCGGTCGCCAGGGCTTATCATGCGGTAGTCCTCCACACACCGGCGGGTAAGGGAGAGGATTTTATTCATGGAAAACCCTCCTTTCACACGGGTATTCTACCATAGAGTGCAGTTTTCCGCAAGCAAAAAACGAAAATCAAACACGAGATTTCACGAGTATTCAGGAGAAAAACAGAGAAATCAAAAGATAATAAAGTTTTTTTAAAAATTTCCTCAAAAACCCGTTGACACCTGCCCGCCCCCGTACTATAATACAACACGCTCCATTCGTACGCTTTTCGGGGCAAAATGCTTTGAAAGAGGCATTTTTCATATAAATGAAATTGGAGGTTTCACCTATGTCCACGTTCATGGCCAACAAGGGCAGCATCGTGCGGAAGTGGTACGTCATTGACGCCGCCGGCAAGCCCATGGGCAAGACCGCTGTCATCGCCGCCGACCTGCTGCGGGGCAAGCGCAAGCCCGAGTTTACACCCAACGCCGACTGCGGCGACTTTGTCATCATCATCAACGCTGAAAAGGCGGTTCTCACTGGCAAGAAACTGGATCAGAAGTTCTACCGCACCCACTCCGGCTGGGTGGGCGGCCTGAAGGAGACCCGTTACCGCACTCTGATGCAGACCAAGCCTGAGCTGGCCATGAAGCTGGCCGTCAAAGGCATGATGCCCAAGAACAGCCTGTCCCGGGAGTCTATGACCCGCCTGCACATCTATCGCGGCAGCGAGCATGCCCACGCCGCCCAGAGGCCTGAGTCCTGGGACGCCGAGTAAGGAGGATTTGAGATATGTATAAGAGCAAGAAGCCTTATTTCTATGGTACCGGCCGCCGGAAGTCCTCCGTGGCCCGCGTCCATCTGTTTGAAAATGGCACCGGCGCCATTACCATCAATGGCCGTGACATTGACGATTACTTCGGTCTGGAAACCCTGAAGCTCATCGTCCGCCAGCCCCTGGTTGCCACCGAGCAGGTGGGTAAGGTGGATGTGGTCGCTACTGTCACCGGCGGCGGCGTCACCGGTCAGGCCGGCGCCATCCGCCATGGTATCGCCCGTGCCCTGTTGCTGGCCAACGAGGAGTTCCGTCCCGCCCTGAAGGCCGCCGGCTTCCTCACCCGCGATCCTCGTATGAAGGAGCGTAAGAAGTACGGCCTCAAAGCCGCCCGCCGCGCCCCCCAGTTCTCCAAGCGTTAATTTCGTTTTTCAGCTGCCAGCCATCAGGCTGGCAGTTTTTTATTCTCTTCAGCCTTCTCTATGATGTTACCTCTCAGAATCAACTCCTCCAGTTGTCTCAAGTCTGTCTCCATCGAAGGACTTGGCGCTTGATAAAACAGCCAGCCATACATTGACCATTTATGTCTTCTATGATCTTTGCCCAAACCACAGCGGCTCCTCTGCAGGGAGATGTTACAATTGTTTCCGGCAATTTCCAAACATCTCCAAGAGTTCAGTCGTATTGAGAGGGAAAGTTTGCGTATACTATCTTTTGCCAGACAGACATAGCTGACAACAGAAAAAAGGAGTTTTGGACATGAAAGCAACTGGTATCGTGCGCCGCATCGACGACCTGGGGCGGGTAGTAATACCCAAGGAAATTCGCCGTACCATGCGTATTCGGGAGGGCGACCCTCTGGAGATATACACCGACAAGGACGGCGGCGTCATTTTTAAAAAGTATTCTCTGATGGGCGGACTGGTAGACTTCGCCGGCCAGCTGTGCGAGACGCTCCATCGCACCACCGGCCAAGTAACTGTCATCACCGACCGGGACACTTGCATTGCCGTGGCGGGTGTCCCCCGCCGGGAGCTGACGGAGAAGACTGTCTCTCCCCAAATGGAGAGGCTGATGGAGGGCCGGCAGGTCTATCAGTACAAGCCGGGCGAGGAGGCCATTCCCCTGTGCGCCGACAGCGAAAAGTACTCTCTGTCCACTGCCGCTCCCATCCTGTCCGAGGGTGATGTGCTGGGCTGTGTCCTCTTTGCGGGGACCGGCGACCGTCTTACCGGCGGCGAGGTGGAGTACAAGCTGGCCCAGTCCATCGCCGGATTTCTGGGGCGGCATATGGAGAGTTAAACAAATTACCTTTCCGCAGCCGACACAAAAAGCGGGCGATGCCGTTCAGGTATCGCCCGCTTCTCATTTTACAAACAGCCAAAACAGACCGGCCAGCTGGAAAATCAGCAGCAGCGGAAAGCCCCAGCGGAAGTACCAGTGTCTGGTCTTGTGGTGGAAGATCCGCATTCCCAGTACTCCTCCCAGGGCTCCCCCCAACAGGACGGGAAGAAACAGCGTCTTTTCTGAGATACGCCACGCGTCTTTCCGTGCCCGCCGCTTGTCCTCTCCCATCAACCCGAAGGCCCCCAAATTCACAGCTAGCAGGTAAAGTCCCATCAGCCGGTAAACTGTTTGTATCATATGGCAGCCTCCTGTAAATAAATTCCCCTATTATAACTATACTCTCTTCAACCGCCTTTTTCAACAAAATTTCGGCTGGAATTTCTATGGGAAATTTTCTAAACAATCTTGCAATCTCATCCAGCCATCTGTATAATGTTATGCACGGTATTCCAGAAACTGCGGACAATATTTCTAGTCCCGATTTTTCCGCACCACGGCGTTTCCGCTGGGAGACGGACGGCTGGAGCGCCGTATACGCTAGAAAGGAATGATGTTTACCAATGGCCACTAAATTCTTGTACCTCTTTTCCGAGGGCAACGCAGACATGCGCGACCTGCTGGGCGGCAAAGGTGCCAACCTGGCCGAGATGACCAACATCGGCATGCCCGTCCCCCAGGGCTTCACGATCACTACTGAGGCCTGCACCCAATACTACGAGGATGGCGAGAAAATCAACGACGAGATTCAGGCCCAGATCATGGAGTATATCGACAAGCTGGAGAAGATCACCGGCAAGAAGTTCGGCGACCTGTCCAACCCCCTGCTGGTCTCCGTCCGCTCCGGCGCCCGGGCCTCTATGCCCGGCATGATGGACACCATTCTCAACCTGGGTCTGAACGAGCAGGTGGTGGACGTCATCGCCAAGCAGTCCAATAACCCCCGCTGGGCCTGGGACTGCTACCGCCGCTTTATCCAGATGTACTCTGACGTTGTCATGGAGGTGGGCAAGAAATATTTTGAGCAGCTCATCGACGAAATGAAAGAGAAGAAGGGCGTCACCCAGGATGTGGAGCTGAACGCCGACGATCTGAAGGAACTGGCCGGTCAGTTCAAGGCCGAGTACAAGGCCAAGATCGGCGCCGACTTCCCCTCTGACCCCAAGGAGCAGCTCATGGGCGCCATCAAGGCCGTCTTCCGCTCCTGGAACAACCCTCGGGCCATTGTCTATCGACGCATGAACGATATCCCCGGCTCCTGGGGCACCGCCGTCAACGTACAGTCCATGGCCTTCGGCAATATGGGCGACGACTGCGGCACCGGCGTGGCCTTCACCCGCAACCCCGCCACCGGCGAGAAGAAGCTCTTCGGCGAGTTCCTGATGAACGCCCAGGGCGAGGACGTGGTGGCCGGCGTGCGCACCCCCCAGACCATCGACCAGCTGGCCGAGGTCATGCCCGAGGCCTACCAGCAGTTCGTGGACATCTCCAGCAAGCTGGAGTACCACTACCGCGACATGCAGGACATGGAGTTCACCATTGAGAACAAGAAGCTCTTCATGCTCCAGACCCGCAACGGCAAGCGCACCGCCGCCGCCGCCCTGAAGATTGCCTGCGACCTGGTGGACGAGGGCATGATCGACGAGAAGAAGGCGGTCGCTATGATCGACCCCCGCAACCTGGACACTCTTCTCCACCCCCAGTTCGACCCCGACGCCCTGAAGAAGGCCACCCCCGTGGCCACCGCCCTGCCCGCCTCCCCCGGCGCCGCCTGTGGTAAGATCGTCTTTACCGCCGACGACGCCAAGGAGTGGGCCGCCCGGGGCGAGAAGGTGTGTCTGGTCCGCCTGGAGACCTCTCCCGAGGACATCGAGGGCATGGTGGCCTCTCAGGGTATCCTCACCGTCCGGGGCGGCATGACCTCCCACGCCGCTGTGGTGGCCCGTGGTATGGGCACCTGCTGTGTGTCCGGCTGCGGCGCCATCAAGATGGACGAGGAGAACAAGAAGTTTGAGCTGGACGGCAAGATCTACAAAGAGGGCGACTGGATTTCTCTGGACGGCTCCACCGGTAACATCTACGGCGAGGCTATCCCCACCGTGCCCGCCTCCATCTCCGGTGAGTTCGGCCGCATCATGGCCTGGGCCGACAAATACCGCCAGATCGACGTGCGCACCAATGCCGACAATCCCCGGGACACCGCCCAGGCCGTCAAGTTCGGCGCCCAGGGCATCGGCCTATGCCGCACCGAGCACATGTTCTTTGAGGAGGACCGTATCCCCGCCATCCGGGAGATGATCTGCTCTGACACCGTGGAGCAGCGTGAAAAGGCCCTGGCCAAGCTGGAACCCATGCAGCAGGGCGACTTTGAGGCCATGTATGAGGCCCTGGAGGGCCGTCCCATGACCGTCCGCTTCCTGGACCCCCCGCTGCACGAGTTTGTCCCCACCGAAGAGGAGGACATCGCGCAGATGGCCAAGGACATGGGCAAGACCGTGGCCGATATCAAGGCCATCATCGCCGGCCTCCACGAGTTCAACCCCATGATGGGCCACCGCGGCTGCCGCCTGAGCGTCACCTTCCCGGAGATTGCCCGGATGCAGACCCGCGCCGTTATCAAGGCCGCCCTGGCCGTCCAGGCCCGCCACCCCGATTGGACCATGGTGCCTGAGATTATGATCCCCCTGGTGGGCGAGCTGAAGGAGTTTGCCTACGTAAAGAGCATTGTCACCAGCGTGGCTGACGAGCTGATCAAAGAGGCCGGCTCCGATATGAAGTATCAGGTGGGCAACATGATCGAGATCCCCCGGGCCGCCATGTGCGCCGACGATATCGCCCCCCACTCCGACTTCTTCTCCTTCGGCTCCAACGACCTGACCCAGCTGG
>CATONV010000018.1 GCA_951801655.1 uncultured Oscillospiraceae bacterium | reverse complement strand
ATTATGGGGCGGTTTTCCGCCCCGCGCAAGCGCCTTTGCACAAGGTGCGGCTTTCCGGCACAAGATGTGGGCCGTCGGCATTCAATATGCAAAAGTGTTAGCCGCTTTTGTCAAAATTAAAGAAGATCTAAACATAAATATTTTATTTGTGAACGAATAAAAATACCATGGCAAAGCTGGCAAAAAATTTTTTCCAGCTTTGCCATGGCGCTTTATGCCGAATGGCATTATAATACCTCAAATTAAGTAAGTATATGTTTGTGTAAAGGAGAAATCAAAATGAAAAAATTCGTAGCGCAAATACTCAGCCTTGCATTGGCCCTTTCCATCTTGACGCCCATCCCCATGCCTCCCGCCGGCGAAGGGACTCCACCAGATGAGGATCCGGGAATTTCTGTCTGTGGGGATGACTGGGGTAATAGCAGCACTGAGAAATAAATTAGATCAACTGCAGTTCTTTCCCAAATAATTCCAAGTAATGCTTTTGGATATGCTTCTGTCCTACTTGATCTGCCTCCAACAGCGCAGCAGCATAGGCTAATTGGAACGAATAGGATAGATGCTGCTGGCTTATATCATGCTGGTGTTCCAGGTTCCAAGCAATATTATATAGAATTTTTGCTGTTTGTACGATACGGTTTCTTTGCGACTCTTGAGATACACACACCCATGCCAAGTGATTAGACTCGTCATAGCGGCCGCAATCACCCAGGTACCTGAGAACATTTAGGCAAGCCAGGGTATTAAGCTCTTCGTTGCAGCAGACGTTGCCCAAATTCATGTGATTTAAGCATTCCAGAACATACTGCGCAATGGAGAGAGCAATTTGCGGCTGTCCTTCTTCCTTGAAGCGGAGGGAAATGTTCAGTAGGAGCAAAACCTCGTTGATAGATAGGGAGCTGACAGGCCATGTGTGGATCTTTTCAACACGGAGGGGAAGCGTCCGGCGCAGGGAAACCTTCAACATGGCAAGCTCTTCCGACGGAGTGATTGGGGGATCGGCTTTGCCGGTGCCGAGCGCCAAAAGCCGGCTGTCACGCTGTTCCAAGAATTGCAGATTGGTGTCAGTATGGCAGATACGCCGCCGCAGGCCGGCAAGCAAACGAGCTTCCCGGTCATATTCACCGAGGTCGTGAGCCCGGTCAATTTCGCTGCGCAGAATGTAGTCATCATGCCGCTCGGGGATAATCTCAGAGTCGTACCGTTCGCCGGACATATGGAGCTTTTGTAAGAGAAGACGGCGCACCCGCTTTTGTGGTGTGCTTTTCCAGGTTTCAATTCGGGACAGAGTGCTGATATCGCAGACACCGGCAGCCAACTCTTCTTGGGACAGGCCCAGAAGCTCGCGCCGATCCCGGATGACCTGGTTCAAACAGCAAACACAGCCACGCTCGACGAATGGGATCAGCATCTGTGGATGCTTTGGACAACTGGGCCGGAGAACTCGCAGCCATTCCAACAGTTTCCGGGGGGCGCTGGCATCCATTCCGGACGCATCCAGCAGGCGTATCTTCCACGCCAAAAGGGACTCATAGGCGTACAGCCTCCCCTCGCTAGACAATTCTGCCAGAGTATCCTCACAAAGGGATAGGGCCGAGAACAACTGCCCCCTCCGATATTCGATTTCTATCATATGACAGGCGACGTAGGGGAAAAGATATACCCGCTCCCGCGTATCGTAATAGCTCCGCCGCAGCAGTCGCAGCAATGCGCGGTAGGAATTTTCCACAGCATCTGGGCCGTTTAGCCGTTCCTCTTGTTCCAAATATGCCAGTAATAAATAGCCCTCGGCTTGACTTAGAACCAGTTCTTCTATCTCGCATTTTTCAAAAGCTGGCTGGGTCAGCTGGAGGACCGACAGCGTCCGGTCACGTAGTTCTGCCGCCCGCGCGCCCCGTAGGGCTCGGAGGTTGATTTCCGTTGTTTGAAGGAACTGCCGCTCCAACGGGGTTTTTGCTCGATATGCGGCAATGCCTGTCTGCGCCGAGGTGATATCACCCCGGCGCAGATAGGTTAGGATGTCTTGACGCCGCTGCCATTGCTGAAATTCATCTTGATCTAGAAGTCGCCAAAAGAGTTCTGTCGGGGATCCCAGCCGTTGTAGGAGCGCGTCAGTCAGAAGCTTGTCCGCCTCTCGTCTTCCGCTTTCTACCCGGCAGAGGTAAGCCGGAGTGCACAGGCCCTTGGAGAGAAGTTCCAGGGAAATACCTTTATAGACGCGCACCTGTCCAATATACTGGCCGATGCGGTCAATTTGTGTTTTGGGGATCGTTTGGGTCAGTGGCATAGTTATACACCCCCTTATTTTGAAACATATAAACTAAATTTATTGTATCATAATTTAATGTGCTTTGGAAGAAAATTTGAAAATCTTTTTGAATAAGTGTTGCAAAAATCAACGAACCTGTTTTGCCATTGCTTATTCGGTGTATGAATCCGCACGTAGTGATCCTGTTTATTCGGAGCAAAACAGCTTTTTTGCACGCATAAGGTACCTCCGTCGTGGCAGGCCCATCATACTATCTTTCTTTGGGTTCCATGAGTCAACTTGCCGTCCATTTCCTGGTATAGTTTAATGAGCAAAGAGGTGTTAGGTAGTGGAGACATCAAGGAATAGAAATACACTCACGTTGTTTTTGTGCTTACTTCCCTGCATTCTGGCTGTTCTTCTGGTGGGTATATATGCCTTGGGCATCTTTTCTGCATTGAGCCTCACTGTTGTAAACATCCTCTGCATCCCTTTTGCCCTGCTAGAATTAGCGGTTGGCTTTATTGAATACATAAATAGGCGCAAAGCTTACTTTTTCGCATCTTCGATGATTATTTGCGCCCTGGCCTCATACATCAATGTTCAGATGGACGGCAGCGAAATGATTACGCTGATGGGACTGCCCATGTGGGCAAAAGCGTGGTTAATTGCTCTGCTTGTTTCTATTGCTGCCTTTCTCGTGATACTGATACGGCTGTTCCGTTGGACGCAAGAGGATTGGGAAAACGCTAAAGGAATATCTCGGCGCCTGCGGATGGAGAAAAAAGAAACGTGGGCGCGGCAATCAATCGCAAAACAAAACCATCGGGTAGATTTGTCTGAACAAAAGCACACACATCAAGCAGAATCGGCGGAGCAGCGGTATACGCACAAAATAGAGATTCAGACTGCTAAAGAAGAGCATATACGTCAAAAGCAACGCAAAAACTATAACGAATCCCAAACTGTATGGGCAAGGATTCGAAGATTCATTTCAAATACTCCCAATTGGGTGTGGAATGTTGTAAAAGCGCTTGTTTTGGTTGCCATAATTGTGCTTTTCTTCCTGTTCCCCGTTTTCCAATTCCAACTCCCTGGCGGTAGACCTTGGATGGAAAATGTCCAGGAACTGATGAAATCTCTGCTTGGAAACAGAATTAAAACTCCAATGGACGCCTTGTTTTACTATGCCATACTGTATTTCCTTGCTATATGCGTAGTGGGCGGCGTTTTTTCCATCCTCTCCAGAATTTTTGCGCACAATCCTCAACGGAAAAACTCAATAGGAGCCGCATTGTCAGATAAATACGGCGCACCTGCCGCGATCCTTATCGTAGCAGGCATGATGCTGGCATTGATACTCGGGGGAGTAGATCTGTTTGATGGGATCACCAATATTTGGATGACCCTGTTTATGGTCATTATGTTTATTCTGGTGTGCCTGACTGCCGTTGAACTGGTAAGGCTTACACTGGCGCAGTGCTTGCTGCCGGATTCCCTTTTGAACAAGCTGCTCCGATTGATCTTTGTTGTAACGCTTGAATTCTTTGCCGACTTCATTTTGAGTGTCGTTACAAAATTCCGAATTCAGTCACTCATATCTTCCCTGTTCTATCTGGTATTTCCCGAACAGAACGAGAAGTTGCAGAAGCGTATTGATTCAATTTTGAATAAGCTGGTTTTTAAGGAACTAGACGATATTGCAGATAATCCGAACGGTGGTTCCAGAAATCCAAATGGAGGGTTCCGGAAATTCTGGAGAACTCGTACATGGAGGAGGCGCAAATAAGATGGGAAATAATAAACGTCAAATGAGCGGAATTATCACCATGCTTCGTGTTTGTACGATCCTTTTAGCGGCGGTCTCTTTCTGGTCTACCGCACAGGGTATGATAGAGTACACATTTCCTAAAAGCTGGCAGGCGTATGCGGCTTCTTTGGGGATTCAGGGGCTTCTGCTGGGATTAAATTTTGCCCTACCTAAATTTTTAGAAAAATCTAAAGGTTGGTGGAAGAAGGGAATATTACTAAGTATGACGTTGGTGCTGCTGTTTTGCTCGTCTTGGTTCAGCTATCTGTATATTGCGGGGCAGGCATATGGGAAATCGTGGGACACCGAATGTCGTATTCTGGCCCAATCCATTTACCGTGATGAACTTTTCAGAGCAGATACATATGCAGAACGCTATGGAACACAACTCGAAAATGAATTGGCGGATCAAATCATCGCGTTATATGATCAAGCATCAAAAATGGAGCAAAATAAGGTAACTGTGAATCAGCAAATCAATTGGGATGATGAGCGAGCAAACGCTAACGGGTCAGCTGCAAGAGATTTGCTGAGTACGGCTATTGATGCTGCTTCAAGCGCAATGGCTAAAGATGCAACTCAAAATGTGAGAGAACAGGCATCATCGGCACTCACGGGGATTCAGGCAAGCTTACAAAGTGAATTAGACCGAATTGATACACAGTTACAGCGTGCCAGCTCCGAAGTGACAACAACCGAAGCGAGTTTGCAGAGTGCACAAAGGCGATTGGAAAATGCGTCAGATAATGTGGACACCACAATGCTCCTTGACGCGGTGAATACTGCCGCCCAAAATTATAACAGGGCAATATCCAGGCAGAACGAGTTGGGCCAGCAAAGGGACGATTATGAGAGGGCTGAGCAGAGGGTATCCTATTATATGCTTATCCTGGGTATGACTGAAGACGGCGTGAACACCTATTTCGTGGGGGAGAATCTACGTGAGATTCAAAAAGAGCTGTTTCAGACAAACCCGGATTTGGATCGGATGAGGGATCTTGCTACGGAAATATTTGATCGCCTCCAAAGCGGCGTTGATTTGGGCGCAAGCGAGGATACAGAATCTGCATATCATAATTTCCTTTCATCCATGAATAGCTTTATCCAAGATATTGAAAATTATCGTTCTATCAAGGAAACGAGTTCAGCGCTAAAAGACACCATCCACCAGTTATCTGACGGAACCATTCTTGCGTTAGGGGTTGAAACTGCACCAGCGCCATCTGCGAAACCTGTAACCGAGCCGTCTACCGAACCTGCGGATGGGGATTCGTCCCCAGAAAGCGAATCTCCAGCGGCAGAAGAAAATCCGGCAGACACGCCTGATGTGAGTGAAGCTCCGTCTACTCCCCCTCAGGATAATCCAAGTTCTTCCCCAAATCTACAGAATGACGGCAATAATTTGGTGGGAAATGGGGAAGCATCTGATACTAACTGGAAGCAAGCGTGGGTGCATGAATTTAACAACTTGAAAGCCAGAATCGGGGGATTGCCCGTTTATATATTGACGGATAATGGTGAGAATGCGCTCAGCTCAGCTGAATTGAGCGCCTATGACAGAGCGGCATCTACTCAAAATCTGGATGAGGCAATTCGCCTGTACCTTAGCGATCACAACGCTGCTCAAGAGGGCATTATATACCTCACAAGTCCATATTGGCATATTGCCCTATTTTCTCTCATTGTAGCACTTCTCCTGGATATTTCAGCGTTCATTACTGGCGTGATTATTGACCGTGTATCTCCTAATGAGGAGGATTCCTCCGCAAGGGAAAATAATCCAGATGTCGACTTGCTACATACTGATCCAGATGACTGGTGGACCGTTTATCCAGGAATGAACAGGTATACATTTCTTACTGGGGACTTCATGTGCCTTGATGACATTATAACATATAAAACGATTGAGAACGGAAAAGAAGATGACATTGAGTACCAGGATTTAAATATGGGTACTGGGTTCTACGTGTGGCAGGGCAAAAAAATGATTAAGGTGTCCAAGCAATCCGGCCTCTTATTTAGAGGTGTCCCGGGAGGGCCCAGAGATGGCATTTATCGGGACTGTTCAATCAATTATGACCAGGGGCTTCTAATGGTAACGCAGAACGGAACCAGTGAATTTGTTGGTGCTGCTTCGACCAACACACCTGTATATCATTTTGGTAACGGTTTTTTTGATGTCCTTCCCGCAGAAAAATTGGATCATGAGAAAGGATACATTATTGTGGTCGCGCTGAATCAGGAAGGAACAAAAATCATCGCTATCTATATTATATCAGAGGATTCTGTCCCGCCAAAGGAATAATTCAAATGCCACATAACAGTCAATGCGTTAGAATCTTTCCTTAGCCCGTAGTAACATTAAAACGCTCTCCTTCGCTATTCAAGGTACTAATAAATAGATGCGAGAAAATATCCATCAGGAGACAGCAGACCCGCACAGTCAAATGGCTGTGCGGGCCTGCTGTCTCCTCCGATCATTCAAACTAATGCATCTGCCGATATAAAAGCTTTTGTTCAAAAGTGTATACCATTCCCGTGATTAGGATCAGGCGGTACAGAAATACGGCAAGAAGATCTACCGCAAGCTATGTGTTATGCCCGACTTGCTATAACTGATCTCAACGGATAGATTTTCCGCATCGTTTCCTGATGGATGCTCTATTGTGGCAACTACACTCGTGTATTTATCTTTCAATCTACAATAATGGCACGCATCGCAATTAAGCTTTTTATCCTTTTTGCGATTTGTAGAGATCACCGCGCAGGCCCCGCCGCCAGGTATTTTTTTCAGCCTGCTTAATTCCATCTTAGAGCAGTGGTGGGGCACGTGCATAAAGTCAATGGGATTTTGCAGTATATGATTGGGCATACACTGGTATGGCACGTCGCCAGCTAGCAGTACGTGGGGGTATGCCCCACTCTTGTGCAGAATCTCTATGAGCAACCCCTCCCTGTTTTTTGCGGTCAGGGCGCTTGTGCCGCTCCCCAGCCATACCTTTATTTTCACCTGGCCGGCACAGGAAACCGTTGCGATGAGCTTATCAGGCTGATCCCTGTCCACGAGGCAGAGGCTGCCTAGAATATTCAGGTACTGTGCAAGGCGCACAGAATTGGACGACGCTTTTTTATCCTTGCTTGACACCAGATGTGGCGCGATCCATTTCCTGACAAATATATCCTGTTCAGCATAGGTGCATCCAATGATATGATCCAAATCCCAATGGGATAAAATCACGCAGTCCGGCTTCAAATGTCGGATCGCGGCAGCTGCTTTCTGATACTTGCCCATGCGCTGCTGCGGAAGGGAACGATAATTATATCCGACGTCATATAGGATTCTATGATGTGTGCCCCGTATATAATCGGCGTTTCCGTGGCCTACGTTGTAAATATCGATCTTGTTCAGGATATCCCGATCCCAGGCGGCTTGCAATATACTTTCAATATCCCCGCTGTTTGTAAACGTGAAATTTTTTGGATTATACGTGCGGTTGATCCGGCCCAGCAGGGATGGGCTGATCGCTTTGTTTCTGAATACCAGTAGTTTCCCTTCCAAATAGCTGACAGGGCTTGCGCTTGTCTCCAGGATTCCGTTTAGTAAAACCGCACCTGGCAAAATCTCATCATTTTCATTTGATTTCTCATTGCTTATAAACTGACCAATGTGCCACTCGCGGCCCAGACCCGCGATCTCATGCAGGCTGTTTTCCTCCAGCGGCACAATAAAACTCGCAAAATAGGGCTTGTATTTATTCAAAAGTTCTGCTTTGTCCCTGGTTTCAAACATTGCGCCGTCATATGTAAGCATTTGATCCGACAGTAGTGAGACACGGACACACTGTCCATCCCCGGCGGTTACCTCGTTTGCGTACGCATTTTCCACCTCGCCCTCCATAATCTGGCGGTCAACGCTGATATAGACGCTCTCGCCACGTTCAATTTCATCAAACATTTCCCGGCATCTCATTTCGTGGGCATCCAAAGCGGTTTTACCGCGTTCCGCCCTTTCCTTTGCTTCAAACAATCGCTCTTTCCCCAAAGCTTTTCTCTCCTATCTCCATTTGGTGGGCAGATTCTGCATAATTCTTGCGTCTAGAAAAAGTGTGAGCAGTTTCGCAATGACTACTGACAATTATGAAAGAACTGTCCTGAATGGGCATACGCGGTGGACGTTGCAAAATTACAGGATTTTGGTTCGCGATTTTTTAGCCGTAATTATAATAATATCATACCGAGCGCAAAACATCAACGGCAAAACGTTCCCGTTGCATCTGTGTCAATATCAAGTGAAATATACCGGCCTCTGCCGGTTTGCGCTGATGCCCCTTCGGCAGAAGGGAGTGGGTTTTATCTGTTCTGTTTCGTTTTGTTCATATATACCCCGCCATCTGATGCAGGGCTCCCCCCTCGCCAAGCGGTGGGCAGATATTCGCGTCTCGCAGCTCTATTTTTCGTTGCCCTTCTTGTATGCTCGTCTTGGATGAGGTAAACTTGCTTATAACATAAAAATATTAAAAAACACAGTTTTGTTGTAAAACTGCCGCCCGTGCTTTTTGGATTATAGCCGCATCAAAATGTTTAATAAAAATAGTGTATAGTCATTGCTATAATAGCTGACCCAGTCGGCAATAGGGTGGCATATATCTTTGCGGCATTCTTTTGTTCACCTTGTACTATTACTACAATCGTGAGGAAGGAGACATTAACCCACCCCATTTCCATGCGGAATATGTGGACTATAAGGGCATTGATCGACATCCAAGGCGGCTATGTCATCCGCGGTGCCCTCCCCTCCCGCCAGTTGAAATTGATTTTGGCCTGGTGTGAGCTTCACAGGGATGAACTCATGCAGAACTGGGAACTCTCCAAGGATACCAAACCAACCATATTGCCCCGCTGGCTTGAAAGGAGTGTTTCTTATGGATATCATCCCTAAAGTCACCCAAGCTGTGGCTGGCGAGGACTATATTGTTTACACTTACTTCCATGATGGAACGGTGCGGCGTTTCGACGCGAAGACGCTAATCGAACAGGGCGGTGTGTTTCTTCCGCTACAGAATGAGGACTTTTTCCACATTCATTTGATTGTCCTCAACGATGCTGTCGCCTGGGACATGGATGGCACGCGGGATCCCCGCACCTGTATTGATTTTGACCCCTGCGAAATGTATGAGTCCTGTCCGGTGGTGGATGACCCTCTCCGCGAAGTAGGCTGACCCATACTCCGACCCAGACCGCGAAACGAGCGGATGGAAACAATGAACAGGGCTGCGCTAAAAAGCAACCCCATGCCGGCTAAACAGCGCCAAACGGACACAAAAGCACCAATTTTATGTTCATACGAATCTTCACACGCAAGAGGTCACAGATTCGAGTTCTGTAGTCTCCACCATAAAACCGACGGAAATCATTTGATTTCCGTCGGTTTTCTTTTATTCCAATCACTTTTTCTACGATATCAATTTCCAACTTTTCTCCTTGACCACATAAATGACCACAGACAGAAAAAATCTGCCCCCGGCTGGGGGCAGGGCGGGCGTTTGGCTTCCATAACCTTGTTCATGCACAGTAGTCTGCGAAATATTTTTAGATGGTACTGCACCGACATATTCTCTCTGCACTCCCCTCCCTCATCTGCCATAAAATGGGCGGAAGGAGGGATTTTTTATGGAATGTCAAAATTGTCCCTTCGGACAGACCGCGCCCCGCAGCTTTCCGCCGCAGCATCAGAACCAGCAGCCCGGCTTGGAGTATCAGATGAATCCACGCCCTATCTCGGAGTGCGGATCGTCTGGCCCCAGGCTGGCTGGCCGCACGGCCCTGGTCACCGGCGGGGACAGCGGGATCGGGCGCGCGGTGACCTACGCCTTTGCCAAAGAGGGGGCAAAGGTGGCCATCGCCTACTACGATGAGGATCGGGACGCCCAGGAGACCGCTGAACGCGTCCGCCAACTGGGCGGCGAATGTCTGCTCCTCCGGGGCGACCTGAAGGACCCGGCTTTTACCAAAGATTGCGTGGAGCGGACAGTGGAGCGCTTCGGCGGGTTGGACATCCTGGTGAACAACCACGCCGTCCAATTCATCCGGCGCAATATCCTGGATATCTCCCGGGAACAGCTTTCGCTGGTGTTCCAGAACAACGTGTACTCTTTTTTCTACCTGATCCAAGCGGCCCTGCCCCATCTGCGCGAAGGCAGTTCTATCATCAACACCACCTCCGTCACCGCCTACCAGGGCAACAAAGACCTCATCGATTACAGCGCCACAAAGGGGGCCATCGTGGCCCTCACCCGCTCCCTGGCCCTGTCCCTGGTAGATCAGGGTATCCGGGTGAACGCCGTGGCCCCCGGCCCCATCTGGACACCGCTGATCCCCGCCTCCTACTCGGCGGAGGAGGTGCGCACCTTCGGTTCCGGCACCTCCAAGGTGCCCATGCTCCGGGCGGGCCAGCCCTGCGAAGTTGCCCCCTGCTATGTGTTCCTGGCCTCGGACGACTCCAGCTACATGACCGGACAGGTGCTCCACCCCAACGGCGGCACCATTGTGGGCGGTTAAATATTTGCCCGCCGGACGGCAAATACTGCACCTATCAAGCTGCTGGGCCCTCTGAGGGCCGGAAAGGAGCACCCATGAGCAACCGCCTGAGTATGGAACACTCCCCCTATCTTCTCCAGCACGCGGACAACCCGGTGGACTGGCACCCCTGGGGGCTGGAGGTGTTTGAGGAAGCCGTGCGTCTGGACCGTCCCGTTTTTCTCAGTATTGGCTACTCCACCTGCCACTGGTGCCACGTTATGGCCCACGAGTCCTTTGAGGATGAGGCGGTGGCGCGGGCCGTTAACAAGGACTTCCTCCCGGTCAAGGTGGATCGGGAGGAGCGGCCCGACGTGGACGCGGTGTATATGGCGGCGTGCGTGGCCATGAACGGCTCGGGCGGCTGGCCGCTGACGGTGCTGCTGGCCCCGGATCAAAAGCCCTTTTGGGCAGGCACTTACCTACCCAGAACCCAGCTCCTTCACTTGCTGGGCGAGGCCGCCCGCCTGTGGCGGGAGAACCGGGCGGGGGTGCTGGCCGCCGGCGAGACCCTCACCGCCCACCTGCGGCGGGAGGCGGAACACCGACCCGGCGCGCCCAGCCGGAAACTGGTACGGCAGGCGGCTGACCTGTTTGCCCGGAGCTTTGACCCGCAATGGGGTGGCTTCGGCCCTACGCCCAAATTCCCCACGCCCCACAACTTGATTTTTCTGCTGCAGTACGCACAGCTCACCGGAGACGGCCACGCCCGGGAAATGGCCCTGCGCACCCTGGAGGCCATGTACCGGGGCGGGCTGTTCGACCACGTAGGCGGCGGATTTTCACGGTACTCCACCGACGAACGCTGGCTGGTTCCCCATTTTGAGAAGATGCTCTATGACAACGCCCTGCTGGCCCTGGCCTATACTGAGGCGTTCCAGCACACCCGCCGCCCGCTGTATGGGCAGACCGCCCGCCGCACCCTGGACTATGTGCTGCGGGAGCTGTCCGATCCCCAGGGGGGCCTGTGCTGCGGGCAGGACGCGGACAGCGGGGGCGTGGAGGGAAAATACTATGTCTTGGCCCCGGACGAGTTGGTCTCCGTTTTGAGCAGGGCAGATGCGGAGCACTTCTGCCGGTGGTACGGCGTCACCCCGGCAGGCAATTTTGAGGGCAAAAGCATCCCCAACCTCCTGGGACAGCCGCACTTTGACCGGGAGCCGGAGGGGGTGGACGCCCTGCGGGAAAAAGTGTACGCCTACCGCCTGGGCCGGACGGCCCTCCACCGGGACGACAAGGTGCTCACCGCCTGGAACGGGCTGGCACTGGCGGCACTGGCCCGGGTGGGCCTGGTGCTGGACGAGCCCCGGTATCTGGACGCCGCCCGCCGGACGGCGGACTTCCTGGCGGAACGGCTCACCGGCCCGGACGGACGGCTGCTGGCCCGCTGGCGGGACGGGGACGCTGCCCACCCCGGCAAGCTGGACGACTACGCCTTTTACGCCTGGGGCTGCTGGAGCTGTACGGCGTGACATTTGACGCGGCGTACCTGACCCGTGCCGCCGGACTGGCGGACATGATGCAGCAATACTTTTTTGACTGGGAACAGGGCGGCTTCTACCCCTATGCCTCGGATGGGGAGCAGCTTTTGACCCGGACCAAGGAAGCCTATGACGGGGCCATGCCGTTCAGGAAATTCCGCGGCGGCGCTGGTGCTGTCCCGGCTGGCGCGGCTCACCGGGGAGGGGCGGTGGTGGGAGGCGGCGGAGCTCCAATTGTCCTGGCTGGCCGGGGCGGCGGATGGCTATCCCGCCGGACACAGCTTTGCCATGCTGACTTTACTGGAAGCTTTGTGGCCGACCGCTGAGCTGGTGGTCACAGCACATGAGATACCGGAGGAATTGCGGGCCTTTCTGCGAGAAACACCCCGCCCGGGGCTGACGGTGCTGGGCAAGACCCCGGAAAACGCCGCTTCCCTGGTAGAGCCGGCCCCGTTCACCAGGGAGTACCCCGTGCCCACTCAGGGGGCGCGGTACTACCTGTGCCGGGACGGGGCCTGCGCCCAGCCTGTGGCCAGCATCCCGGAGTTGGCAGCCCTTTTGGATCGGCCTTGAAAGAAAACGAGACCCGCCCCTGGAGCAAGGGGTGGGTCTCGTCCGCTTTGTCAGAGCAGCAGTGAAATCCCCAGCAGCACCGCCGTATTCGCCACCGGCACCGTCACCGTGTCGTTGCCGCCCCGGGAAATCAGTTCAGTATACGCCCCGGGGATGGCCGCAACCAGCGCGAACAGCAGGCATTGATACCATGGCATGGCCGTCATGACCAGCATGGAGACCGTTCCCACCAACGCCGATACAAACACCATGGCGGCGGAACCCTCCCAGGTCTTTTTCGGATCGGCCAGGGGCAGGTGGACGTGGTGCTTGCCAAAGCGGTGCCCCGCCAGCGCCGCCGCGCCGTCCCCGCTGCCCCACATGAGGATGGCCGTCACCGCCGCCCAGGGTAGATCGAACGCCCCCCAGCACAAGGCCACCAGGGCCGCGTCGGTAAGGAACAGCAGGAGCAGGCTCTTTTTGATCTCCCCCGGCTTCTTCTCCACAAACAGCCCGCCGTAACCCTGCCAACGCTCGCACAGGTGCAGCGCCGGGTAGACAATGGCGGCGAACAGCGCCAGCGTCAGGCTGGCCGCCTGCCAACAGTCCGCCCGCCATACCACCACGGCAGCCGAGCAGAAGGCGGGCAGGTGGAGCAGCTTGCGGAACACCACCTTGGGGATATGGGCCGCGAAGTGGAGGGCGATCAGGACCAGCGCCGCCGGGACAATGAACAGCAGGTACTCCCCGAAGCATTTCAGGGCAGCCAAAATCAGGGGGTGGGCGGTAATGAGATCCCAGTAGTGGAGCAAAATCAGTGCCCCGCCCAGCAGGGTGAGCACCACCCCCGTCACCAGCCCTACGGTGCGGCTGTCCACCCGGTTTGCGAACCGGGCAGAGGCCAGGGACGCCGCCGTGGCCACTGTCATGCACAGGATCAGAACCGGCCACCGCTCCAGCAGGATGGCGGGGTGGATGAGGATATGGCTCACCGAGGCGATGAGCGCGGTGAAAGTCATGATGAAGGTGCTGGTGCCCACGGCGGCCTTCAGTTCCATGCCCAGAAAGGCGGTGAACACCACCAGCATCATCATGCCGCCGCCGGAGCCCACGAAGCCCGTGCCGAAGCCGATGGTCATGCCGAAAAACAGGGAGATGGCAACGCCCTTCCAGTCCAGTGCCGCGCCTTTGGCCCCGGCGTCTGCCCGCTCCGTGGAGGGCTTCACCAGGAAGCGGATGCCGATGCAGAAGGTCAGGATCAGGGTGAAGCCCCCCAGCACCACGTTCCCGGCCTTCCAGGCGGCAAAGCTGCCCACGGTGCACATCCCGATGATGCAGGCCAGCATGATCCAGCCCCGGCGCAGGTCGATGTTTTTGTGGCGGATGTAAGTGGCGGTGGTGACTGCGGAACCCAGGATGTCCGAGGCCAGAGCGATAGCGGTGGCCTGATAAGCCCCCGTCTCCCCGGCGAATGAGGGGCATAGCACGATCAGGATGGGCACCATCACCGTGGCCGCCGACAGGCCCACCAGCCCCGTCCCCACCCCGGCCAGCACCGAGGCCAGGATATACCAAACATACTCCAGCATACGCATCCGCTCCTTGCGTTCAACTGCCCCCTTATGGTATCATGGAACGGACGAAATGTCCAGAATGGGGCGGATACCTGTGAGGAAGAAGGCTTGGGCCGCGCTGGCGGCAGGCGCGGGGATCGGCGCGTGGTGCGCCCACCGGGACAAAAAATACCCGATCCGGAAGGAGCTGCGCTTTGTCAACAAGCTGGCAGTCCCCGGCTGGGCGGTAAACCTGGAGACCGCGAAGTTGGCCAACCGGGCGTTGGACCGGATGGCGCTGATGCCGCCCGCCCTGCCCCAAGGGGTGGAGCGTTTTGGCATACAGTTTTTTGCGGCGGACGGCACGCCCGTCCGGCTGACGATCTACCGCCCAGAGGGGCTGGACTGGGCCGCCCCCTGCCTGGTGTACTTCCACGGCGGCGGGTTCTGCGTCCGAGACGTGGGCTACATCCACCGCTATGCCGCCCAGTACGCCCAGGGTGCGCGGTGCGTGGTGGTGTTCGTCCACTACCGCACGGCGGACGCCGCCCCCTTCCCCACACCTTTTGAGGACTGCTATGCCGCCCTGGGCTGGGTGTGGGACAACGCCCCAAAGCTGCGGCTTGACCGGGCCCGGATCGCCGTGGGCGGGGACAGCGCCGGAGGTACCCTGGCCGCTGCTTGCGCCTTGCGCTCCCGGGACGAGGGCGGTTCAAAGCTGTGCTTCCAGCTACTGGTCTACCCGGTTACCGACAGCCGGATGGAGACAGCCTCCATGCAGAACTATACGGACAGCCCATTGTGGAATGCGGAACTGAATCGGAAGATGTGGGAGCTATACCTGCGGGATGGGGATCACGGGATGCCCCAGTATGCCGCGCCCATGCTGTCAGACGATCTCTCAGGCCTCCCGCCCGCCTATGTGGAGGTGGAGGAGTTCGACTGCCTCCACGACGAGGGGGCAGCCTACGCCAAAGCGCTGGAGGCGGCGGGGGTGGCGGTACAGTTGGAGGACGTGAAGGGTACCTTCCACGGATTTGATTTTTTCGCGGGCAAAGAGATATCAAAGGCCATGGTGGAAAAGCGTACCCAAGCGCTTCAACAGGCCTTTACCCTTTGAATAACACGGAATTGAATCGTACTTGAACCCCCTTGCGGCGCAGTAGCTACGAGGGCGCGGTTGGTTTGGGCGACGAAGGGATCGATCCTTACTGATTACAGCGTGGTAAATCTTTCCTCCGTTTTTACGTAAGGAGTTCTGTTTTTCTTGTTCCTCTCGCTTTCTTCTGTGTGGCCAGCGTCATGGCTGCTTCCCACTTTCCCTCAGCGGCCAGACGCTTTGCCTCCGCAACCTCCATTTTCATCTGCCGGATCAGCCCAGCCAGCTTTTCCTCACATTCGGTCTCGGTGCCGGCGTAGATACTGCGGGAGTGGATTTTCCCATCAGGCCACTTGGGGGAGAATTTTCCTTCCCAGAGATGGTCGTTGATTTGCGTCACACAGCCTGTCCCCGGTTTGCGAATTTTGCCTTTGTAGGGCTCAAACGGCGCCTTTGAGGGTGGCTTGGACGTTTTGGTGGGTAAATCCTCGCCGGGGTCATCCGGCGGCTCACATTTGCCGATTCCCCGATCGATTTTCGCCGCCGCTGTCTGCCGCATGGTGTCAGTAACGTGGGTGTAGACGTTCAGCGTGGTCTTGGCGGAAACGTGCCCGGTAATGGCGGACAGGGTTTTCACATCCATCCCGTTTTCCAGCGCGGTGGTCACAAACAGGTGGCGCAGGTCGTGGAAGCGAACCCTTTTACATCCAGCGTGTTCCAGGATGGTCTGGAGGCGTTTCCGAACAGTGGCGGGGTCGAGGGGCGAGTCCTCCTTTGCCGGGGAAGGGAACATCCAGCGGGACTCCGCCTGTTGGTGGTATTCTTCCAGCACTCCCAGCAGGGTTGGGGGCAGGATGATGGTACGCAGGGCGGCTTTCGTCTTGGGCGCGGACACCACCAGCTCACCGCTGGCCCGGTAGACCTGGCGTTGGATGCAAAGCACCCCAGTTTCGATGTCCAGATCGTCCCATTGGAGGGCCAGCACCTCGCCCCGGCGCAGGCCCGTGGCAAGCTCCAGAAGAAACAATTCATAGTATCCTTCTTCCCTTGCCTGGATCAAAAATCTCTGCATTTCCTCTCGGGATAAAAGCTGCATTTCTTTCGGGTTTTGGGGCGGCAGCTTGCAGTCGGCGGCGGGGTTGATTCGGATGAGGCCATCCTGCACCGCACGATCCAGCGCCGTTCTGATCCGGGTGTGGCAAGACCACACGGTGCGATCCGAAACCCCTTTGCCGTAGGATTCTGTGCAGATCAAACGCCCTTCCTTTTTCAACGTTGCATAAAATTGCTGGAGATCATTTGTACTCAATTCGGGTAGCAGGGTTTTCCCAAGTGCGGGGATGATGTGCTTGTAGATGGCGTTTTCGTACCCCGCCTGGGTAGTGGGCCGGAGCTTGGGTTTGGAGTAGTTCTGATACCAAAAATCCAGCCACTCGCCGAAGGTCATATCCGGGCGCAGATTTTCGTTGGGTTTCTCATCGCAGGATTCCTTCAGCAGTTTCAGCTTGTCTAAACACGCTGTTTTTGTCTTTGCCAGCACGTTTTTTGTGATGGGCAAGCCCTTGTCATCGTAGCCCACTACCACCCGGCCTTCCCAGCGGCCATCCTTTCTCAAGTGGACGCTTCCGTCCCCCCGTTTTCTGCGTTTTGCCAAGGTTTCAGCTCCTTTCCGAAAATGTCCTCCATAAAGCCACCCACAATAGCCGATGCCTGCCGCTGCATATCGCCGGTGACGTGGGTGTAGGTGTTCAGCGTGAACGCGGCGTCGGTGTGGCCCAGGATGCCGGACAGCGTTTTCGCGTCCACACCACTGGCTAAGGCATGGGTGGCGAACGTGTGTCTCAATCCATGGAACGGAATGTTCGCCATGATCCCGGCCTCGCACAGCAGGGCCTTTAATCGTCGGTATGCCGCATCAGGAGAGATGGGTTGCTCCGGCTTGAATGGGTTGGGGAAGATCCACTTGCCGAGGATCGTTTTCTGACGCTCCCGCAGCAGGTTCGCGGTACTGTCCGGCAGCAAAATCTTGCGTTTCCCCCGCCCGGTTTTCGTTTCGCCCGTCTCAAATCCACCGTTCGCTTTTCTATGTAGGGTTCGGTTGATTTGCAGCGTCCCCGCCCCGGCCTCAAAATCCTGCCACTGGAGCCCGCAAATTTCTCCCCGGCGCAGGCCGGTGGTGAGTTCTGTGTAGAAGAAATCGTGCCAGATGGGGTCAGCCTTGATGACCTCCATGAATTTGTTCAGTTCCCGGTCTGTGAGGACACGTTTGGCCGGACTGTCTGCTCTCGGCAGCGTCAACCCCTCGGTGGGGTTGCGTGGGATGATATGGGCGCGAACCGCGTCCGCCATCGCCCGGTGGAGCATGGTGTGGATGCGCCGGACGGTGCCAACGGACAGGGCACGGCCATACTTGGGATGCTCACGGACGCGCCCCTCCTTTTTCAGCTTTGTGTACATTCGCTGAATATCTGCTGGAGTGATCGAGTTCATTTTCTTGTCCCCCAGATGGGGCTTGATGTATTGTTCGGCATACACACGATAACCGCTCATCGTGCTCTCCCGCAGACGCAGGGCGGCGTACTCGTCCAGCCAACGACCCAGCCACTGTGCCAGCGTCATGCGGCTGTCCCCGCATAGCTCCACATCCCGGAAGATCTCAATATTTTGGTGAAGCTTGGCGAGAAGGGCTTTCTGCGTGGGTGCGAGGACGTACTGGAAGATGGGATCTCCGCCTTCCTTGTGCCCTACTACGATCCGCCCCTCCCAGCGGCCATCCTCCCGTTTGCGTACCATGCCGTCGCCAGATGGTCGGCGCTTTGCCATGACTATTCACCTCCAGTTCTGATATCGCCATCATTGCTATCCATGCATTCGGCCATTATTCGGACACCCAGCCGGAAACCCAGGATGAAGTTTTCCATGGCGGTGATGCTGTCGATTTCCTGCTGTGATTCAATGAGCTTGGCCAAAATCGTTTGACCGGCCCCGTCAAGCTGCTCCGTGAGCTGGTTTTCGAAGCGGGTCACGCGGTCTGTTGCCCGCTTCAGTTCTGAATAGGGGGCCATGTCCTGCGCGTTGGGTGTGATATTGCCGTAGTAGAGATCTTCCAAGGTCTTTCTCACTGGTATCGCCTCCTGTAGCGACACACCATACCACAGGCTGGCGGGAATAGCCATGGCAAACGGGAAAGATTATCAATTCAGACATATCTTTTTTGGCTGGAGCTGATGTCTCTTTTCTTTGAAGACACTGGTGCAATCCACGTCCCTGCACAGCGGCGCACAAAGGGGACGACACCGCGCTTTACTTGCGTGAGGTGTACGGATGCCACTTGCCCCGCAGGATGGGCGCAAAGCGCTTCACAGGGACGGACACGGGGGAACAACGTGGGCGGCGCTCCGCGGATGCGGAGCGCCGCCCGCCTGTACCTCAGAATTTCTATTCTGGGTAGCGGGTGTACAGCGTATACCCAGGTTGTTCCTCCAGCCACCACTTGAAGTACTGCCCGCCCCAGCGGGCTTTGTTGTTCAGCCCGCTCTCGGTGACTTTGATGTACTCGTCTGTTTTCTTCACCACCACGACTACGTGACCGCTGGTACTATTGTCGTAGTGGATCAGGTCGCCGGGGCGGATCTGCTCCCAGCCTGGGTCGGCGATCCGCTTCCAGGGCAAGGCGCCGAACGCGGCATCGGAGCAGAGCATCGCCCAGCCCGCACAGTGGTCGCAGTTGCTGAATGGCCGGTTGAGCGGATCATTGGGACGATAAAACTCGCCGTAAACTGTGCCCGTGGGGTAGGCTTGCTTCAGTTGCGCCAGGGTGGCCTGCACACTTTCTTCCGTGGGAGAAAGCGGTGTGGCAGAGGGTTCCTCCCGGTAGGGCTGGGCGCTGTCGATGTAGACGGAGTTGGTGGCGGCATTGTAGATCACGCCGAAGTCCACCGCCCTGCCGATGTCCCGGAGGAGGACGTAGTTGTTTCCTCCGATGTTGTAGGCAGTCATGCTGATCCGCTGGCCGTCCACGTAGATGGGCTGGTTGCTGGGCCGGGCGGTGAGATGATCCGCCGCCTGGGCGGCGGGACCGCTCAGGGCGAGACCGGCAAGGATGCCGAGCCCCATAAATACTGCTTCCCGTTTTCTGTTCATGCTGTGTCGCTCCTTTCGGTTTTTGGTAAGCAACACCATATCGAAGAACCGAGCAGAAGTCGAGAACAATCAGAGCAGCAACGTGGAGAAAAACAGGGGGGGAAACGAAGCATTTTGTACAGTGACCAGGCAGACCCTTTCCTTGTTTACGGCATAGCAAATTTTGCGTGGGTTTACATGGTCATGCCACCCCAGCCCTGCTCCTCGTGATCGTCCGGCTTATGACCCATGGCGATTTTCTTCTCCTGGATTCTGCGCCGCAGCTTGCGGTCGGTGTGATGGTCACGGGTGTCGTTCACGGCTTGGGCGTTGTCCCGGAAAATCTGCCCTATCGAATGGAGCAAACTGTTCACCGCCAGGATGGCGGAGGGTCGGGACGGGCTGTCCTGCCGTGCCAGCAGGATCTGGGCATAGGCGTGCCCTTGCGCTGCTGCCTGGCTCAGCCAGTAGAGGGCCTGCTCCATGTCCTGGGGGATGTCCCCGCCCTCCCAATAGAGCTTGCCCAGCAGGTATTCGGCGTAGGGATTTCCCGCCTCTGCCGACGCTGTGAGCCAGGGTAGGGCCTCCGCAACATTGCCATCTTTCAAGAGTTCTTTGGCCAGACGGTATGCGGCAAACTCATGGCCGCTCTCAGCGGCCTGTGTCAGCCAGTGGATACCCTGCTCCCGGTCGTAAACTTCCACATCATCGGTCAGCAGCAATTTGCCCAGGGCGTACTGCGCGTCCGGCAGTTCCCGCACCGCCTGCCCGAACCAATACCGCGCCTCCACAGAATCCGGCGTGAGCAGGGGGCCGTCCCGGTACAGCCTGCCCAGGAGAAGCTGGGCATGGGGATCGCCGCCCTCCGCTTGTGTTTGGAGGTGCGTCACCGCTTCATCACGCAGATCCAGCGGGAGACTGCCGTCACAGACCGCCGCCCAGAGCTGTCCGCAGGTTTCGCTGTCCCGGAGAACATCTTCTGGCTCATCGTGCCGCGCCACATCCCTGTCCTCAAAGGTAAGGTGTTCCAGCCGGAGCGCCGCCTGGACGACAGCATTGTGGATGGCGCGGAACTCCTTCTGTTGGGACAGCGGCACACGCTCCACTGGTTTTCCTGAATAGAACTCGTTTATCTCCTGCTGAAGCTCCAGCCACTTTTCATAGCACGATTTTACCGAGGACAGCCGCGCCATCTGATCCACAATTTCATCCACCTGCTTTTTCATACGCTGGGGGAGATAGCCATACTGCTTTTTGCCTTTCGCATTTTTCAGCTCACAGGACAGCGTCAGCAACATCTGTTCCGCTTCCGGGTGTTCACAGACGCCCCGCTTCATTTCGTCAGCCAGCTCCAGCATGGCGCGGCGGGCCTCTGCCACCAGCTCATCCCGGGATTGGCCTTTCTGCTCGTAGACGTGGAGCATCTCCTGATGGAAGATATCGTTGGTCAGCTTGGACTTGATCTTCCCAATACCTACCGGGCTGAGATACCCCGGCGCATCCCCGGCAGACCAGGCCATCATGTGGACATGGGGATGGTCGCCCTCATCGTGGAACGCGGCGTACCATCGGAAGTCATTGGGCGGGATGTTCATGGCGGCGGCGATGTCGTTGCGGTGGGTGCGGATTAGATTGCGCCAGGTTCTGGCGTTGTCGTAGCCCAGACGTGCGGCGTCCTCTCGTTTCAGCGAGATGATGTGCGTCCACACGTTTTTCTCACAGCTTTGCAGCTCTGCCGTCACTTTTTTCAAATCAACATAGTCCTCGTCACCGAACAGGCCATGGTTGCCCACACGCTCCACTCGAGGACGGGTGGCAATATACTCCGCGTAGATATCGCTTTGCTGAACGTCAGACCAGTGCTCCTCCAGCGTCCGGGTGATGAACACCGAGGCATTGACCTTGGTAGGTGCGTCACGATAGCTGCCGTACTCCGGCAGCTTTTTCGCGTCAGGAAAATCTTTTGTCAGTTCAGCAATCAAATGCTCTTGCTTTTGTGTGGCGGGTCGGCCATCGGGCACCAACTCCACCCGTTCCCGGGTAGCGATGTACTTGGCGTGGCCGCTTGCGCTTTTGCCGCCCTTGATGAATGGGCTTTTCAAAATCAGCCGGGCCATTCGGACTCCATGCCGTCATCCGGCCTGCGGATCTTTTCTTCGAAAGGCAGCCGTCCGTTTGTGCTTTTGACGTTGTGGACACTCTCCGCCCGGCGACGGCGGATATCCTCTGGAGTGAATTCGTAGGCGTCCGCCAGGATGCCCATCACCATGTCCAGCTCTACCGCATGCTTGTAGATTAGGGAGGAGAGCCTGTCCTCAAACATCCCCAGCCGCCCGTCCAGGGACGAGAGGACAGCCCTGGGCAGTGTGCCGCTGTCGTCCTGGACGGCCAGGTGATCCACGTAGAAGTTCACGGCCCGCTCCACGAACTGGTTCCGGCTGACACAGCCCGCCGCTGTGTACCATTGGTCGATTTTTCGCCTGGTATCCGGCTTCATGCGTAGGGCCAGACGATCCTTGTTTTCTGTACTCATAATACCTCCAAATTCTTGATAGACGCCGCCTCAAACCGTTGAGGCAACTGGTTTTCTTGAAAATCAGACGCCATTAGGCGATTTCCAGCCCAAAACAGACGCCTGTCAAGAGCCCCGCGGGAAGCCCCGGAAGCCCTTGAAAACGGTCCGCACTGCGGGCCGATGTGACCTGCCGGGCGTCACTTGTGACGCCAGCGTTTATCCTGCTTGTCATCGGGGCAACGTCCGCTCCGTGGGAAACGCCCTTCCGGGCATTCCCCACTGCGATCCCTTGCCCCTCCTCTCCCCACCGCAACCGCTTCGCCGTGGGCGGGCCTCCGGCCCGCTTAGGCCTGGGGCGGCTTCGCCACCTAACGGCTGGGTTGCGGCGGGGCCCCGGCTGGGCTGCCCTTCGGGCCTGTGCCGTGATGGCCCTTACTGATTACGGCGTGGTAAATATTTCCGTTTTTGGTCCCTACATGGCCCGCCTACCCACAACGGGCCACACAGGGGCCGACACCGCGTTTCAGAGGGTGGGAGGTGTACACGGATGCCACCCGGCGCACAGGATGGGCACAAGGGGTTTCAAAACGCGAAACAGGGGCGGTCACGCCCGTTGCTGTGTGGAGGCCCACTTCCGCTGGGCTTCCGCAAGTTTCAACTGCTCCAAAAATTCCTTCTCCCGCACCCTCAACACTTGGCGGATTGGCGTGACCGTGTAGCGCAGGCGGCCGTTGCAGCGGCGTCCATCCTTCCGGCGGATCATGGTTTCCTCCGCTTGGATCAGCCTCTTGTTTATCAGCGATCCGATGTGCTTCTGGACAGTCTTCCGGCTCATGCCCACCGACGCGCCGATGGTGGCATAGCTGGGCCAGCACTGACCGCTCCGCACACCCTTTTGGTAGTGCAGGTAAATGTACACCAGCAGTTCACCAGGCTTGAGACCGAGTTGGAATACTTCATTTGGCACGGGGAACACCGCGTCAAACACCTCGTCGGTGAGCCAGTCGCGCTTTGTGGATATCCATCGGTTACGGGGTACCGCATAGCACCTATGCACCTTGGCTTGGATGGGACACAGGGCGTAGGAGAACCTTTGCCCACAATGCTCCAGCTTAACGAGCCCAGCATTATCCAATGCGCGTAGGTGTGTCCGCACTGTTTTCTCGCACCAACCGACAGCTTTGCTGATGATGGTGCAGCTCATCTTGTCCGCGCGGTGTCCCATACTTTTGCAGTAGATCAGGTAGAGATACACCGGCAGCGGCCCATGCCCCAGGCCGAGCTTGAACACTTCGTGCGGCAAGCAGAACTCATTGGGAGGCGCTGCTGCCGCTGACCACGCACCCCTCATTGCTGTTCTCCCGTATGCCGCTCTACCCACTCCATGAACTTCTCCTTCGGCACTACCATCCGGCTGCCGATTTTTAGAACCGGGAAGTCCGGCTCATGTAATAGTTCGTAGCTGCTGGATGGAGCAATACCCAGCACCTTCGCCACGGTTGCCGCATTGAGAAACAGCGGTAGGTCATCATAGTTTTTGTAACTTGAGATTTTCATGTGTCTCACTCCTTTCAAATTTTCTTCCCAATGTGTAGGCATTGGGAGCGGCTTTTTTATGCATTCTTTAAAAATATTTTTTACCCCCTTACTTAATTAATCCGAACTCGCTGAATTTTGACATAATCTTGACATAGCAAAACCCCCGCCGATGATGGCGGGGGTTTTGCTGGGGTATTCAATTTTCCCGGAGTCGGTTTCGTCCTTCGGCCTCATCCCGTTCCTTCAGGGCTTGGGCAAGGGCGGTAAAAAATTTTCGCTGCAGATGATCCACACTCCCTCGGTTGAGATTATGAGCCTCGGCATATTTACGGATGGACAGGCCGGTTACAAACCGTTCCTCGAAATAGCTGGCGTAATCATTCAGAACCGTTTTCAGGCAGCTTTTCAAAAAAGCCAGGTCGCTTTTGAGCTCTCGAAAATCCTCTTTCGATATTCCGATGTACCGCTTCTCCCTGACGCAGAGTTCATACTTGGACAGGCTGAAGCGGTACCCCTCACAGAGCTTTTTCGCGTACTCATAATAGGAGGCGGCACAGGGCCGGCACCAAATATCGTACTCGTCATTGATATGGTCATCTGCCTTGCGTGGCGAACGAAAAAAGCCCTCCGCTTCAAAGCTCTCCACCACCGAGTCCAGTACCCGCATCTGGGTCTGCCGTTTGAACTTCGGCCGGCGCACACCGCCCACCAAAACAGACTCGCAAAAAGACTGCTTGCTGGTGGTGTAGTAGGTGTGCTTCTCCGAATAGGTGGCTGGCGTCCAGACGACCATTTCTTCGCTTGTGTCCGCATCCTTTGCCACGGTGACAACATAAATAAGTTTGCTGTCATAGCGCCGGTAGTACCCCGCGTAGATCCGCCTGTCCGCCATCTATCCACCTCCTTCGATGCCTACATTTTAGCACCAGCGCCGTCTTAGTGCAATGGCCTGTTGGATGGGATTGAAAACGGGATGCCTGTTTGAAGCAACGGAAAGAAAGGAATACCCATGATTACGCAAAAACGATCACAACACGATTACGGCCTACAGCAGATTGATATGAAAACCGCCCCCATTTGAAAATGTGAGGGCGGTTTCGTCTACTCGCATTCTATCAAAAGTTATATGTGGTTTTTATTCAATCTGTCCGGCCTTCCAATGCACTGTCAATAAGAGATTTGACTGTTTGATAGTTCCGGAGTCCAAGGTAATCCGCAGAAATGGTTCCATCCTTCCCAAAAATCACAGTTCGAGGAATCAATGTGGCTCCGTAGGTAGACGCATAGGCAGACGAAATGGTATCATTGGTGTCGCAGATTACGGGGAGAGTACATCCCACTCCGTCAAGGAAGCTCTGCACAGTTTTGGGGTCTTCTCCGCAGTTGATAAATACCATCTTCACTTCATCTGTGTCGTATTCGCTATAAAGTCGGGAAAAAACTGAGGGTTCCCCGGTAACACCCCATGTGAATGTAGCCCAAAAATTGACCACTACAACTTTTCCTGCTTGCTTTGAAAGGGTAAAACTTTCCCCTGTGCTAAGCTGCGCTGTGAAATCCAGCGACGGATCCCCCTGCCATGTATGAGTGGGCTGTATGTTGGTTTTTATCGTGACACGCTGTTCCGGCAAAGCCATACGGGTGGCAATCGCAGCTGCCTCCGAACGGAGAACGGAAGATGAGGGATGGAACGTCAACTTATCGTCTGATCCCGTCAGCACACCGGCCCTATAGAGAGAATAAACTTCCTGGGCATTTGCGGTAGATACATTGACGTCTGGAATCGCACCGTCAGCAATGTTGTTAATACTTTGCAGGGCAGATGCCGGGAGTGCATGGGCAAAAATAGTGGCAAACTGTATACGAGTCGTCGCGACATTGTAGTCCAGATAATCTTGGGTTAGAATCCCGACACGCTTTGCGTAGTCAACGTATACGGAGTACCACGGCGATGTCTGCTGGAAGTTTTCTGAACCGTTATAGTAAATGGAATGCAGCCGTGCGGCCATTGTAATCGCTTCAGACAGCTTGACAGGGCCGTTGGGAGAAAATGCGCCGTCGCTCCCTTTCATTAGCCCAAGCTCATACGCAGAACGTACCCCACTCGCATACCATGCTTCGGATGGGACATCGGTAAACATTCCGCTCTGATAAGTGTTGACCCTCCTGAAATTTCCCGTGCCCTCGGCAGCAGATGAGGTGGGCGGCAGCACATTGAAAGCCATAGCCACGGCCAGCAGGATCGATGTGATATGATATCTGAGTTTCACGAGGAAAATCTCCTCTCGCATAGTTGTGATTACGCATCAATCTGAAATAGCATTAACATCTCTCAATGATACGCTCGATATAGGAAGGTAACGATGTGCCCCCGGGTGCATACCTGGTCAGGACTGAACGTGGTGCCGTCGGTGTTGCTGCCGTTGGTCACTCCCTTTTCTATCGCCCAGGACACGGCCCCGGCATAGTCTGCGTTGGCATCCACATCGGTGAAACTGGCGGTATTCTTGGCCGTGGGCTTATCACACGCCTGCCAGATATAGTTGACCGCCTCGGCCCGAGTGCAACCCTTGTTGCCATCAAAAGTGTTGTCAATCATGTCCTTCTCCCGCGCCCACTCGACAGCCTTGTCCATATCCTCCGCGGAGGCCACGCCCCCATCCCGGGCCGCACGGTAAAGCAACGTCAGGATCTGGGCATGGGTGCAGTTCTGCCCGGGAGAGAATTTGGTTGCCGTTGTTCCGTTGGTGATGTTCTTTTCCACGGCCCAGGCCACAGGGTCTGCATACCACTCCCCTGCGGGCACATCGGTAAAGGTGGGGGCAGTGGGTTCCTGGCTGGGCAGGAAAGTACTCACCGCTTCGCTATCCAACTTAAACGGCAGCATACCCATAGTGTAAATGTTACTGGAGCCAGGATAATAAAGATACAGTTCCAAGAAATAAAATACATCCTCCTCAAGTTCCCCCAGTGTGTATACTGCTGGAAGCTTAAATTGAACGGACTGGCCCGCGCTGAGCTGAACTATGCCGCCGACTACCTCTGCCACGTTGGTATCCTTAAAAAAGCCGTCTTTGGTTAGCACCTGACTGGTTACCCAGTCCTGTTCGTATACCCCGTTCCCATTGTTCACAAAAGCTGTTGAATGAATCACAATGTAACTGCCATCGCTAACTGTTCCAGTGTGCTTTGCAGTAAAAACTGTGTCGGAAGTGACCGCATTATATCCGCCCCCAGTGAGGGTTCTGCCATCCGCCAGAGCAAGTTTCATATCCTTTGATACATGAGTGCGCTCGTCAAATTCGCAAAAAACGCCATTTTTAATGTACTCGAACGTCTTGCCATTTATTTCGTAGGTCAAGGAAAAGTTTTTTGCTGCTTCCTCGGAAGATGGAGCCGCGAATGCCGGGAAAACCAGCCCCGTGCAAAAAGCAAGGGCCAGGAATATCGCCAAAAATCTTTTCTTCATGTTGTGCCTCTCCTTTTTAGTATATTTTCCAGAAGACTGACGCTTTCAATGGCATCAATCCTTTGAAACAAAAATTGAGATTTCCATAATGCTTCATAATCAAATTATGTGGGATATGCAAAACTGCGAATATTATTAGAAACGCGGGTGCTGATACGGAACCTGCTCTGGCCCGCAGTACAGACCATAAGCATCACATATCCAGTAGGTGCCGTTCACATTTACCCTTGTCCACTGATGTGAAAAGGCGTTTTCGTTGACGTGTTCATAGGGAATCCCTAACATATTGAGACACAACCCGGTAGCCCGGGTACATCCGGCGCAGGAGGCGGAATGATCTACAAAGAAACCATAGGGATCGGCATAGTGGGCGGACTCCATAGAATAGGTTATGTTTTTCTCTGCGATTACTCGTGTGGCAAGGGCAATCGCGCACAACTGCGCTTCCCGGCTTAACCCCCTAATCGGATCAACGATTCTTTTTGCTTCCTCGTAAGCCAGCGCGAATTGCTCGGAGCTCGCCCTTTCCTTAACGCTTGGCAAATTTGCCAACTGGCTTACCGGCACAAGCTCGGGCGCTTTTTTCGTCAGCACAATGTGTTTGCGCAGCGACGGCTCCACCACACGGCTCACAATAGCCGCTGCCGCGCTGCGGGTAATATTCGTTTCTGGGGCGAAGGTTCCGTGCTCATCGTTGCCTGTCAGGATCCCCGCCCGGTACAGGCGGTAGACAGCCTCCTGTTCTTTTGAGGATGGAATAGTGCCAATGCTGCCGCATATGACAGTTGACAGATGTTGAAGGCGAGAGGTGCTGACCTCTTCCAATACCCCTGTCCCTTGCAAAGCTGCAATGGCATCCTGGCAGGGGGAGCCGGCATACAAATCCGGAATGTCATTTTGCGCCACCTCATTGAGTTTTGGCATGGCTGCATCGGGCAAGGCGTTGCTTATGAAAAAAGCAAAATCCAGACGGCTGATCGGTGCCGCATAGCTGTAGTCCCGTTCAATAATCCCGTTTGCCTTCGCGTAATCTACATAAGGTTGATACCATGGGGAAGCGGCACCAAAATCTGCGTTATTTCTATTGTAGGCGTTATGGAGCCGGCAAACGATTGCGACTGCCTCTGCTACTGTCAGATTACCACCTACGTCAAACAGGTTGTTGCTTTTTCCCGTCATCAGCCCATATTCATAGGTGATCTTCACATTTTCTGCATACCAGTCAGTGGCAGATACATCGGAGAATTGCCCTGGCTGATAAGTATTGATTTTTTGAAAATCGGTATCATTCGCCGCAAAGGATGGGGTATGTAATGCAAGAACCATACTAATGGCCAGAAATAGTGATGCGAGTTTTTTTATCATATTGCTTCCTTCTCTTTGCTTGATTTTTGTATATTAAGCTGCTAATAGTGCAGGAAAATTAAAGTTGAGTTTTATTCTATATGCTCATGTTCATCGCGAAAGAATTCGCAAAACACATTAGGATGGATACAATATATATTCGTTGCCATGATACAACTTGAACTGTGAATTTATCCCTGAGTCAGAATATTCAATATTGGTACAATTGTCTTCGATTAAATTGTCTCCGTTATAAAGACTCCATAGTTCAGTATTTTTATCTTGAACCATTACATAATTCGAGTCTTTTAGCGGTACAATCCTTTTCCATTGTGAATATTCTAAAGTCTGGAGATTAATGAGATAACCACTGCTGCCACCCATCGCAATGGCACAGTATTCATTAACATAGAAATCATAGGTATACCGCCATTCACTACCTCCGCTGGAGTACTGCGTATCATACGAAGGCAAGTTAGGAAGATGGCATACGCGTGTGCCGGACTTATCAATCACAAACAATCCTTCATAGTTTAGCTCTACGTTTCCCCAGGATATTGAATAAGTTGGTGTAGAAATCGCAACAGCATAACCAAATGAACTAAACTCGGAAATATATGCACACCCGTCACCAAATATGACATTGAGATTTTCATCCAAAACATTGTAAAATTTGTTGTCTATTTCTTGGAGCTTATAGCACAGAATTTGCACGTTCTCATATGGATACGAAACGTACTGCGAATTTTTAACACTAAGAGCATCCATAAGATTATTACCTTCGTAGTCAAATAACTTATACCAAAATCTATTATTATCTTTTTCTATTCGACAGCAGGCATAAATTCTTGATTCTGTAAATTTGAAGCCCTCAAGAAACTTAATATCAATAATTTGTCTTCCAGTGGGATCGCAAAGGCCGTACCATTCACCATCGTATACGCTTATGTAACCATTGTCATAAATGGAGATTCCCTCATACATTGGATCGACAACAAAAGAACCTTCTGTGTCAATTACTCCCCACTTATTTACACGGACTCGTGCAACCCCATTGGTAAATGGATCAGCCTCAAGAAATTGAAAGCCAATAACGGTGTTACCATTGGAGTCAATATATCCATAGTAATCATTTTTCATTGCTAAGGCAAGACCGTTAGCATCAAAAGCATAGATAGCAGAAAAAATGGGTTCAGTTTTCCAAATATTCAAAGAAATATCATAGATGCCATATAGTCCAGTTAAATTGTCTTCTGCAATATAATACTGATCCAAATCTGTAGGCCCAAGAATTTCAACATTGGCATCAACTCCAACAGAAGCAATAATTTCCTTGCCGGCATCATATGCCTCCAATCGTGCAGCATCCTCGGGGGTCATAGCCTTGTAAGCAATACACGTAGCGAAACGGTCATTACAATCATCACAAAAGAAGCTATACAAGTCAATGCCAAGCGCAGACATGATTTCTTCTTCCCGAGCTAATTGTTTGGAATAATCATCATCACCTTCAAATGTTTTGCCACACTTATCACAAATTAAAGTGGAATGCTTTACACATGATGTCAGTACCAATAAAGCCATGAGCATAATAATTAGCATGAGGTTTCTTTTCATTGCACAATCCTCCAGCTTCAAAAACAAATTGTAAAGACAAGTGCATTAGTTGAGATATTGAAATACCAACAGAACAGCTATTATTTATCCAGGTAGAGATAGTTTTTTGAGTATCTGGGCCATTTCCGCACGAGCCGCTTTTCCTAATTGGAGTAAGGATACCGTTTGCCCTTTAATAATACCCTGCCGGCAAACTTTGCAGCGTCATAATACCATATGCCCGAGACAGCTTCCTCCAAAGCCACGGCAAGGTTTCGGTCATAGTAGCCGCTGTGGATGTCTGAACCGGTGTGGATGTCTGAACCGGCTGTGCAGCCTGGGAACGGGATCTTGATCCCATCCCCAGGCGTTTGATGTTCGTTATTCCTATAGGTTTCTTTAGTAGACTTATTTATAGAGCGTATATTCTGTCCATTCGGAAGCTCCATTGGCATTGACTGCCCTCACCCGGTAATCGTAGGAATTATAGTTGCCCAGGCCGATGGAAATGTAGGAGGTACCGGAGGAATAATCCCTGTCGGTTCTCCATTCATTGCCTGTTGTGGGCGTCCGGTACTGCACCTCATAGTATGTCGCGCCGCTGACCGCTTCCCAGGAGATCCGGGCCTGCCATTTAGGCCCTCTGGATGTCCAAGTCCCAGAGACGTTCGTCGGAGCCGCAGGTGCTGTGGTGACAGGCGCCGGATCCGGCGTTGATACCGTCTTGACAAGCGTATACTCTGTCCAGGCGGAGGCCCCGGCAGCGTTAACCGCCCTCACCCGGTAATCGTAGGAATTATAATTGCCTAAGCCGGTGGAGATATAGGAGGTGCCGGAGCAATAATCCGCATCGGCCCTCCACGCATAGCCCGTACTGGGCGTCCGGTACTGCACCTCATAACGTGCCGCGCCGCTGACTGGATCCCAGGAGATCCTGGCCTGCCACTTGGGGCCGGTGGAGGTCCAGGTTCCGGAGACATTGGTGGGTGCCGCAGGCATTACAGGGGTGGGTGCTGTGACAACAGGCGCCGGATCTGGAATTGACACTGTTTTGACAAGCGTATACTCTGTCCAGTCGGAAGCGCCGTTCGCATTCACCGCCCGCACTCGGTAATCATAGGAATTATAGTCACCCAAGCCGGTGGAGATGTAGGAGGTGCCGGAGGAATAATCCCCGTCTGTCTTCCATGCGTTGCCCGTTTTGGGCGTCCGATACTGCACCTCATAGCGTGTTGCGCCGCTGACCGCGTTCCAGGAGATTCTGGCCTGCCACTTGGGGCCGGTGGAGGTCCATTCACCTGATACGCCATTGGGGGCGGCAAGTTTCCCTGCCTCTGACTTGTCGAGCTTGCATTCTGTCCAAGCGGAAGATACATCGGACTTAACAGCCTTGATACGGAAAGAATAAGCCGAACTGCTGTCCAGGTTGTTGAAGACGTAGGAGGTATTTGTGCTCATGACGCACAGGGGGATGTCAACCCAATTCCCGCCGTCTTTTTTATAGCCAACTTCGTAGTGATCAACACCGTTGACCGTGCTCCACGTCAGCTCCGCAGTGGCGTTGCTTCCCGTTGACTTCCATTTCCCGGAAACGTTGGTGGGCGCGGCAACCGCTGAGGGAGGCGTAGGTTCTTTCGCTGCCAAATCCTCAACAATTGTTTTTTGAGCAGGAAGACGATACTCTGTCCAGCCGGAAGACCCTGCGGCGTTGACCGCTTCTACATAGAAATACCAGGAGGTATTCACATCCAGCCCAGGCAAAGTACAAGATGTTCCGGATCTGACAATAAATTCGGAAGTCCAATAGTTTCCTGTCGCTTTTTTACCCTGAACCTTGTAAGAGTCAGCCCCGCTGACAGCGGACCAGGAGACTCGGGCGCTCGCCGCCCCAGACCAGGTGGCAGAAACAAATTTCGGCTTATCCGGCGGCGTTGATATTGTTGGTTTGGTTGACTCTGTCCCAGGTTCTGGCCCGTACTTGGGCAAAGTGTAATTTACCCAGTTAGATGCGCCGCCTGAGTTATAGGCCCGCACTCGGTATTCATAGAAATTATAGTTACCCAAGCCTTTGGAGATGTAGGAGTTGCCGGATTTATAATCCCCGTCTGTTTTCCATGCACTCCATCCATTCGTTGTGGGCGTCCGGTATTCTACATGATACCCTGTCGCGCCGCTGACCGAATCCCAGGAGATCTCGGCCTGCCATTGGGGGCCTCTGGATGTCCATTTGCCGGTGATGTTTTTGGGCGGGTCGGGCGGGGGAGGGGGGGCAACCGGCAAATAGATGTATCCCTTAACTGTATATCCATTACCCATGGTGCCACCTGCGGCACCCGATGTATTTCTGTTGCTTTCAGTCGCAATCCCGCCATCTTTCTGATAACAATCAAGTGTGCGCCCCGCCTCATCGACTGTCATTTTATCCCCATTCACAGCCGTTACAAGCGCAACATGTCCATATGTATAGCCAGAATACACCACAATAGAATTGGGTTTAGCCGTAGGTCCTGTCTCATAGCCGGCTTCGTCTGCCGCATCTAACCAATCCTTTGCGTCTCCCCATCTCGACTCCGACAACTTAAAACCAAGATCGTTGTATACCCTTTGCCAAACATAAGCTGTACATCGCCAAGTCCTTTTCGGACTACCATCTGGATATTTTTCTCCAGGTTTTAAATTTTGTGTACCCTTTTCTGAACCATAATAAGGATTTTTCGGATTATTTGCAGTAATATATGCGCCATGCTTTTCTATAAACGCATCAATTTCACGTCTGTCTTCATCTGTGATGGCCCATGCTGTCGGCACAATGGTGCCCACCAAGGTGAACACCATGCACAGCCACAGGAACATGGAGAATACCCGTTTTTTCATAATATTCAACTCCTTTTTGTGTTTCCGTCGGATCACGCTTACAGGTACGGATGTTTGTAGGGGGCCGGCTCCGGCCCGCAGTAAAGGCCGTAGGCGTCGCAAATCCAGTAGATACCATCCACATTGACGCGGCACCACTGGTGGCTCCACTGATTCTCGTTAACGTGTTCGTAGGGGATTCCCAAGATACTCAGACAGAGGCCGGTGGCCCTGGCGCACCCCGCGCAGGAGGCCACGCCCAGGACAAAATAGCCGTAGGGGTCGCTGTAGTGCGCCTCCGAAGTGGAGTACTTTATGCCGTCCTCCGCCAGCCGCCGCAGTTCCGACGCGATGCCATAGAGCTGCTCCTCCCGGCTCATCCCCGCATAGGGGGCGACAATCTTCAGCGCGGCGTTGTAAGCCTCAGTGAGCTCGGCGTCCGAAAGGTTTTCCCGAATGCTTTTCAGGTTTGCCAGCTGCTTCATGGGCACCGCCGCGAAATAAGGCGCATCAAGCGTGATGGTTTTCCGCAGGGATGTATTTGCCATGCGGCTGACGATGGCCGCGGCCGCGCCGCGGGTGATGTTGGAAGACGGGGCAAAGGTACCTATTGTATCGTTGCCGGTAAGGATGCCCGCCCGGTACAAGCGGTACACGGCGTCATAATAATCGGCCCCTTTCTCCACATCGGGGATAGCGCCGTCCACTACGGTATTGACCGCTGGGAGGACGGCATTGGGCAGGGATGCCCCCAAAATCATGGCGAAAGTGGCTCGGCTGATAGGAGAATTAAGGTTCTCATACTTTTTGGCAATGATCCCCTGCCCCAAAGCATACTCCACATAGGGCTCCAAATAGTTCTGCGCCCCGCGGGCCTGAAAGGTCGCCTCATTCGCGTAGTATGTATTATGCAGGCGGCAGGCCATAATAATGGCTTGGCCGATGGTCACGTTGCCATCGGGTTGGAACTCGGTGTTTGACACGCCATTCATAAGCCCAAATTCATAGGCAGTTTTCACGTTGGCCGACCACAGGCTTCCGGCGGGGACGTCGACAAACTGGCCTTCCTTGTAATCCATCTTTTTCTCAAAACCGGAAATGCCAGTGGCGGAGGCGGGGGCGCAGAGCGACAGGAGCAAGACGATGCTCAGCAGCAGGGATGTGAATTTTTTCATGCAATCATCTCCTAATTATTAGTAAAGTGCGCTCTCTTGTAAGAATGCTGGCTCTGGCTCACAACGTGTGGGTTGTAAGCCACGCTCCCTATTGCATTTTTTTGCATCGCATGGTAAAATTACCTCGCTTAAACTGCGAAAAAGGCAGCAGGCCGTTGTTCAAAACGGCAATTTTAGCCCAGAGACACAGCTCTTTTTCGGTGGACTGCAACCCACGCTTTATAGTCCAATTTACTCCTTACACCACCGCTGGAAGGTGCCGTGGGCCACACCCAGCTTCTTGGCCGCCGCCCTGCCGCTGATCTCGCCCCGTTTCCAGGCGGCCATCACACCCTCGTAGTCCCCGCCCCGCTCCTTGAACTTCCGCCCGAAGTGGACGCCCTTGGCTTTGGCCGCCGCGATCCCCTCCGCCTGCCGCTGGCGGTTGAATTCCCGCTCTGTCTGCGCCACGTAGGACAGCAGCTGGAGAACAATATCGGCAATCAGCACACCGGTGAGATCCCGGCCTTGGCGGGTGTCCAGCAGGGGCATATCCAGCACCACGATGGCCACCTGCTTTTCCTTGGTCAACAGCCGCCACTGTTCCAGAATTTCATCATAGTTCCGCCCCAGCCGGTCAATACTCTTGATGACAAGGGTGTCGCCGGCTTTTAGCTTGCGTACCAGCTGCCGGTATCCGGGGCGGTCAAAGTCCTTGCCTGACTGCTTGTCCATGATAATGCTGTCGTTTTGAACCCCGAATTCCCGCATGGCGATGATCTGCCGATCTTCGTTCTGTTCCTTCGTGGAAACCCGGACGTATCCGTATGTACCCATAACGCTCCTCCTTTTTGTAATAGCTTCATTTTAGGGGAGCTATGGCTCTGTACAATATGAATTTAGCTCAGAGGAAGGGAAAGCAGCTGTCTCCCGCAATGGGAAACAGCCGCTTCCGTATAATTTCGATAGGTGCCCTTTCTCTGTCGTACCAAAATGCTCGCCTCCTTTAAGCAATGTAACATACCATACTTTGGGGAGGAAGTCGAGAGAAATAATCCGGGATGAGACTCTCTTATTGTTTACAGCGGCGCAAGATTTGCATGGGGGGCGCTTGTATTTTGCGCCCCGCTGTGGTACACTAAATCCAAGCCAATAGGAAATTTGGGGAGAGGAGGATGCCTTGTGCGGACAATACAAGAGGTGAACAAGATTATTGAGGAGCTGTGCGCCAGCATGGCATCCCTGTTCCCTCAAGATCAAATTGAAGCCATCCTGTTTGGCTCCTATGCCAGAGACGACGCGGAGCCGGGATCGGATATTGATGTGCTGATCCTTGTAGACGCATCCCGCCAGGATATATCCGCGCGGAATTGGCAGGTGGGGGATTTGGCTGCGGAGTTTTTGCTGAATTATGGAATTGTAGTGTCCCCAATCGTAGAAAACCGGGAATATTTCAATAGGAATGTAAATGTTTTGCCGTTTTATCGCAATGTTAACCGGGAAGGGGTGCGGATAAGTGCCTGATATCACGAGGATCGACCTGTCCCGGTATCGTTTGCAGAAGGCAAAGGAGATGCTGGCATCCGCCAAACGGGATATGGACGCGAAGGACTACGCTTCCGCCAATAACCGGGCATATTACGCCATTTTTCACGCTATAAGGGCAGTACTTGCTTTGGATGGGGAAGACTATAAAAAGCATTCGGCAGTTATTGCCCGTTTCACGCTGAATTACCTGAAGCCTGAAATACTGCCCAGAGAATACAGCAAGCTGATTTCCAATGCCTCACTGATTCGGAACCGCAGCGACTATGAGGACTTCTATATCTGTTCGGTCGCAGATACAAATGCGTTGTTTACCAGGGCGGAATCTTTCTGTGCGGAAGTGGAAAAATACTTGGCTGGGCGCTATGGCGAAGAAACTTGACATCCCCTTTATGATTACGGCGTAGTAAAATTTTCCCTGTTTTCTCTCCGAAATCAGAAAGGGCCGCGCCAGTGATGGCGAGGCCCTTTTCCCGTTTGACCACATAACTGACCACAGACGCACCCGGAACACTCGGAGACATCGCAGTTAAACACCATCATATAGCAATCAAAATAGAACAGAAACCACTAAAAACCACCACAAATTATGCAAAAAAGTTTTCTCCCGGCGTTCACACGCAAGAGGTCACAGATTCGAGTTCTGTAGTCTCCACCACAAACCCGCTGGAAATCAAATGATTTCCAGCGGGTTTCTTTTCTTCTAATCACTTTTCGCGCAGCTTCAATTTTTGATTTTTCTCCTTGACCACATAAATGACCACAGATAGAAAAAATCTGCCCCCGACGGGGCGCAGATCCGGGATCTTGTTTCCTTTGATCAGGTCATTCGCTTTCCTCATCATAGCCAAATATGTCATTAAGTTTCCGCACCCTCGAAAAGCCGTCAGGGTCATGCTTTTCCATAAAGTCGGATAATGGGCAAAAAGTATCGGTGTCATAGAACAAGTCCTCATTTTCCACCCAGACCTTCTCTGCGATGAAGAGTCCTGCCAGGATCTGCGTCGGCAAAAGGTCATCCCGGCGGGTCAGATAGTCAGTCACTTGATGGGACAGCGTATGCGTATCCCAATACGGAAAAAGATCTTTATACTTACCATCACAGGAATCCTTTTCAAACACCAGATGAAACAGGGTGCCTGTTTTGGGCTTATCATCCTCCCATTTCCCATCAAATATTTTATGATGCCCCCACAAAGAATAGCTGCAGCCTTGTCCATGCCTCTTGCCGCCTTGAAAGTCTCCTACATATAGTTTCGTCTTTGCCCAGCCGGCTTCTATGCCATAGCCCCCTACAGCATCCGTGTCTAAAAGGGCATTGCAGAGGGGGTTGCCTGTTGTGTCGTAGATTTTGGTGTAACCATTTGGATCCACCTCCAGGAGCAGGGCCCCGTCTATCGCTGTAAGTCGATTTCCGGCGGCGGGGGGCAAAGGTTCTCCGGATAGGATCTTCAGTATGGAGCGGGTCAGCGGAGTGAGCACCCTGCGGTAATCGTCAAGCCTGAGGAACTGCTCGGCGTATTGGCTTCTCATCGCGGGGACAAAACGTTCTTCCACAAACAGCCCCATCTGGCCCTGGATGTACTCCGCAGCGGCCGCGGTGTCCTCGGAAGCCGCCTGTTTTGCCGTGCCGGACATGACCTCCACCAGCTGGAGCAGATGGTGGAGCTGTTCAGGCTCAAAGCTTTCCTGGATATAGGGCAGATAGGCAATCAACAGCAGGGAAAGCTGGCCGCTCACGTCCCCCACTCCTCCTGACCGCGGCGCGTGGATCACAGTTTCCAGCCCGGAGCTCAGTTCGGTGAACAGGATCTTCTTTGCTCCGGCCTTCTGCTTTTCAGTGGCCTTTTGCGCATCTTTTTGCTGGAGGGCATAGACAAATACCGCAATAAATACGGTGGCCACCAAAGTGAGGATCGCCACGATGAGGCTGGCCACACCTTCTGCGGAAAAGGCATTATCCTTATTTGGCGCGGCGGTCAGCGCAAGGAGCCACAGTGAGGTGTTCTCCATGAGCTCAATAAAAGATAGTTCCATTATCATCCCTCCGGTAGATACGCCAGACGACTGAAAATGATCTCTCCTCCAAACGCGCCGTGCCGCATCACCTGCATTCGCTCCTTTGCCAGCTGCCGGGGCGAAGGAGCGAATACAGACTTCGGCTCGACGGAGATCCCCATTCCTCTTAAAGTTTGCTTCACGGTATCCCGCGAAAGCCCCTGTTCTTTGCAATAGGCGGATACCGCAGCCTGGGTCACTTTGTCACTACGTCGAATTTTTGCCCCGATCTGAGCGATCGCTTCCTGCGGAAATAGGCGATTGGGCATTTTAGATCCGAACAGGTCAAGGAATGCCTGCCCACAGGCCCTGTTTTGGTGGAATTGCAGTGTATCGACAAACTGTAAATCATCTATTGTCTGTCCCTCTGCCAGCTTTATCCCAAAGGCGCACTGCTGTCCCGGCCGCTGAAAGGGTTGGAGCCCTACAGGGCGAAAGATCTCGTCATCTTCCGTCATGCCCATAAGGATCAGCATCCTGCTGATCGATCCGATCCCTTTTTCGACCGGCACAAATCTTCCGTTTTGGAACTGCGTCGTGGCAAAAAATGCCGCTACCGCAATATCTGAAGTCAGATCAAGCATATCTGTGCGCAGGCCGTAGTGCTGGGCCAGTGCCAGTTTGTCTACCCGAACCCCTTGCTTTCGCGCACACCGCACTTGGGGGAAGCGCTCAAGGATCATTGAAAAGTCAAGGAATTTGATAGAATCGACCATCAGTGTTTCCGGCGTGGCCTCACGGTATGTAGACGGTATGGCCGGCCAGGAGGCATCGGTCTGCCCTCGGTAAAACAGTATGTTCATTCCTGTTCGGGGAAGAATCACGAAATCGCCTTTACCAGTGCCGAGAGCATCAAAGGAGAGCCTGCGAACCAGCCTCCCTGTGCCGACGCGATCCTTGATATTCAATACGATATCCTGGGGTGAAAAGGCGCGAATAGCTTCAAATATATCGGTATAGATCATAGCGGGCCCTCTATAAAAAATTCTCTAACATATGCTTATTTATGTTCTTCTAACAACCTTGATTATCTCTGCAAAGCCTTGAAATACAGGCACTTTCGCGGATATGGACAAGGAATTTACTACCGAT
>CATONV010000017.1 GCA_951801655.1 uncultured Oscillospiraceae bacterium | reverse complement strand
GCATGGGGTCGTACTCGTGGCCGCAGCCGTTGCAGATGTACAGCTTCCGGGGCTGGTAGACCTTCTTGGGGGCCATGCGTTTCATCTTGGTCATGGGCGGGGCAGGGAGCTTCTCGCCGGTGTCCAGGGCCTTGGTGAGCAGAGGCAGAATCTCCAGCACGTCGCCCACGATGCCGTAGTCGCAGTTTTTGAAAATCTTGGCGTTGGGATTTTTATTGATTGCCACGATGCAGGAGGCGTCCTTGATGCCCTTCAGGTGCTGAATGGCCCCGGAGATGCCGCAGGCGATGTACAGATTGCCCTTAAACTTCTGGCCGGACATACCTACATAGCGGTTAAGGGGGACGTACTTCAACGTCTCGGCCACAGGGCGGCTGGAGCCAATCGCCGCGCCGGCGGCCTTGGCCAAGTCCTCGATGAGTCTCATGTTTTTCTTCTCCCCGATGCCCTGGCCGGCGGAGACCACTCTCTCAGCCTGGGTGATGGGGGTGTCCATGGGGATGCCCACGGTGAAGTCGTGGCCGTCCTTTTTCAGGTTGGCGACTAGGGTCTCCACCTTCTCCTGGGCGGTGCCGTCCTTAAGGATGAGTCGCTTCCGGGCGCCGGTCTCAGGGCCCCGGGGGCCAGCTGCGGCGGCGGCGGGGGCCTCCTTGGCCGCCTTGCCCAGAATGTGGGAGGCGATGACGACCCGCTGGATCTCGTTGGTGCCCTCGTAGATGGTGGTGATCTTCGCATCCCGGTAGAACCTCTCCACCTCCATGCCCTTCAGATAGCCACAGCCGCCGAAGATCTGGAGGGCGTCGTTGGTGACCTCCAGGGCAATGTCGGAGGCGTACTGCTTAGCCATGGCGGACTCCATGCCGTAGGGGACGTGGGCCTGCTTCAGCTCGGCGGCGGAGTAGACCAGGAACCGGGCGCAGCGCAGCTTGGTGGCCATGTCGGCGATCTTAAAGGCGATGTTCTGCTGCTGGCAGATGGGCTTGCCGAACTGGACTCTCTCCTTGGAGTACTCCACGGCGGCCTCGTAGGCCCCCTGGGCGATGCCCAGGGCCTGAGCGGCGATGCCAATGCGACCGCCGTCCAGAGTGGACATGGCGATTTTGAAGCCCTGGCCCTCCTCGCCCAGCAAGTTCTCCTTGGGAATCTTCACACCGTTGAAGTTGAGCTGGCAAGTGGCAGAGGAGCGGATGCCCATTTTGTCGTAGTGCTCCTCAAAGGTGAAGCCCTCCCAACCCTTTTCCACGATAAAGGCAGAGATGCCCCGGGTGCCGATGCCGGGGGTGGTAACGGCGAATACCACGTAGGTGTCGGCCTCGCCGCCGTTGGTGATGAAGATTTTCTCGCCGTTGAGGAGATAGTGGTCCCCCATGTCCTCGGCGGTGGTCTCGGTGCCGCCGGCGTCGGAACCGGCGTTGGGCTCGGTCAGGCCGAAGGCGCCGATTTTCCGGCCGGAGCACAGGTCGGGCAGGTACTTTTTCTTCTGCTCCTCGCTGCCGAAGGCGTAGATGGGGTAGGTGCCCAGAGAGGTGTGGGCCGACAGGATCACGCCCACGCCGCCGTCCACCCGGGCCAACTCCTCTACGGCGATGGCGTAGCTCAGTGCGTCCAGTCCAGCGCCGCCGTACTTCTTCTCATAGGGCAGGCCCATCAGACCCAGCTCCCCCATCTTCTTTACCGCTTCGGTGGGAAATTGGTTGTTCTGGTCCAGCATGAAGGCGATCGGCTTGACCTCGGTTTCGGCAAACTCCCGTACCTTGGCACGAAGCGCCTCATGCTCCTGTGTGGTTTGATACAGCATACAGATACTTCCTCCTCTTATATAAAATTCGATTAGAATATGGCGCTCAACGGCGTTTTATGCAGCTCCCTGTCCAGCGCACTCTGAATTCTGGACAGTTCCCGGCACAGACCGCAGTCTCCCTCGGGCCGGTTCTCACACCGGTAGCCGGGCCGCTGGCATCGGTTGACATATACCGGTTCTCCCAAGGCTTGAAACAGGTCCCAAAGGTACAGTTCCTCGCAGGTCTCTTTCAGCACATACCCTCCGCTGGCCCCCCTGCGACTGGACACCAAACCGGCGGCGTGAAGCTCCTTTAATACCTTCAGCGTGATAGCCTTTGGCATGTTCTCCCGCTGGGCAATGGCGGCGGCGGACAGCTGCTGCTCCCGATACAACGCGCGCAGTATACGCAGCGCATAATCCATCTCCCGTGTCATCAGCAAGGGGACCACTCCTCCTATAATGTACTATTTTAGTACATTATAGCATGTCTGTTCAAATTGTCAATCTGTATAGAGTAAAAACAATTATTTCAGCGTTTTTACCGAACTTGACCAACAAAAACTGGTAAATACCCACCAGCAAAACTTGCTCCAATCCTATTGCACGCCGTATACAGTCTTCAGCAGACAAAATGCCCCGCCGTCAGGCGGGGCATTTCCTTTACCACAGAGAGACCTTCTTGCCTTTGCTGGTAACGTAGAGAGTTTTATCCTTGAAGTAGTTCACCGGGTCCTTCCGGGTGCTGCCCACACGGACCTCAAAGTGGAGATGGTTGCCGGTGGAGCGGCCGGTGGTGCCTACGTAGCCGATTACATCCCCCTGTTTAACGGTCTGACCCTGCTTGCACCCGATGCGGCTCATGTGGGCGTAGAGGGTGCTGGTGCCGTCGCTGTGGGAGACGATCACGTAGTTGCCGTAGGACCAGCTGCTGCCGGTGCCCTTGGCTGCATGGATCACCACGCCGCTTTTGGCAGCATAGATGTTGGTTCCAGAGGGGGCGGGGATGTCAATACCCGCGTGGTTGCTGGGCTTGCCGGTAACCGGGTGAATCCGTCCGCCCGCCAGAGAGGATATGGTATTATATCCCCCGGGCAGAGGCCACAAAAAGCCGGACTCGCTGGGCACCTTGGCGATTTGGGCGGCGTACTCCTTCTCCTTGGCTCTGATTTGGCTGTCCAAGGCCTTGGCCGCCTTGTTCAGCTCCTCCTCCATGGCCTCCAGCTGGTCCTCGTGGGCGTTGATCTCAGCGATGAGTCTGTCCACCTCAGCCTCCTGGGCCTCCAGCTCCTCCTGGGCAGCCATCTGCTCGGCCTTGGCCGCCTCTTGCTGGGCCTGGGCCTCCTCCAGGACGGTGCGGTCGGCGGTCACCTTCTCCTGGAGGGCCACCAGGTCGTCGATGACCTGGTTGTCATACTCAATGATCTCCTGGATCATCATGTAGTTGTCCAGCAGCTCGGCAAAGTCGCTGGAGGAGAACAGGATGGACCAGTAGGACACCTCGCCCTGCTCCTCCATGTACCGCATCTGGCGGCAGAACAGGTCGAACTGGGCCTTCTCCTCTGCCTCGGCCTGCTCCAGCTCCGCCGTCTTCTCAGTGATAAGCTTGTCATACATGGCGATCTGCTCATTGATGTTGGCGATCTCCTGACGAATAACGTCGATCTGATCCTCAATCAGCAGCTTCTTATTCATGGCGGCATCCTTGTCCGCTTTTACCGCCTTCAGCTGGGCCTGAATGTCTTTTTTCTGATCGGCCAGCTTACCGGCGCTGTTCTTCAGCGCGTCGATCTCCGCCTGAGTGACAGCGGAGGCGTCCAGCACCATCCCCGGGCCTGTCAAAGGCAGCACCATGGACAGCACCAGCACCACGCCCAAAAGACGGCGAGACAACTTTTTCCGGCTCATTCTCCTCTCTCCTCTCATCGCACCATCAAAATATTGGCGACGATGGGCAGCAGCATCAGCAGCGCCAAAAAGCCAGCCAGAATGGACACAAACATCTTCTGTCTTTTCTGATTCTTCATCTGGAGGTCCTCCTGTTATTCCTGATGTCTGCGCCGTCAATCAGAACGGCGCTGTAATCAAACCTGTAAAAATTTCCGGATGGCGAACAGCGAACCCACTACGCCGATAAACACGCCCACCCCGCAGAACACAGCCAGGATGGTGGTGGCCATAGAGCTGTAGCTGATCATGTTGACCAGGGACAGGCCGTTGCCCTGAATGGCGAATTTGGCCACCATCTGATACAGTCCCCACTGGGCAAAGAAGGCGATGAGGGCTCCAGTAAGCCCCAACAGTATCCCCTCCACCACAAAGGGCCACTCGATAAAGCCATCGGTGGCACCGCACATCTTCATAATGGCAATCTCCTCCCTGCGGTAGAAGGTGGCCAGCTTGATGGTGTTGGCGATGATGAACAGGGAGATAATCAGCAAAATCCCAATGAGTACCATGGCCACGCCGGTGGCGATGTTGCGCACCATGACAAAGCCGTCGGCAATCTCGATGGCGGCCCGGACCCAGGCCACGCCGGGCACCTGCTCCAGGGCGGCCTGGGTGTCGGCCATCCTCTCGATGTCATAAACATGGACCCGATAGCGGTCCCGGAGGGCCTCGTTCGGCAGGTCCTCGAGTACGGCAATATTGTCGTTGTGCTTGGCCTTGTAGTCGGCCAGAGCATTCTCCTTGGTGACAAAGGTGAGCTGCGACACATTGTCCACCTGGGCCAGGGTGGGCTGGAGCATCCGGGCCTGGTCCTGGGTAAGGGCGTCGTCTATGTACACCAGCATCTCGTTCTCGCTCTCCAGGTCCCCCAGGGTGTTGTCCAGATTCGCCGCCAGCAGAGTAAAGGAACCCATGATGATCAGGCATGCCACGATCATGCACACTGCGGCAAAGGACATAAAACCGTGGGTGAAGATGGAGTGGACCCCCTCACTGACATAATATCCCGTGTTAAACTTTCTCGACATTGTAGTAACCACCTGTCTCGTCACTGATGAGCCGTCCGTTTTCAATGGTCACCACCCGTTTATTGAAACGGTTGACCAGATTTTTCTCGTGGGTGACCACCAGCACGGTGGTGCCCAGCTCGTTGATACGCTCCAGCAGCATCATAATCTCCAGGGACCGCTGGGGGTCCAGATTTCCGGTGGGCTCGTCGGCGATAATCATGCTGGGGTTGTTCACCAGCGCCCGGGCGATGGCCACCCGCTGCTGCTCACCGCCAGACAGCTGTCCGGGGAAGCGGTCCCCCTTCTGGTCCAGACCCACCAGCTGAAGAACATAGGGGATACGCCGGCGCAGCTCTCGGTTGGAGGCCCCAATGGCCCGCATGGCAAAGGCCAGATTGTCATATACCGACTTCTTTTCTATAAGGCGGAAATCCTGGAAGATGACTCCCAACGTGCGCCGCATTTGGGGCACCTGTCGCGGCGTGATGTTGTTCAGGTTGAAGCCGTTCACCATCACCCGGCCCTCGGTGGGGGCGATCTCCGCCGTGATCAGCTTGATAAGGGTGGACTTACCGGACCCGGAAGGCCCCACCAGAAAGACAAACTCCCCGTCGTCAATGCGTACGCTGACACCCTTCAGCGCCTTGGTGCCATTGTCATATTCTTTCTGTACGTCGATAAAGCGAATCATACCCGCGTTGCTCCTCGCTCGCCAATATTTCTCTAAGACTACCTGATTTTTCAGTGTATCACAAATTATTTTTGAAGTAAATATATAATCTGTGAACGATGCTTTCCTTTTTCTGTCGTCTCCGGTCGTTTTTTACCGCTTTGTCATTTTTGTAACCTTATTGTAACTTATTTCCTCCAAAATAGCAAGGGGAGATTGGAAAATTTTTTTCCGGAACGCGAAAGCGGCGCCGCCCCTTCGGGCGGCGCCGCCTGCACTCTCGTCAGGACTCAATTCCCCGGGAGATCAGATATTTCTTGACCATCAGCGCCACCTTAAAGGTGATAGCATCGTCAAACTCCCGCAGGTCTAAGCCGGTGAGCTTCTTGATCTTCTCCAACCGGTACACCAGGGTGTTCCGGTGGACAAAGAGCTTTCGGGCCGTCTCGGACACATTCAGGTTATTCTCAAAGAACTTATTGATGGTGAGCAAGGTCTCCTGGTCCAGTGCGTCGATGGGGCTCTTCTTAAAGACCTCCTGAAGGAACATCTGGCACAGGATGGTAGGCAGCTGGTAAATCAGCCGACCGATACCCAGATTCTCATAGTTGATAACAGTTTTCTCCGTATCAAAGACCTTGCCCACGTCGATGGCCACCCCGGCCTCTTTATAGGCCCGGGCCAGATCCCGGATATGGGGGACGATGGTGCCGATGCCCACCACCACCTTCACGCCCAGCTCCTGGCTGACGGCGGTGACGATCTGCTTGGCGATCTTGCCCAAGTCCTTGGAGTCTGCCCCCTCGGGCAGCTGTTTGATCAGGGCCACGTCGGTCTCGTTGATGGAGATGACAAAGTCAGTCTGCTTGTCGGGGAACAGGTTTTGGATGATGTCGATGGCGGAGACATCGGCGGGACCCAGCTGCCGCACCAGGAAGGCGGCCCTGGGCACCTCAGAGACAAAATGGAGCTCTTTGGCCTGGGTGTAGATGTCCCCCAAAAGGATATTGTCAGAGATGATGTTTTTCACAAAGGTAGCCTTATCGTGCTTCTCCTCATAATAGGTCTTCGCACCGTTGAAGGCCACCACGGCCATGGCGCACAGTGAGGCGGCCAGCTCGTCCTCCCCTTTGACAAAGGCGGCGTAGTCGAACTGAGCCCCCCAGCCCGCCAGAGGCTTAAAGGTTCTGCCCTCAAATCGGGCCGGACTGCTTTCCGCGCCGTTGATAGCGGCTACCGCACCGGGCCAGTGCTCGCCGATGCAGGTGAGCTCGCTGCAGGCAACCACAATCCCTTCCGCGTCCACCACACCTACCGTGCGGCTGATGTTATCCTTCATTTGGAGTACAACTCCCTGGAACATCCTGCTAGACACAGCGATCCCTCCTACACAATCTTTTGTACACTGCCTCTATTATAACTGGTATCCCCCCTGTTTGGCAAGGGTTTTTTTCAATTTTTTTGTTCAAATCGACTAAAAGTTCAGATAGTCCTCTCTAACTCCAGCAACTCCGCCCTCTCCTCTTGGGTTAAAAACCGCCATTTCCCGGGTTTTAACCCTATGTCCAGCGTCAAAGGGCCCATGGAGAGGCGGTGCAGAGATATGACCGGCTTGCCCCGGGCGGCCAGCATCCGCTTTACCTGGTGGTACTTCCCCTCCCGCAGGGTAACCAGACAGACACTCGCGTCCTCCAGGGGCTCCAGACCCGCTGGGAGACAGCGCAGGCCGTCCCCCAACACCATGCCGGCAGCCAGGGCGCGGACATCCTCCTCGTCCACCCGGCCCTCTACCCGCGCCCGGTACACCTTATCCACATGTTTTTTCGGGGAGAGCAGCCGGTGGGCCAGCGCCCCGTCGTCGGTGAGCAGGAGCAGACCGGTGGTATCCTTGTCCAGCCGGCCCACCGGGAACAGTCCCCGGCGGCGCAGCTGCTCCGGAAGCAGGTCCAGAACTGTGGGCTGGTCTCTGTCCTCGGTGGCGGACAGCAGTCCTGCCGGCTTGTGAAGCATTACGTAAACATATGGAGTGCAGTCCACCTGCTCCGCGTCCACCTCAAGACGGACCGCCGCCGGATCCGCCTTCTCCTCCGGGCGGGATACCGGCCTGCCGTCCGCAAAAACCCGGCCCTGACGGATCAGCTCCTTTACTTCTCTCCGGCTCCACTTTCCTGTGGAGGCGAGAAGCTTGTCGATACGTTCCATAGCCACCCTCTCCTCTCGAAAGCCCTTCTTCAACCAGGGGGCATATCTTCTTCCTGATCCGCATACCGTAAAGGGAGAACAAGCCAACGGAAGGAGAATGCGCTGTGTTGATCGTAACTGCCAAAATGCCCAAGCGCAGACTGACACTGGGGGTTGGACTGGCCGCTCTGCTGTGCTGCTGCGCCATCGCCCTGAATTTCGGCCAGGTCCGTGAGGTCTCCGCCTCCGCCCTGCCCAGTCCCAAGGGGGTCCGGAGCAATGAGGACCGGATCGACTACCTGTCCGCCTACGGCTGGCAGGTAGCGGAGGAGCCCATCGCAACCCAGGAGCTTCTCATCCCCGAGGAGATGGATGACAGCTACACCGAGTATCTCGCCCTCCAGAGCAGCCAGGGGTTCGATCTGCACAAGTACGCCGGCAAACGGGTAAAGCGGTACACCTACGAGGTGCTTAACTACCCCACCGGTGAGTCGGGCGTGCAGGCCAATCTGCTCATCTGCAAAAACACCGTAGTGGGGGGCGAGGTCCTGTCTCCCCAGCTGGACGGATTTCTCCACGGGTTGGCTATGCCGTAAGGCTATGTCCCCCACAGGGTCAAGGCCCCCTTGTGAAAGGGGGCTTTACTTCTCCACAATATGCACGTTGAGGTGGTCGTAGGTCATCTCCACCCCGTGGCGGGCGAAGGACTCCCGCACCCCCTCCAGCAGAGCGTAGTATACGTCCCAGTAGTCCCCGGAGAGGGTCCACAGGCGGACCAGATACTGGATGCTGCTGGCCTGGTATTCCGACAGATAGACCGCCGGGGCTGGATCGTCCAGAATGCCCAGGGTGGCGGACAGCACCTCCTGAATCGCCGTTCGGACCTGGGCGGTGGAGGCGTCGTAGGAGGCGGTAAAGGTCAGATCCATCCGCCGCCTGCCCAGACGGTTGTAGTTGATAATCTTGGCGGCGGACAGCTGGCTGTTGGGGACAAAAATTTCCTTGTTGTCCGGGGTGTGGAAAACGGTGTAGGACATATTCACTGCGGCCACGGTGCCGCTGATGCCATCGGTCTCCACATAGTCCCCTGGTCCAAAGGGCTTGGTCACCAGCAGCACCAGCCCCCCCGCCAGGTTGGATAGGGTATTCTGCATCGCCATGGAGACCGCCAGACCCGCCACGCTGAGCAGAGCGATGACGGAGGTGGTCTCCAGTCCCAGCGTCCCTGCCAGCATCAGGAGCAGCAGAAACCAGAGAAAAACATGGACCGCCGTATGGATATAGGGCTTGATGGAGGCCACCGAGCCACTCTTGTCCAGCAGCCGGTCCACCATCCGCATCAGGATACGGATGACCAGCCACCCCACCAGCACCATAACCGCCACCCGCAACAGCGCACCCAAGGTCAGGTTCTCCACGCCGACGGTCCTGCCCAAGGTTTGCAGGAGTTCCTCAATGGTCTCCATGTCTCTCCTCCTTTTGAAAAACAGCCGGCCAGAGGCCGGCTGCTGCTGTTTTAATAGTTCATCTGCTTACGGCGGGACAGGTTCATGGTGCCGTCCTGCATCTGATCCAGGCTGTCCAGACTCTTGCCGGTTCCGAAGGCCACGCAGGAGATGGCGTCGTCGGCCACGTGGGTCTCGATGCCGGTATGGGACTGCACCAGCTTGTCAAAGCCCCACAGCAGAGAACCGCCGCCGGTCATGACGATGCCGTTGGTGGAAATATCGGCCACCAGCTCGGGGGGCGTGCGCTCCAGCACGCCGTGGATGGCTTCCAGAATGGAATTGGAGGTCTCCTCGAAGGCCTCGATCATCTCGCTGGAGGTGACGTTGAATACCCGGGGCAGACCGGTCATGAGGCACCGGCCCTTGATCTCCATGGATACTTCCTCCGGCCGGGGGAAAACGCAGCCGATCTGAATTTTCAGCTCCTCGGCGGTCCGGTCGCCGATGAGGACATTGTGCTTGCGGCGGATATACTTGACCACCGCCTCGTCGAACTTGTCGCCAGCCACCTTGATGGAGGCCGACTCCACAACTCCGCCCAGAGAAATGACCGCGATATCGGCGGTGCCGCCGCCAATGTCCACCACCATATGGCCGTCAGGCTTGGTGATGTCAATGCCGGCGCCAATGGCTGCGGCCACCGGCTCCTCAATCAGATAGGCCCGCCGGGCCCCCGCCTGAATGCCGGCGTCCACCACGGCGCGCTCCTCTACCTCGGTAATGCCCGAGGGCACACAGATCAGCAGCCGGGGCTTGAACAGGGAGAAGGAGGTCACCTTCTTCATAAACTCCTTGAGCATCCTCTCGGTCATATCGTAGTCGGAGATGACGCCCTCCCGCAGAGGACGCATCGCCACAATATTGCCGGGGGTACGGCCCAGCATAGCCTGGGCCTCGGTGCCCACCTTCAGCAGCTTGCCGGTGTTTTTGTCCATGGCCACCACAGAGGGCTCCCGCAGGACCACACCCTTGCCCTTGATATATACCAAAACCGAGGCAGTACCCAGGTCGATGCCGATATCTTTACTAAAGAAACCCATGTTCTGTTCCACCTTATCCATTTAGTCATTATTTCCTGGCCGTTTAATCGTACGGCTCTTAAACGCCACTATCTATTATAACCTGAGCGCCCCCGCTTTTCAACCGTTTTTTCCAACAATTTTCGTCTTTTTTTCTCGCCTGAATTGATGTTGTCCGCCTCCGGGCGGACTGCCCCGGCTTCAGTCCCGCCGGGCCTGAGCCAGCGTAAGGCACCACACCTCCGCCGCGCCCGCCTGGCGCAGCAGGGCGGCGCACTCGCTGAGGGTAGCGCCGGAGGTGACAACGTCGTCCACCAGCACCACCCGCCTGCCCGTCAGCTCCACGCCGGGCAACGCGCTGTAGGCGCCTCGGGCGTTGGCCCGGCGGGCGGACTCCTCCTCCAGCTCCGACTGGGGAGAGGTGTTGCGCACCTTTTGCAGGGCGGGCCCCGCCGGGATGGACAGCAGCCGCCCCACCTCCCGGGCCATCAGCTCCGCCTGATCAAAACCTCTCTCCCGCAGGCGCTTCTTCGCCAGCGGGGCCCAGCAGATCAGGTCGGCCCCCTGGGGCAGCCTCTCCCCGAGACACCGGGCCATCAGAGCCGCGAAGGGCTTTCCCAGCGCCCGCACCCGGCTGAACTTGTACCGCCGGACCGCCTCGGGCACCGCGTCCCGATAGGCCAGCGGGGAAAAGCAGCCGTCGGCAAAATCCACCTTCCTCTCCCCCGCTTTCTCCTCCAGCCAGGGCAGGTCGGGCTGGCACGCCGGGCACACCGGTGCCCGGGGATCATCTAAAATCTTCTGGCAGAAGGGACACTTTGGCGGAAAGACCAGGTCCAGCACTTTCTCCCGGAGGCTCATTTCAACTCGTCCTCCGGAATGGGGCCGTGCTCCTTCTCAAACTCCCGGATGCACTGCTGCATCAAGTACAGGGCCTGACCGTTGATGGTCCGTCCCTCATACTCAGCAATGTATTTCAGCTTTCTGTGAATTTCAGGCCTGACACGCAGACCAATCCCTACTACATCTTTTTTCATCGTATATCATGCTCCGCTTCGTACGCAATTTTGCGCTTATCGGATACATAATATACGTTTTTCTTTCTTTTCCAGACTATTGATATCTTTTGCTGATTATTGCTCGCACTTTATTTCTCCGTTTTTCAACTCATAGTCCCGGATACATCTTCGAATCAGATACAAAACCTGGCTGTTCATGGAGCGGCCCTCCGCTCCGGCTACATAGCGAAATTTATTGTGCAGTTTATCATCCATGCGGATGCTTAAAAATTTTGTGTCCTTCAAAACTCCTCACCTGCCTTGATAAACTGAAACGCCTGTCCTCACTATAGAGGGCAAGCGCTGTCTTGTCAATCATTCATTCCTCGTCGATGGGCATAGGGGCCTTGGGGTGGCCTGTGGCCGCTTGTGGACGCACTCCCCACCCCTACAGAAACATCATAAAAAGTCAATCAGCATACAATGCGCAGTTAGGACACTTCCGCGAGTGTAACCCCCTTGACAGACCGCCGGAACGCAGATATAATGAAACCATAAAAGGCGCTGCTGCGTAGCGGTCAGCCCTTTGTGCCAACAGAAACTGTTAGCCGTCCGGGGCCTAGCCGGGCGGCTAACGCGCGTTTGGGGATGTAACCATCATCAGCAAAGCTGTCATGATCAGACACACCACGAAACGCAGGACTTTCGTCCAGCGCCCGTTTCCCATCGCTTCACCCCCTTTCCGCAAGGGAGTGGCTAACCGCCATTTTGCAACAGCGCCTGTCCTCAGTATAGAGGGCAGGCGCTGTCTTGTCAATCATTCATTCCTCGTCAATCGGCATAGGGGCCTCGGGTCGGCCCGTCTCGGTGGCGTCGTAGGCCCGGCGGACTCCCTCCAGGGCGTCGCCCTGCCCGCTTAGCAGCTCATTGAGCCGATCCAGGCCGGCACCGGCCTTTTCCAGCTCGCTGGCGGCGTGGGAGACGGTGGACTCCACCTGGCTGCACAGGGCGTCGTACTCCCTCCCCACCCGCTGCAGCCACTGCTCCACCTGGCGGCGGGCCTTCTGCGCGTCCCGCTCCGCCTTCTCCTGGATGGTCTGAGCCCGGCGGTGGGCCTCCAGCTCCACCCCGGCGGTGCGCTCCTTCAGCTCCACATAGGCCTGGGCGTCGGGGCGGACCGCCTCCACCTGCCGGCGCAGCTCGTCCCGGTCCTGGCGCAAACGCTCCACCTCGTGCTTCAGCTGTTCTGCCTGCTTGCGGCTGGCGGCCAGCTCCTGCTCCGCCTCATCCAGCCGGGCGGACAGGCTGTCCCGGCCCTGGCGGGCAGTCTCCAGCTCCCGGCGGACCTCCTCCAGTTCTTTGGACAGGCCCTCCCTCTCCCGGCGCAGCTCCTCCTCCCGATTCTGCGCCTCCTCCAGGCGGCCGCTCAGCTCCTGCTGGGCCTGGGATGACTGCTTGGCCTGCTCCTCTAAAAAAGACAGCACGTCCTGCTTGTTGAAGCCGCCCAGGGCGGCCGAGCGGAAGGGATGGTCCATAGCCGTTACACCTCTCTTTATTATTATGTGGTATTTTAGCACAGCTTTCGCCAAAATACAATCACTATTTCATTGACGGACCTACCGGACAATGGTATACTAGCGGAGATTTGGATCACTATGATGAGGAGGACACGATTATGTGGCTGTCCGACAAATGGAACGACTATGAACTGATTGACTGTGGCCGCGGGGAAAAGCTGGAACGCTGGGGAGAGCAGCTGCTGGTCCGTCCCGATCCCCAGGCCATTTGGAACACCCCCAGAACCCACCCCGGCTGGAAAAAAAACGCCGGGCGATATGCCCGCTCCTCAACCGGCGGCGGGCAGTGGCTCAACCGCTCCATGCCTCAGCGGTGGACGGTGGCTTACGGGACCCTCACCTTTAACGTCAAGCCCATGAACTTTAAACACACCGGCCTCTTTCCCGAACAGGCGGCCAACTGGGACTTTGCCATGGACCAGATCAAAAATGCCGGCCGGCCTGTGAGTGTTCTCAACCTCTTCGCCTACACCGGCGGGGCCACGGCGGCCTGTGCCGCGGCCGGCGCCTCTGTCTGCCACGTGGACGCAGCCCGCGGAATGGTCCAGTGGGCCCGGGAGAACGCCAAAAGCTCCGGCCTGGAGACGGCCCCCATCCGCTGGATCGTGGACGACTGCGCCAAATTCGTGGAGAGGGAGATACGCCGCGGCCGGCGGTACGACGCCGTTATCATGGACCCGCCCTCCTACGGGCGGGGGCCCACCGGCGAGGTGTGGAAGCTGGAGGAGAACCTCTACCCCTTTGTGGAGCTGGTGACAGGCGTGCTGTCTGATCAGCCGCTGTTCTTCATTTTAAACTCCTACACCACCGGCCTGGCCCCCAGTGTGGTCACTTACATCCTGGAGACCCTGATATCCAAGCGATTCGGCGGACACACCGTCTCCGACGAGCTAGGTCTGCCTGTCACCGAAAGCGGACTGGCCCTCCCCTGCGGGGCCGCCGGGCGTTGGACCGCCGTCTGAATCGTTTGCGGAACAAAAAACCAGGCCAGTAATCTTCGGTCAAGTCAGCTCAGGCCCTCTGGAGATCACCGTTTTCAGCAGCACCGGCGTGAGCAGGGCCGAGCAGATGACCGCCAGCACAATGGCGGGCAGAATGGACGGATCGATCATTCCCGCTCCAATCCCCCGCTGCGCCACCATCAGGGCCACCTCGCTGCGGGCCACCATGCCGATGCCCACCACCAGAGACTGGTGGCGGGACATACGGCACATCAGTCCGCCCAGGCCGCAGCCGACGATTTTAGACAGCACGGCGGCCAGCACCAGCAGCAGGGCAAAAATCAAAATGCTGGAGTTCATGTCCCGCAGGTTGGTCTTCATGCCCACGCTGGCAAAGAACACCGGGGTAAACACCATGTAGGAGGTCACGGTAAACTTTTTGGCCACAAACTTCCGGGCGCGGGCCACGTTGCACAGGATCAGCCCGGCGAAGTAGGCCCCGGTGATGTCGGCCACGCCGAACCAGGTCTCGGCACAGTAGGCCATGAGCAGGCAGAAGGCCAGCGACCACACCGCCACCCGGCGGCTGTGCCAGTGTTCCTCGGCTACGAAGGTAAAAATCCGCCGGACCACCAGGCCCACCGCCAGCACAAAGGCAAAAAACAACACGATATGGACAAGCACCTGCACCGGGTCGGAGTCCCCGGAGCTGAAGGCGCTGAGGATAGACAACACCACGATGCCGATGATGTCGTCAATGAGGGCGGAGCTGAGCAGGGTGGTGCCCGTTCTGGTTTTCAGCTTGCCCATTTCATTGAGGGTCTCCACCGTGATGGACACGGAGGTTGCGGAGAAAACCGAACCCATAAAGGCGGACTTGAGCAGATTGTAGGCGGTAAACTCCCCGCCGCAGAAGAAAAAGAAGTACAGTCCGCCGCACAGCAGCAGGGGGACAAACACGCCCAGCACCGCGATAACGCTGGCCTGGACGCCGGTTGCCTTCAGCTCCTGCATGTCGGTATCGATTCCGGCGGTAAACATCAGCATAATCACGCCGATCTCCGCCGCCTTTACCAGAAAGTCGGTGCTCTCCAGCACACCCAAACCGCTGGGGCCCATCACAATACCCGCCAGCAGCGCCCCCACCACCTGGGGCAGGTGGACGTGCTCCGTCATCAGTCCAAAAACCTTGGTGGACAGCAAAATGATCGCCAGCAGCAATAAGTATGTATAATCCATATTTCTTCCCTCCAGAACAACAGCCCGGCTTCTTTCCGGGCGTCCCTGTATTATAGGCAACCGGAATGGGGAAGTCAATGGTCAAAACAGCGGGAAACCCTCTGGGCTTCCCGCTGTTTTTGGAGGGATTGTAGGGGCCATAGGATGCGCCCCTGCTTGTTTGCGTCTCTGCGGACGGATCACATCCGCCCTACGGAATCACTACCAGCTCCTCCATCGCCGTTTTGTAGTTCTCCAGGTCCGCCGCCCAGGCCGGGTCGTCAGGGTCCGCTTTCAGGTTGGGCCGGGCCGCCGCCATGGCATTGGAAAAATATCGGCTGAATTTGTCGGCACCCAGGGCGTCCAGATGGTGGGCGTCGTAGAACATGTTCTCATTCAGCCCGATGTCGGCGTAGTCTCCGTTGAAGTCATGGAAGGGGACGCCGTATCTCTCCGCCGTGGCCTTTACCGTGTTCAGCAGAGGCTTTTCTTCCGGCTCCAGATTGGAGGGCGTTTTCAGCAGCCACAGCTCTACCCCTTCTCTCCGGCACAGCTTAATGATCTCCTCCAGCCAGTACTGGTTTTTCTCCAGCAGAGGGGCCGTTCCCTCAATGCCCTCAACGTCCGGCCTGGGCTGTGGCTCCTCCCGGGGGGAGAGCATGACAAAACCCTTGTAGGGGTCCCGGGCCTGGGAGCGGTCAAAGGTGAAATCCTCCCGGTGCAAATCGTTCCAACGGCCGTGGTACATCATAAAGTTGAACAGGGTGGACAGCCGGTTTTCCAGGTCGGGGGCCGACTGTCTCGCCAGCTCTATCTTGTTCCAGGACAAAGGGAGGTCGTCCATATAGGAGAATGTGACTCCGATGTCGTCCTCTCCAAGGTAGTACTCCTTCTCCCCCCACGCCATGCGGCACTCCACCACAATCAGAGAGGGGGACTGCCGCTTCAGCGCCTCTTTGATGTAGGTGTAGGTGGCCCACAGAGGCTGCTGCTGGGTGGCGAAAACGTAGCTCTTAATCCCCGTCTCTTCCCAGATCACCAGAGGGTTAAAGGCGTCGTAGGCGTGGCTGGGCCCGAAGAACATCACCTGGAACTGGTTTTCCGCCTCATTGTAGAAGCCGGCCACCTTGTTGGTCATGTCCCAGGCGCCGGACAGAGATTTTCGGGCCATCACCTTCTGGACGGGATACAGAATCAGTCCCAGCAGGACCAGAAAGGCCAGGGTTTTATAGAGAAATTTCAGCTTATCCTTCATGTCCTCACCTCAAAATTGGAAGTAGGTAAAGGCCCTCACATCATACCCCGGACCGTAAACGCCGAAAATCAGCACAATCATCACCAGCCCCAGGTAGCACCCCCAGCGGATCGCCGCCGGCCAGGAGGACACCAGTGCGATGGCGTCGGTCTTCTCGTCGGCCAGGTCAAAGAGGAACAGCAGCAGCAGCGCCCCCAGCACAAAAACCGCCTCCCTCACCCCCAGGTTCAGGGCCTCCAGCCCCGTCAGGTTCGTCAGGAGCGTTTTGACGTACAGCGCCGGACTGCCGATGTCCCAAAGTGTATTCCGGACCACATAGAGCGCCTCGCCGATGTTGGCCGCCCGGAAGAAGATCAGGGAGAAGCAGGACAGACAGAAGGTGGTCAAAATAGCCAGCAGGTGGAGAGGGGGCGACTTGGGCGGCTCCTTGGCCCGGTGGAAAGCCCGTTCCAGGTTGAGGTACACCGCCTGGAGCAGGCCCCAAATCACAAAGGACCACTCCGCCCCGTGCCATAGCCCGCTGAGGAAGAAGGTGACGGTGGTGAACCAAACCTGCTTGACCCGCCCCTTGCGGCTGCCCCCCAGGGGAATGTATACATACTCGGTGAACCACCGGCTCAGAGAGATATGGTTGCGCTGCCAGTAGTTGCCGATGGAGTGGGAAAAAAAATAGGGAGACTTGAAGTTGACCATCAGATCGATGCCCATCATCTTGGCGCAGCCCCGGGCGATGTCGGAGTAGCCGCCGAAGTCGCAGTAGATTTGAAAGGCAAAGGCGAAGGTGGCCAGCACCAGCACTCCGCCCTGGTAGTCCTTCAGATTCAGGTACACCGGGTCCACGATGAGCACAGCCAGTTGGTCGGCCACTACCATTTTCTTGAAGAAGCCCCACACCATCAGCTTGGCTCCCCAGGTGACATCCCTGTAGTCAAAAGGTCTCTCTGCCTTCAGCTGGGGCAGCAGGTTGGAGGCCTTCTCAATAGGTCCGGCCACCAGCTGGGGGAAGAAGGACACAAACAGGGCGAAGGTAACAAAGTTCTTCTCCGGCTCCAGCTTTCCCTTGTATACGTCCAGGGTGTAGCTCAGCGTCTGGAAGGTGTAGAAGGAGATGCCCACCGGCAGGATGATGTTCAGCGCCGGAGCGGAGAAGGGGATCGACACCGCCCGGCACAGGGCGGTGAGGGTCTCCCCAAAGAAGTTCAGGTACTTGAAGAAGAACAGCAGCCCCAGGTTCATGGTCAGGCTGACGGCCAGCAGCCACTTCTTCCGTTTAGGCCAGCGCACCATCCCCAATCCGCAGCAGTAGTCCACCAGAGTGGAGAACAAAATAAGGACGATGAACTCCGGCTTCCAGCACATGTAGAAGTAGTAGCTGGCAAGCAGCAGCATATACTTCCGGAAGCGAAAGGGCAGGGCGTAATATAACAGGAGAACACAGGGGAAAAAGGCCAGAAAGGCCAGAGAATTAAACAGCATAGGCGCCTCCACAGCTTGACGGATTATGGACAAGTATAGCACAAGGTTTGAAAGAAGAAAAGAAAAGTTTTTGTCAGACTTTTTCTTCCCGCTGTTTTGCTTGCCCAACGGGGTAAAAGCTGGTATACTATACCATCAAGACTGAATCAATTGAGGGAGACTTCCGCTATGAAAAAACTGATGGTTCTTGACGGCAATTCCATCGTCAACCGGGCCTTCTACGGGGTGAGTCAGAACCTGACCACCCGAGAGGGCCAGCCCACCAACGCCATTCTCGGCTTTCTTAACATCTTGAACAAGCTGTTGGACGAGGTCTCCCCCGACGCCCTGTGCGTCACCTTTGACCGCTCCGCCCCCACCTTCCGGCACCTGGCCTACGAGGGCTACAAGGCCAATCGCAAGGGGATGCCCGAGGAGCTGGCCAGCCAGATGCCCCTTTTGAAGCAGGTGCTGGCCGCCATGAACGTGCCCATGTACGAGCTGGACGGCTGGGAGGCCGACGACCTGCTGGGCACCATCGCCCGGCTGGACGAGGAATCCGGGTGGGAGACCGACATCGTCACCGGGGACAAGGACGCCCTTCAGCTGGTAACGGACCACACCACCGTTAAACTGGTGTCCACCCGCATGGGGCGGACTACCACCCGAGACGTCACTCCGGAAGCCTTCCGGGAGGAGTACGGCTTTGAGCCCAAGAGCATGATCGACCTGAAGGCCCTCATGGGGGACTCCTCCGACAACTACCCCGGCGTCAAGGGGGTGGGTGAGAAGATCGCCATGTCCCTGATCCGGCTCTACCGCACCGTGGCCCACCTCTACGACCACATGCCCGACATCTGCTCCGCCCCCGACACCCCCGCCAAACCCGGCCTGATCAAGAAGCTGGAGGAGGGCAGGGAGAACGCCCTGCTGTCCTACGACCTGGCCACCATCCGTACCGACGCCCCCATCGACTTTAAGCCGGAGGACAACCTGCGCCAAGCCCCGGACAATAACCAGCTGTACCAGCTGTTTCTGAACCTGGAGTTTGCCAGGCTCATTGACAAATACGGTCTCACCGCCCCCCAGGGGGAGCAGGCGGTCCAATCGAACGTCCCCGCCGTGCTGGAGGGGGGCTGCTACCTGGAGACAGACATCACCCCGGAACACGCCCGGAGTCTGCTGGAGCTGTGGCGGACCAAGGATGTGGTCCACGTCGTTGCCCTGCCCTCTCTGGACGTGGTTTGCGTGGCGTGCCACCTGAACAACGCTTCCTGGAACGCCAGCCTGCTGCGGGCGGACAAGCTGGAGAATTACAATGAAATGATTCGGAGTCTCTTCTCCGACCCCGCCATCAAAAAGGCGGCCCACGGCGTAAAAAACCTGTGCCGGGCCCTGCTGGAGGAGGGGATCACCCCCGCCGGCTTCGTCTTCGACACCGAGGTGGCCGCCTACCTCCTGGCCCCCACCGACGGCAGCTATCAGCTGGACAAGCTGGGCCTCACCTACTACAGCCGGCAGTTCCCCAAGGCGTCTGTCTACCTGGAGGAGGGGGCCTTCGGCCCCCTGTCCGACCTGAACGCCCCCGCCGAGGCCATGATGCGCCACTGCCTCCTCATCGACGCCCTGCGGGAGACTCTCACCGCCCGGCTGAAGGAGCTGGGCATGTGGGAGCTGTACGAAAAAGTGGACCTGCCCCTGTGTCCTGTACTGGCTGAGATGGAAACCGAGGGCTTCCTCATTGACCGGGGGGCGCTGGCGGAATTTGGAGAAATGCTGTCCGGGCGGATCAACGAAGTGCAGAAGACCATCTACGCCCTGGCCGGAGAGGACACCTTTAACATCAACTCCACCCAGCAGCTGGGGAGCATCCTCTTCGACAAGCTGGGCCTTCCTCCGGTGAAAAAGACCAAAACCGGCTACTCCACCAACGCCGATGTGCTGGAAAAGCTGCGGGGCGAGCACCCCATTATCGACAGCATCCTGGAGTACCGCCAGCTCACCAAGCTGAAGTCCACCTACGTGGACGGTCTGGGCAAAGTGATTGGCCCCGACGGGCGCATTCACACCTCCTTCCAAAACACCGTCACCGCCACCGGACGGCTTTCCTCCACCGAGCCCAACCTGCAAAATATTCCCGTCCGCACCGAGCTGGGGGCGGAGCTGAGAAAAATGTTCGCCGCTCCGGCGGGAAACGTGCTGGTGGACGCCGACTACTCCCAGATTGAGCTGCGGCTGCTGGCCCACATGGCCGGGGATGAGGCCATGATCGAAGGCTTTCAGTCCGGCGAGGACATCCACACCATCACCGCCTCCCAGGTGTTCAACGTGCCGGTGGAGGAGGTCCAGCCCCAGATGCGCCGGAGCGCCAAGGCGGTGAACTTCGGCATTGTCTACGGCATCTCCCCCTTCTCCCTGTCTCAGGACATCGGGGTGTCCGTCCAGGAGGCCAAGGCCTATATGGACCGCTACTTTGCCCACTATTCCGGGGTGCGGGCCTATATGGACGGGGTGGTGGAACAGGCCAGGAAAGCCGGGTTTGTGTCCACCCTCTGGGGGCGGCGGCGGTGGATTCCCGAGATCAAATCCTCCAACTTCAATACCCGCTCCTTCGGGGAGAGAGTTGCCCTCAACGCCCCCATCCAGGGCACCGCCGCCGACATCATCAAACTGGCCATGATAAGGGTCCGGGACCGGCTGAAGGCGGAGCATTTCGAGGGGAAGCTGGTCCTCCAGGTCCACGACGAGCTCATCGTTGAGTGCCCGGAGGCTGAGGCCGAGGCCATCTGCAAGCTGGTGGAGGAGGAGATGGAGGGCGTGGCCGCTTTGAGCGTCCCCCTGCTAGCCGAGACAAACCCAGGGAAAACCTGGGCGGAGGCGCACTGACCGATTATCCGCTAAAAACGACCGACTATCCCGATTTGATTGTGGGGAGGAATTCTCTCTGATACACTGAGGATGACCTGAAAACGGGCCGCCGAGGGCGGCGGCCCCTACAGGATAGGAGGTCGTCCCGTGAATAACCGTACCGATAAAATTTTGCTGACTGTGTTTCTGTTGTCTCTGCCCGTTTATGCGGCTATCGTCTATACCTATATCACCTACGACTTCGGCCAGCTCGCTCCAAGTCACTTTGAAATCTGGTTTGCCCGCCGCTTTCTTTTTTGGATGTCCCTGGGCTTTCACGCCGTCCCGGTGTTCTGCTTCCAGCTCCTGCTGTGCCGCCGAAAGCGGCGCCGGTTGGCCGCAATCCCTGCGCTGGTGATTGTGGGCGCGGTGCTGTTGTTTGCCTACGGCTTTTTCACCGCCACCGGCTATGATGCCTTGGGATGGGCCCTTCTGATGATCCTGTCCATTGCTCCGGCGGTTGGTTGCGTACTGGCCTGGGCGGTATACGGTTTCCACCAACTCTATAAGCGAGGTGACATCCGTGGATAACGCAATCTATATAGTCTTTTCCGCCACCCCTACCGGGATGGGGCGGCTGATTCGGGGAGCCACCCGGAACCGATACAACCACGTGTCCCTCTCTCTCAGCCGGGACATCCGCAAGATGTACTCCTTCGCCCGCCTCCACCGGACTATCCCCCTTTACGGCGGCTTTGTGGTGGAGTCCATCCTGCGGTATCAGTCCTTCGCCGGGACAGCCAAGGTGAAAATATGCCGTGTGGAGGTGCCGGAACAGGAGCTGACGTATCTCCACAACGATCTGGAACGGCTCTGGAACGAGAGGGAGGAATACATCTATAATACTCCCGCCGCCCTGGCCTCCCTGGTCCACCTGCGGCCCGCCATCTCCAAGGCCTACACCTGCGTCACCTTCGTCCAGGGCATTCTGTCCCAATACGGCCTGGCCGGGGTAATTGAGAACGACAGCCCAACCGTCCGGGCGCTGGAGCGCCGCCTGGTCCCCTATGTGATCTACGAGGGCCCCGCCCCCGCCTCCGCCCAGGACTGGGGTGAGGACGCCTACCCGGCACAGACCACCACCCGGTACGCCGTCTACACCACCGCCCGCCACTTCGGCCGACTGGCCCTGCGGGTGCTGACGGGGGCGGCCTAATGTCCGGGGCAAAGAAACAGGTCCGTCTCACTCTCCTGCTGGTAACGGCGGGCGTCCTGACTATGGCCTGGGTGGAGGGGGTCCTGCGGCCCGCCTACCCGGTAAAGTCCGCCCTGAAGCTCGCTGTCTTTCTGGGCTGCGCCGGGCTGTACACGCTCCTGTCCGGGGACAGGGGGCCCTTCCATGTCCTCCGAAAGGCCGGGGCCGTGAGGCTGGCCGCTCCCCTGGCCCTGAGTGTGCTGGTGTTCCTGCTGGGCGGCTACCTGCTGCTGTCCCCCTGGCTGGACCTGTCCGCCATCCCGGCCAGCCTGGCCGCCAAGGAGGGCATCACCCGGGAGACCTTCCCCCTGGCCGCCGCCTATATCACCTTCTGCAACTCCCTGCTGGAGGAGTTTTTCTTCCGGGGATTCGCCTTCCTTACCCTGTACCGGGCCGGGTACACGAAGCTGGCCTATAGCTTCTCCGCCCCGGCCTTCGCCCTGTACCATGTGTCCATCACCAGCAATTGGGGTTCCCCTGCGCTGCTCCTCCTGATGGTGGCCGGACTCACCGCAGCCGGACTTCTCTTCGACTGGCTGGACCGGGAGGGCAGCCTGTTCCCCTCCTGGCTGGTCCACATGGGGGCCAACCTGGGCACCAATACGGTGGGATTTATTCTCTTCGGTATCCTGTAGGGCGCGTCGACCCGGCGCGCCCCGTGACATAAAGACGGGCCGCCGAGGTCGTCGGCCCCTGCACACCTTGAGAAGGAGTGTTCCTAATGTACTACGAAATCGTCCCCATGGACCGCAGCCACATCCCCCAGATCGCCTCTCTGGAGAAGGAATGCTTTACCGACCCCTGGAGCGAAAATCTGCTGGAGGACGCCCTCTTCGACCCCCAGGCCAGCTTCATCGTGGCGGAGGACGGGGAGGAAGGCAACATCCTGGGCTACGCCGGCCTCCACGCTGTGCTGGACGAAGGCTACATCGACAACATCGCCGTGGTCCCTGACGCCAGGCGCCACGGGGTGGCCTCCGCCCTGCTGGAGGTGTTCTGCCGCTTCGGAGAGGTGAACCTGGCCTTTCTCACCCTGGAGGTACGCAAGTCCAACACGGCTGCCATCGCCCTGTATGAAAAATTCGGCTTCCAGTGGGCCGGACTGCGGCCCGGCTACTACCAGCACCCCCGGGAGGACGCCGTCATCATGACCCGAGAATTTCCAGAAAACCCGTAGGGCGCGACGACCCGGTGCGCCGTTACCACGTATGTTGGTCTGAAAAGCGGCAGGCCAAGGTTGTTCCGCCCTGCAATATTCTCTTGAAAGCGGTGTGTTTATGAACATCTTAGCTATTGAATCCTCCTGCGACGACACCGCCGCCGCCGTGGTCAGGGACGGCCGGACGGTACTGTCCTCCTGTGTGTCCTCTCAGATTGAAATGCACACCATTTACGGCGGCGTGGTGCCTGAGATCGCCTCCCGAAAGCATGTGGAGGCCGTCTCCGGTCTGGCGGACAGGGCCGTCTCAGACGCCGGCCTGTCCAAAACCGATCTGGACGCCATCGCCGTCACCTACGCCCCGGGCCTCATCGGGGCGGTGCTGGTGGGGGTCAACTTCGCCAAAGGGGCGGCCCTGGCCCTGGATCTGCCCCTCATTCCCGTCCACCACGTCCGGGGCCACATCGCCGCCAACTACATCACCCACCCGGATTTGACGCCCCCCTTTGTCTGCCTGTGCGTCTCCGGAGGGACTACCGCCATTGTGGACGTGCGGTCCTACACCGAGCTGTCCGTCCTGGGGGGGACCCGGGACGACGCCGCCGGGGAGTGCTTTGACAAGGTCGCCCGGGTGCTGGGCATCGGTTACCCCGGGGGCGGGCCCATGGACCGGCTGGCGCAGGGGGGAGACGACGGGCGGTATCCCCTGCCCGTGGCCCACGTGTCCGGGGCGGAGCTGGACATGTCCTTCTCCGGGCTAAAAACGGCCAGCCTCAACCTGATTCACAACAGCCAGCAGAAGGGCGAGGTCCTGGATCTACCCGCCTTTGCCGCCAGCTTCGGGAAGGCGGTGAGTGATTCCCTGGTCCCCCGGGTGATGCTGGCCGCCCGGGAGAAGGGCTATGGGAAAATTGCCGTGGCGGGCGGGGTAGCCGCCAACAGCCGCATCCGCGCCGACCTTCAGGCCGCCTGCGCCCGGAGTGGAGACAGTCTCTTCCTCCCGGAACTGAAATACTGCGGCGACAACGCCGCCATGATCGGCTGCCAAGGCTTTTACGAGTTCCAGGCGGGACACACCGCCGGCTGGGACTTAAATGCTTACGCCACACGAGACATTGCGTTGGGATAATGATTGCAGGGGCGGCCACAGGCCGCCCGCCGCACGGTGACACCCGCCGGGGCAGATATCATCCACCCGCGCGATTCCGGTATTATATCCTACGAGGACGGGCGGGTAATACCCGCCCCTACAGAAACAGGAGGATATCATGAAAGAAAAGGTGAAACGGTATCTTCCCAGGTTGATCGTTGCCGCATTCTTCCTTATATTTCTGGTAATCCCCGTTTGTCTTTACACTGTCCTGCGCTTCGGTTTTCCGCCGGTGATCGGTAATCTGCTCGCCGCCCGGAGAATGACCTCCTACGCCGCCCAGGTCCACCCAGACTGGACACCCGAGGGCAGCTGGGCCGTGTACAATCTGGAGGATGGCTACTACTGGCTCTCCTTTACCAAGGGCGGCCAGTCCTATTCCCTGGGCTGCGCCGATGGGATGATCTGGGACAAGGTGCGGGAGGAGGCGCTGTGGGAGGAACTGGAGATTGAAAAGTCTCTCCGAATCAACGGTCTGCGGCAACCCGGAAAGTTTGAGACACACTGGTATATATCCTGGTCCGCGGCTGCCCCGGAACAGGCCTCTGCCTCCGTTTTCGTCTATGTCTATGAAGACGCGGACGCCCCTGTTTTGACACAGGCCGCCTGCAAGGAGGAGATGGCGGAACAGCTGATGGAAGTCTGCGAAGTTCTTGCCCCGGCAGGCCCCATCCGCTTTCTCTCCCTCTCCCGCTATCGCCACACAGGTCCGCAGGAAGACGACCTTTGGGAGAGGACCACCCTTCAGATAGAGCTGTCCGAGGGAGAGGTCCTCACCCGGGAGACTGTTCTATCCGGAGAGCTGGTTGTTAAATAAACCGCATTATGTTATCCAAATATACTTTATCGCAAGAAAGTCTTCTTTCATTTTGGCGCATTCTCCTCGCTTTGTTCCTGAAATAGCGGGGGTTCTTCCACGGTATTGTGGACAAACCTGTGGAAAATGTGTAAAACTTTTTTGGCCCGCGTTTATGTTTTATCGTTATGTAAATCTTCTTTCACGGCTGCCGCCCAAATTTTTTTATAAAAAGTGTCAATTTTCCCTTGACACATGTTTTTTCCGGTGCTATAATGCGCGTTGTACAAAAAAGCAGGCACGGTTCCCCGTCCTCACCCCAGGCCTTCCGCCAAAGGGTTAACATGGAGTAACATCGCCGGATATTCCGGTGTTGTTTTGCTGTGATGTGGGGGCCATACCGGCAGCCACATTTTTATTTTGTCTGGAGGTGCTTTCCCATCGCTAACACAGGTCATCAAACCAATGAAGAGATCCGCGACAAAGAGGTCCTGCTGATCTCCGAGTCCGGCGAAAAGCTGGGCCGCATGTCCTCTCAGGAGGCCCTGCGCCTGGCCGAGGAGCGGAGCCTGGATCTGGTCAAGATCTCCCCCAATGCCGTCCCCCCCGTGTGCAAGCTCATGGACTACGGCAAGTACCGGTTCGAGCAGACCAAACGCGCGAAGGAAGCCCGCAAAAACCAGCGGGTGGTGGAGATCAAGGAGATCCGGATGTCTCCCAGCATCGATGTGAACGACTTCAACGTGAAGCTGCGCAACGCCCAGAAGTTCCTGGCCGAGGGCAACCGGTGCAAAGTCACCGTCCGCTTCCGCGGCCGCGAGATGGCCCACACCAACATCGGTCAGGACCTGCTGCTCAAGTTTGCCGAGGAGTGCGGCGAGGTCGCCGTCATGGACAAGTCCCCCAAGCTGGAGGGCCGGCATATGTCCATCTTCCTCTCCCCCAAGCCCGCCAAAGACAAAAAGTAGGCCCGATCCGTTCGTCCCCGTTCGGGACAGTAACCCGGGAAAAAGTAAGAAAAGGAGTTTTAACTGTTATGGCGAACAAAATCAAAATTAAAACCCACAGCGGCGCCAAAAAGCGTTTCTCTCTGACCGGCACCGGCAAGGTCAAACGGGCCATGACCAAGAAGCGTCACCTGCTCAATGGCCACGGCAAGACCACCAAGCTCAAGCGGGCCCTGCGCGGTACCACCATCGCCGACAAGACCAACGAGGCCGCTGTCAAGCGCATGATCCTGTATAAGTAAGACGGAGGAGGGAACGAACAATGGCAAGAGTGAAGGGCGCGATGATGACGCGCAAAAGAAGAAATAAAATCCTGAAGATGGCCAAGGGCTACTGGGGCTCCAAGTCCAAGCACTTTAAGATGGCCAACCAGGCCGTGATGAAGTCCGGCGTGTACGCCTACACCGGCCGCAAGCTGAAGAAGCGCGACTTCCGTCAGCTGTGGATTACCCGCATCAGCGCCGGCTGCAAGATGAACGGTATGAACTACTCCACCTTTATGAACGGGCTGAAGAAGGCCGGCATTGTCATCAACCGCAAGATGCTAGCCGAGCTGGCCGTCAACGACAAGGCCGCTTTTACCCAGCTTACCGACACCGCCAAGAAAGCTTTGGCCTAATCGTAATGTTTAAGAGCGTCCCCGACCGGGGGCGCTCTTTTTGAAAAATGAATGCTATGGAATTACAAGAGCTTTACCATCTGATTGGTTTACAGCCCGAGGTCATCGGGCAATTGGAGTGCGCCGCCCGTGAGATCCCCTGGGAGCAGACCGCGCCCTATCTGGAGAGGCTGCTGGACCGTGAGACCGCGCCCGCCGCCTACCGGGAGCTGAACGCTCTCCTTTCCGACGGTCCCGGACACTTCAAGCTGCTGTTCTGCTATCTGGAGTGTGCCCGGCGGGCGTATGACCGCTATCAGGACCGGCATATTCCCGACCAGATATATACTGACACCATGAGGTGTTTCCCCCGCTTTCTCAGGGAGTGCGGGCAAATGTACTTCGACCGGGGATGGTGGAGCTGGCGGCAGACCAGTTTGTCTCTCTTTCGGATCGGCGCACTGGAGTATGAGTTCCTGCCCTATGAGAACAGACCTGCACTCGCCCTTCACATCCCCTCAGACGCCCAGCTGACGCCGGAGGCGGTAGACTTCTCCCTGGCGCAGGCGGAGTCGTTTTTTCATACCTGCTTTCCCCATTACCGGTCTGAATGCTATACCTGCGACTCCTGGCTTCTCTCCCCCCGGCTGAGGCCGCTGCTGAACCGGAACTCCAACATTCTGGCCTTTCAGGACCGGTTTTGCATCCTGCGAGAGAACAGGGAAGACCAGGAATTTATTGAACACCTGTTCCGGCGTCCACGGGACACAGCTTACGCCGACCTGCCCGCCGCAACCTCACTGCAAAGGCAGGTCAAGACGCTGCTCCTGCTGGGCGGGACAGTGGGCTGTGCCTTCGGCGCCCTGAACCCTGTAGCGCACCCCACCTGATGATATTGTCAGCACCTTTGAGAGGGGGCATGTCCATGGAATCAGCAAACCGCGATCTGCGGCTGAGTGTCTGGCAGCGGCAGCTGCTTATCGGCGTGGTGGTAGCACTCACCAGTCAGGTCCATCTCTCCCTGTGGGCGGAGGGTTTTCGGGTGTCCGCCGCCGCCATTCTCTACCCTGTTTTGCTCATCACGCTGCTGGGCGACCGCCGCCGCCCGGACACCGGACTGGTCACCGGACTGTGCGTCCTTCTAATCCGGGTGGCCATTGATTTGCTGGGCGGAATGCCCCTCTCTCACTCTCTGCTCATCGAGTACCCCGGCGGGGTGTTCTATCTGTGTTACGACGCGCTGCTCTGTCTGCTGATTTCAGACCGGCGGGCGGCGCCGCCCCTTCGTCTCAGCCTCTCCCTCTGGCTGTGCGATTTCGCCTCCAACCTGCTCAACCTGTGGTTGTCCAGCCGCTTCACCATGCTGACCAATCTCCTGCCTCTGGCCGGGGTGGCCCTGGTGCGTTCTCTTACCGCCTGCGCCATTCTGTGGGCGGGACAGGGCTACCGTCAGCTTCTCCTCCGCTCAGAGCACGAACAGCGTTACCGCCGCCTCTTCCTCATGACGGCCAACCTGAAAACAGAGCTGTACTTTCTCAAAAAGGACGCTGAGGACATTGAAGGAGTCATGTCCGGCGCCTACCGCCTCTATGAGAAGCTGGAAGGCCGGCAGGCCCCTGAGGAGCTCACCTCCCTGGCCCTGTCCATCGCTCGGGACGTCCACGAGGTGAAAAAAGACAATCTGCGCATCATCCGCGGTCTGGAAGAGGACGTGGCCGAGGCCTACGACCATCAGGCAATGACCCTGTCCGACCTGCTGTCTATCCTGGAGGTATCTACCCGGCAGTTTCTGGGCAAAAAGCGGGAATGTATCCGCCTGGAGTGTCAGTACCGCCGGGACCTCCCCATTCGAGAACACTACCGGCTGCTGTCCGTTTTGAAAAATCTTGTCACCAACGCGGCGGAGGCAATCCAGGCCGACCGGGGCCGGGGGACCGTACGGGTAACAATCGGCACAGAGGAAGACCGCTTTCGTCTCACTGTGGCGGACGATGGCCCCGGCATCCCGCCCAGAGCCATGAAAATGCTGTTTCAGGTGGGCTATTCCACCAAATTCAACGAGGCCACCGGGGATATCAACCGGGGCGTAGGGCTGCCCGCCGTCCAATACATCATGGATGAGCTGGGCGGCGCCGTCCGGGTGGAGTCCGAGTCCGGTAGGGGCACCACGTTCTTCGTAGACCTGCCTTTGAATGCTGTAACTGGAGGGGAAACGCTGTGAAAATTTTTATCATAGAGGACGATATCTCTGTCATCGGTATTTTAGAGGACATCGTGGAGCGTGGCGGGCTGGGCGCCGTCTGCGGCGACACCGGAGACGGCCCTCTCGACCTGGACAGAGTGCTGGATCTGGCCCCTGATCTGGTTCTCATCGACCTGCTCATGCCCGGAAAGGACGGCATTCAGGTGGTGCGGGAGCTGAAGGAGAGGGGCTGCGGAGCAAAATTTATCATGATCTCTCAGGTGTCGGCCAAGGAGATGATTGCCAAAGCCTATACCGCAGGGGTGGATTTCTTTATCCAGAAGCCTATCAACCTTATCGAGGTGCGCCAGGTTATCACCAATGTGAAAAACCAGATCGAAAATGAGAGGGCCTTAAAGACCATTCAGAGTGTCTTTGCCGGCCGGGAGGCCCCCGTCTCCCGGCCCGGCCCAGCGGAGCTTCGCCGCCGCAGGCTGACCCACATCCTAAGCCAGCTGGGCATGGCCGGGGAAAAGGGCTCCAAGGATATTACCGACTTGTGCCTTCTCCTGCTGGAGGAGGGCGGCAGCGTATCTCAAATGGGCGTATCCGCCCTGTGCGCCCGCCTCCCCGGCCCGCCCAAGTCCACCGAACAGCGCATCCGCCGGGCGGTGGAGAGGGGGCTGAGTCACATTGCCAGCCTGGGAATTGAGGACTACAACAACGAATTCTTTCTCCGCTACGCCACCCGTCTCTTCCCCTTCCACGAGGTCCGGGCGGAGATGGCCTGTCAGCAGGGGAAGGGCCCCCGGGGGAAGGCCAGTCTGAAAAAATTTCTGGATGGGCTGATTATTTTGGTGGAGGAGGACTAGCACCGCACTGTTCATTGTTTAAATTACACAATTTCTCCTGTGTTGCTTTGTGCTTTTCTGAGAACTTTTTCGTTTATCGATACAATTTGAAACTTTTTGTCGGCAAGGTCATAGAATTTCCCTGGAAACGTGGGCCGGCTGGCGGATCGCCGGTCCTGAATTTAGGAGAAAGAAGGAGAGTACTGTGTTAGAAATCACCCTGAACATGTACCAGACGGCGGGCGTCGCCATGCTCCTGTTCGTGCTGGGCCGCTTCCTTACCAACCGTGTACAGTTCCTGAAAGCCTGCTGTATCCCCGCACCCGTGGTGGGCGGCCTGATTTTTGCCCTGGTCCACCTGGGCCTGTACGCCGCCGGCGTGCTGGCCTTGTCCTTTGACGAAAATGTGAAGGACTACTTCATGACGTTGTTCTTCACCAGCGTGGGCTACACCGCCTGCTTCCGCTTGCTGAAAAAGGGCGGCAAAAAGGTGTTTACCTTCCTGGCCATTGCCATCGTAATGGTCATCCTACAGGACATTCTCAGTCCCGTCATCGCCGTGGTCTTCGGTCTGGATGCCCGTCTGGGCCTGGCCGCCGGCTCCATCCCCATGGTGGGCGGACACGGCACTGCCGGTTCCTACGGGCCTGAGCTGGAAAAGATGGGCCTGGCCGGCGCCCAGGTCATGGCTATGGCCGCCGCCACCTTCGGCCTGGTGGCCGGCTCCCTCATGGGCGGCCCCACCGCCCGGAGCATCATCGTCCGCAAGGGTCTGACCTCCACTGAGAGCGAGGCCGAGATCGAGGAGATGGACAACGAGTCTGAGGCCGAAAAGGAAAAGGCTGAGCGGCTGGACATCGACGCCTTTACCAACGCCATTATCCTGCTGATGGTGGCCTCCGGCCTGGGCACCCTGATCACCACCGCTTTTAACAACGCTCAGATCGTCCTGATGGGCAAGGAGATCAAGTTTACCTTCCCCACCTATATCGGCGCCATGGTCATCGCCGCCATCATCCGCAACGTCTGCGACGTCAAGCGCATCGTTCTGCCCGCCAAGGCCATCGACATGTGGGGCAACGTGTCCCTGTCCATCTTCCTGGCCATCGCCCTCATGTCCCTGAAGCTGTGGCAGCTGGCTGAGCTGGCCGTCCCCATGGTGGTCATGCTGGCCGCTCAGGTGCTGCTGATGTTCCTCTTCGCCCGGTTCGTTGTGTTCAACGTGATGGGTCGGGACTACGAGGCCGCCGTCATGACCTCCGCCTTCTGCGGCTTCGGTATGGGCGCCACCCCCAACGCCATGGCCAACATGCAGGCCATCACCAAGCGTTTCGGCCCCGCGCCCCAGGCATTCTTCATCGTCCCTCTGGTGGGCTCGCTGTTCATCGACTTCTTCAACGGCGTGATCATCACCATCTTCCTCAATGTCCTGCCCCTCATTTTCGGGTAAGCAAAATTTTATCCCGCCTCCGTGAGGAGGCGGGATTTTTTTATTGGGCCGCCGCGGCCTTCTTTTTTCGCTTGGCCGCCATATATCTCTCCTCCTCGCTGAAAATACAGCCGCAGTATTTCTGCATGTAGAAGCCGTGGTCCCGGGCAAACTGCTGCCCCTCCTGGAACAGAGGGCGAAAGTCCCGGTAGAGGAACTCCACCTTGTACCTCTCCCCCATCTCCCGGGCAGCGGCGGCAATGGCCTCGTGATTCTGGTACGGCGAGATGAGCAGCGAGGTGGTAAAGCTGTCAAAGCCGTTGGCGGCGGCGTACCGGGCCGTCTCCTCCATGCGCACTCGGTAGCAGTAGGCGCAGCGGCTGTCAAGGTTCCCCGCCACGGCGGTGACAAAGGGCCGCAGATCGTAGGTTCCGCCGATGACCAGCTTCATGCCGATCTCCCTGGAGTACTCCTCCAGCGTGCGCTTCCGGGCCTGGTACTCGGTGTAGGGGTGGATGTTGGGGTTGAACCAGAAGCCGACAACAGACAGTCCCTCGTCTCTCAGGCGGGCGATCGGCCGGTTGGCGCAGGGGGCACAGCAGATGTGCATCAGGGTGTTCATAAAAAATCCTCCAGATCAATGGTGTGGATGGTCAACCCCTTTTTCATGGCGTAAGCCAGGGTCTGAAAGGTCCCCCCCTTGGGGATCCCGTTATACAAGGCGATCAGCAGCCCGGAATGGTCCACCATGTAGCGGTTGCGGCGGATCATACAAAAGCGGTCATAGCTGTGCTGGACCAAGGTTTCAAAGTCGCACCGGTCCAGAATCGACTGGTAGCGCCCTTTTTCCGCTGCCGGCCAGCTGTCCGCCTGGGTCTCGCAGGGCCGGGCGCACTCCAGGGCGAGATCGCCCTCCGCCTCCCGCAGTGTCAGCACCGCCTCAGCAAAGTATAAATCCCCTCCCCGGGCCATGCCGGAGATATAGTGCCGGATGCCCGACACATAGGCGTCCTCCACTGCCCGGGCAATACTATCCTTCAGCCGCAGGCACCGAGGGTCTGTTTCGTCCTCCCCCCAGGGCAGCTTGTCGGGCCGGTGGCCGGTGAAGCAGCAGGTTTTTTCGCGGTCCATGTTTGGGCCCTCCCTACGTTCTTTTCAGCCCTCTTCCTTCCAGTGGGAAGGCTTCAGGCCAATCTAGAGTACAATCAAATCCTTGGGCGACCGGGTGATGTCCTCGCAGCCGTTTTCGTTGAGGATGAGAACATCCTCAATGCGCACCCCGAATTTTCCCGGGATGTAGACACCCGGCTCGGCGGAGATGACGGCGCCCACAGGCATGGGTCGGGTCTCCTTGGAGCCGGCGTTGGGGGACTCGTGGATATCCACCCCCAGAGAGTGGCCAAAGCTGTGGGAGAAGTATTCGCCATAGCCCGCCTCCCGGAGTACCCGGCGGGCCGCCTCGTCGATCTCCTGACCGGTGACTCCCGCCCGGGCGGCATTGATTCCCGCCCGCTGGGCCGCCAGAACGGCGTTATACACCGCCTCCATCTCCTGGGTGGGACTGCCCAGGGCCACGGTGCGGGTCATGTCGGAACAGTAGCCCTCTACCTTGCAGCCAAAGTCCATGGTGATAAACATGCCCGTGTCCGCCACCTGATCGCCGGGGACGGCGTGGGGCCGGGAACCATTGCTCCCTGCGGCCACGATGGGGTCGAAAGACACCTTGTCCCCGCCTCGGCTCATCAGCTCATAGACCAGCCGGGCGGCGATCTCCCTCTCTGTCATGCCGGGACGGATGAAGTTTAAAATGGCCTTAAAGGACTCGTCAGTAATCTCCTGGGCCTGACGCATCAGGGCCAGCTCCCCCTGGTCCTTGGAGGCGCGCAGGTCATCCAGCAGCTTCTGTGCGGGCACCAGGATACCGGGCAGCGCCTGCTCGTACTTTCGGTGGCCGTCCACCGTCATGGCGCCGCTCTCAAAGCCGATGTTATGCAGGTTTTTGGCCTCAATATACTCCTTTGCAAAGGCCAGGTGCCCCTTCTCCGGGGAGGCGAGGACCACCTCTGCCCCGGTAATCTTCTCCCGGGCCGCTTCTATGTAGCGGCCGTCGGTGGAGTATCGGGCCCCGTCCCGGGTGACCAGCAGCAGCCCCTCTCCGTGAAAGCCCAGGGCGTACCTCTCTCCGGACTGGCTGGTAATCATCATGGCGTCCAGGCCGTACTCCGGCAGCTGGGCGGCGATTTTTTCAATATGGTTCATGGCTTTAACTCCTTTTTGTCTGTGGGAGAGTACACTGTGCGCCAGCAGAAGCAGCATACTCGCAAGGCGGGCGGACCATGTCCGCCCCTACAAGAGTACCTTATAAATTTCCTTCATGGCCAGCGCGTCCTCCGCCTGGGTGCCGGCGGACTCGCAGATAAAGGTGGGCGACCAGCCCCGGCGGGCGATCTCCGCCGCCAGCGGGGCCCAGTCCGGGCCGTAGCCCCCGTCGTCGCCAAAGGTGCGGTGGCACTTCTCCCCGCCCTTGGGGGTGAACTCGATGTGGGAGAAGTGGCTGTGGAAGGTACTGGCCCGGTTGGGGCCCAGCACCTCGGCCACCCGGTCCAACATGTGGGCAAAGGCCGCTTCCCCGTCGTCCGCCCCCAGGGAGCGGGCGTAAAGGTGTCCGAAGTCGATGCAGGGGATCAGCCTCTCGTCCAGGGTACACAGCTCCAGCACCTCGTCCAGGTCGCCAAGCTGATTGATCTTGCCCATGGTCTCAGGGCACAGGGCAATCTGCCCAAACCCCTGGCCGTCGCAGGCGGCGATCACCTCGACCAGGGATTTTTTGGCAATGTCCAGGGCCTCCCGCCGGCTGCGCCTCATCAGCGCCCCGGAGTGGATCACCACCCGCCCCGCCCCCATCCAATCCGCCACTTGACAGCCGGCGGTAATATAGCCGACGGTCTTTTTCAGGGCGTCCGGGTCGGGGTTGGCCAGGTTGACAAAGTAGGGGGCGTGGAGGGACAGAGAAATTCCCGCCGCCCGGGCGTTCTCCCCGATTTTAACGGCAGTGTCCTCCCCCACGTGGACCCCCTTGCCGCACTGGTACTCGTAGCAGTCCAGACCGAAGTCGGCAATCCACTTTGGGGCGGCCAGAGAGGACTTGTGTACCTTGGAAAAGCTGTCGCTGTTGCCCGCCGGGCCGAATTTCGCTCTCATACAAAGGGCCTCCTTTTCCCCAGCAGGCGGAAGGGGGTCTCCACAGCGTAGCGGATGTACCGCCCCGGGTTGCCGGCCAGCCGAATGGGCTCCACCAGCAGAGGGGCCACTCCGGCGTTGTTGGCCCCCAGGGTGTCGGTAAAAATCTGATCCCCCACCATAACGGTCTGGGCGGGCGTCACCCCCATTCTCTCCATAGCCCTGAGATAGCCCGCCTTCTTCGGCTTGCCCGAGTGTCCCTGATAGGGAATTCCCAGCTGCTCCGCAAACTGCCGGGCCCGGCCTGGCTTACGGCTGTTGGACAGCAGGAACAGCTGAATCCCGCATCTCGCCAGTTCTTCTTTCCAGGCGGCCACCGCCGGGGGCGGCTGGCTCACCTTGTAGGGGACCAGAGTGTTGTCCAGGTCGGCCAGCACCAGCCTGACCCCTTTCTCCGCCAGTATCCGGGGAGAGATATCCGTCACCGAGGGGTAGACTCCCCGGGGGATGGGCAATAAAGACATGGAATACACTCCTCTCCAAAAGGCCCCCTTTGGAAAGGGGGGCTGTTTCTGTTCTAAGTCGCATTCCGACTTCATAGGCTGTACAGCGTAGTATATCACAGGTTGAAACTTCGGACAAGGGGGATTCCTATGCCACAGGACACCTTTATCATCACCCTGCCGCCCAAGCAGCTGCCCGTCCTGCGGGGCTGGCAGGTCACCCCGGCCCACCTGGCCTACCGTCTGGGACCGGGACCCCATCTGTTCCGGGCGGACAGCACCGCACCCAAGGGCGGACTCATGGTGGTGGACGACCGGGACTTTGACGGTTTGGGCCCTACCGGCCCCCTGTGTCAGGAGATTCTGGGCGAGTGCCAGGCCCGGAGCTTTTCCGGGGCCCTTCTGGATTTCGAAAACCGCCTGCCTCCTCTGGAGCAGATTGCAGGACAGCTGGACGAGCGGTTCGCCCGCCGGGGCTGGTCGCTGTATGTTACAGAGAGGTACGCGCCCCACGCCCCCCACGCCCGGGTGATGATTCCCTCCTCTCTGTCCGGGGGCTCCCTTCAGCGCCGGCTGGAGGAAGCACTGGAGCGTTTCGGCGAAAGCCGGGTGGTTCTGGCCCTGGAACTGAGGCGGGAGGACTTCTTTCTCCCCTCCCCCACCGGCTGCGGCCAGCCCCTCACTCCTCCGGAGCTGGAGGAACTGAAACGCCGATTGGCCCCCGCAGTGTTCTTCTCCGGAGACCTGTGCGCCCGGTATTTTACCTACATGAGTCGGGACAGCGGGGCCCATTTTGTCCTGTTTGACGACGGCGACACCCTGCGGCGAAAGGTGGAGGTGGCCCGCCGGCTGGGCATCCGTACCTTCCTGGCTCCCTGGGAGGATATCGCCCCCCACGCCGCCCGGCTTGGCATTCAGCGCAGGCAGGAGCAGCGCCCCGGCCGGCGCTGACCTCGGGCCTCTCCTCCGGCAAGTCGAAAAGCCCGGAACCGATCAGCGGTTCCGGGCTTCTATACTACAGTGCCGTCTTCAGTGCCTGGGCCAGCTGGTCCGGGCAGGAGGTGGGTTTTCCCCCGCAGCGGATGCCCTCCATCCGCCCAATGGCCTCCTCCACCTTCATTCCCTTCAGCAGAGAGGACAGGCCCTTCAGGTTGCCGTCGCAGCCGCCTACTACCTGGACCGACTGGATGACGCCCTCTTCCACCTCAATTTGAAACTGCCGGGAACAGGTGCCCCGGGGGGTATATTGTATAGTCATTGCGCCGTCTTCCTTTCCAATTTTAACCGGCCTTCGACAGATTGCGACAAACCTCACCCCTGCTCAGACCTTATACTGTCATTATAACAGCTTTCGGCAGGAAAGGCAAGGGTTAGGCATCAGAGGACCGTCTTCCGCCGCGCAAGCTGCAGACGGTCAGCAATCATGGCAATAAATTCGCTGTTGGTTGGTTTGCCTTTGGCGTTGGACACGGTGTAGCCGAAGTACTTTTGCAAGGTCTCCAGATCGCCCCGGTCCCAAGCGACCTCAATGGCGTGACGGATGGCCCTCTCCACCCGGCTGGGTGTGGTGCCGAATCGCTTGGCCACCTCGGGGTAAAGCACCTTAGTTACCGCATTGATCACGTCCATGTCGTTGACGGCAATGATGATAGCCTCCCTCAGGTACTGGTAGCCCTTGATATGGGCGGGGACGCCCACCTCGTGGATAATAGCCGTCACCTGACTCTCCAGATTGGCGCTGCGCTCCTCCTCCGGTTCTGTGCCGCCAGGCGTCATGACCTGTCTCAGCCGCTCCCCCACTGCGGTGATCCGGCAGGGCTTACTGACAAAATAGTCCGCGCCCTTGGCCGCAGCCGCGTCCACCACGCTGCCTTTGATATAACCGGACAGAATCAGCACCTTGGGGCGCTGCTGCAGTCGGGAGAGAGAGTCCAACACATCCAGGCCATCCATCCCCCCGGTGAGCACCATGTCCATCACGACAGCGTCAGGATGGTCCCGCTGAACGATGCGCATCAGTTCAGCACCATCGCCCGTCTCGCCTATAACCTGAAAATCAGGTTCTTCTGTCAGTGCCCGAATCAGGTTTTTTCTGAACTCGATCCCTGTATCGGCCACCACGATCCGTTTCGTGCTCTCCATTCGTTTTCCTTCCTTTCTAATTAAAACGTCAAAATAATCTGTGACGACCGGTAAAAGGTCCCGACTCCAGCGTTTACGGTGCGTTTCGACCGGTCGCCTACAATTTATCATATTATGGCAAAATATGCAAGTCATTTTTTCAGATTTGTGGTTCTTTTTATCAGCATATTCGACCTTTTTTCTACATAAATAAAACTTATTACTACAAAATGCGGGCCCAGGTTACCCGCCTGGACCCGCATGCCCTGTCGAAGCTTGTTATCGTGTTTCTCCCGTCGCCTGACGAACCATGTTATCTGCCAGAATACCGTAGCCTCGGGTGGGGTCGTTGACCAGCACGTGGGTCACCGCACCCACCAGCCTGCCGTTTTGCAAAATGGGAGAACCACTCATCCCCTGGACAATACCGCCCGTGGCGTCCAGCAAAGTTTGGTCGGTGACCTCCAGCATCATACTTCGAGTGCCGTCCCCCTCGGGATAGAGGTGAGTAATTTTTACTTGAAATTCCTCCACCTCGTCCCCCCGGATATTGGACAAAATGGTGGCCGGACCGGTCTCCACCTGGTCCCGAGAGGCCACCTCCACCGGCTCCACCGCATTGCCCACCGTCTCTTGGGGCATTTGTCCGAAAATCCCCAGGTTTGTGTTGGCGTACAGGGTTCCCAGGTCCCTGGTCAGGTCAAACTGGCCATGGAGCTCGCCAGGCGAGCCGCTTTCTCCCTTTTTCACCTCAGACACACTGGCGGGCATAATGCTCCCCGACTCCAGCGGCATAAGCATGGCGGTGTCCACGTCGTTGATGCCGTGGCCCAGCGCCCCGAACACGCCGCTGGAGGGATCATAAAAGGTCATAGTGCCGATGCCCGCCATAGAGTCCCGCAGCCACACCCCCAGCTGCCAGATTCCCTGGCTGTTCTCCACCGCAGCCGCCGTCAACTGGAGCTGACGCTGGCCCCGAACCGCCTGTATGGTGAGAGGCTCATCCTCGCTCTGGGTCACCAGCGCCTGAACCTCCTCAATGGTGTCCACCTCGCCGCCATTGATGTGGGTGATGACGTCGCCGGCCTTCAGCCCGCAGTCCCGTCCCGGGTAGGAGGCGCCGTCCTCCGTCTCCACCGGAGACAGTCCCACCACCAGCACGCCGTCGGAAAACAGCTTAATGCCAACCGCCTTGCCCAGCGGAATAACCCTGCGGCCCACCGCCGCAGGCGCCTCCGGGGCCGACATCTGCCTGGGAACTGCCACCTCCGCCGGGGCGGATGCCGCAGCCGCACGGCCCCAATCGCCTGCCAGTGACAGACAGAGAACAGCGCCCAGCACGATCAGTCCCAGCACCCCCGGGCCTTTCTTCTCTTGTTCCAAAATTTTCGCCCCCTTGCCAAATAAAAACGAGCGGACGGACAAACCGTCCGCCCTCTCATTATGGCCTGAGTTTTCCCGATTCAACCGTGGGGAGGAATCCCACCATTTCCAGTGCCAACGGCCCGTTTTCCTTTGCCCGCTGGACAGGCACGCATTTCTTGCCTCACTTCTGGTAATTTGGAAATTATTTCAGTTTTTCCTCCCATTCTGCCTGCCGAAAACCGGTGAGTACAAAACTGTCTCCCACCAACACGGGCCGTTTCACTAGCATGCCGTCGGAGGCCAGCAACTCCAGCTGCTCCTCCTCTCCCATCCCGGGAAGTCTATCCTTCAGCCCCAGTGCCCGGTACTGCATACCGGAGGTGTTGAAAAATTTTTTCAGGGGCATACCGCTGGCCTGCCACCAATCCCGCAGCTCGTCAACGGAGGGATTTTCCTCCTTAATGTGCCGCGCCTGGTATACAGCGCCGCACTCGTCCAGGAATTTTTTGGCCTTTTGACAGGTTGTACATTTGGGGTACCATAGGAACAACATGAATTCACATCCCTTTCATTTTTCGCTATCGTACCATGTTTTGTCAAAATGCGCAAGCTATTCCTGTCCCAGCTCATCAGCCAGCATCTCCAGCTCTCCCAGGGTGGACACGGTGATTTTGCTCTCCAGCAGCCGCAGCTGGGCCTTGGCGGGCATCTGGTCCCAGTAGGACAGCAGGGCGGCGTCGTGCCCCACCACATCCTGGGGCAGGCGGTAATACTGCTCATATGACTCCATAAACTCCCCTCCCGGCCACAGTTTGCCCGGGTGAAGGCCGTTCCATGCGCAAGACAGACAAAGGAGACCGTCCATCCGGACGGCCTCCCTGTTGAAAATCAGTCCTGCTTGAATTCCTCGGCGACGTTCTCTGCCGCGTCAGCCACAGCCTCGGCGGCGGCCTCGACCGCCTCCTCTACAGTTTCAGCGGCGGTCTCAATCTCCACCTCCACCGTGGTCTCGGGCTCAGGGTCGCCGGGCTGCTTCAGCTCCGCGATGCGCTCGTTGTTGGTCTCGATGGCCGCCTTGGAAGCAGTAATCTTCTCGCAGGCGGCGACAAAGGCCCCGTCAGGAGAGGCGCCCTGCTCAGCATAGTACAGCTTGCCGATCTCAATGTAGGCCTTCTTGATCGCGTCCTCCTCGGCCATGTTGGCCGTCTTCAGCTTGGCAATCTCGGCCAACCGCTTGGACTGGGCCGCGCCAGCCTGCGCCAGACCGACAGCTCTGTCCTTCAAATTCTCAAAGGTGTTCTTAAAATCCATTGCAGATGCCTCCTTTAAATTACGGTTTCCCGCTTGGTGTCTCTATTCTATCCGATTTTCTCTCCGGGCGCAAGGGGCTTTATCTTTATTTAATGATTTTTTCATGAGAAGTATATTCCGCTTTTATGAAACAGGCCCCCGGCACAGCCGGAGGCCCGCTGAAAGGTAATCTTAATACCGACCAAAGTCGCCGGAGCGGCCCTTGGTCACGTCGGAGCCGAACTCGTAGTCCTTGCCGGGAAGGATGGCGTTGAGGGCGATGCCGGCGATGGCGGCGATGGCCAGGGAGGTGAGGGTGATGTAGGTCCCTCCCACGTTGAAGGTCAGGCCGGAGAACTCATTGCTGAAGCCCCAGATTTTGAAGCCCAGGCCGCACACCATGATGACGGCGGCGATAAT